>NZ_CP157675.1:0-300000 GCF_040105105.1 Polaromonas hydrogenivorans | reverse complement strand
CGTTGACTTACCTCAAGCTGTACGAGGACTCCATGCCCATGCACGGCTTCCTGCACCTGTTCGCACGCGGACCGGCCAAGCAGCCGCGCCTGACCAACGTGCCTGACGGCATTGGCGGACTGGTATTCAACTGGCACCTGGACTCAAAGGAAGCCCAAGCGCCGATACAGACCCTCAAGAACATGGGGGTGTGGAACTACAAGCCGTTTTCCATCCACATCACGGCGGGACCGGACACCATTGTTCCGGGCGACAAGCTGGGCTTCGATTTGCCCAACAACGCCACGATGAAGCAGCATTTGAAGAACTTCGTCGCGACGGGCCATGAGGTGGGAAGCCACGGCGGCTGGATTCACGACTACTACGGCGAGAACGCCAATGAAACCAACCAGGCGCAGTTCGAGCCCTACCTGGTGCTCAACCGCGACGCCGTTCAAGCTGCCATTACCGTTCAAGGTGCCATTGTCAAACCCGCGACGGAATACTCCGCCCCGCAAGGCAACAATCCGCTGTGGGCAGTGACCTGGCTTCAGCAGAACGGCGTCAATTCCTTCTACTCGCTCAGCCATACCGGGTCAGCGGTCACCCGCAGCTATCGCGGCGGCGCACTGCCCAACCCGACGATGTGGGCCGTGCCGGTAACACCATTCGGGGTGGCTGCGACCTTCGAGGAGTTCGAGGAACTGCTGTTCACGGAGGCCGATATCAACAAGTGGTACAAGGATCTGATCGACTTTTCATACACCAATGAAACCAATCGCATGATTTATGCCCACCCGCCCGGTGCCGTCGAGTTTCCCAACGTGATGACCACCCTGCTGCAGTACGCCAACACGCAGCAGACGGCCGGCAAGTTCCGCTGGTACACCATGACCCGGCTGCGCAACTTCATGGTCCAGCGTTCCAACACGACATGGCAAAGCGCCATCGCCGCCAACGGCAAGATGCGCGTGACGGCCAGCAACACCACCACCAACCTGGTCAACCTGACCTGGGCTTATCCAAAAACCAAGTACGCGCGGCCGGTGGCCGTGTCGGGAACCATGACCATCGTTGACCAGGGCAGCGACTGGCTGGTGCGCATCACCGCAGGCAAGAACGCCACCTTCGATGCGGCGCCTTTGTAGCAACCCGATGGTTTGAAGCGCCTGGCCTGCCGGGCACTGCGCACCGCCCAACACGTCGGCCGCCCCGCAGTGCGCCCGACGTGTTTTTTCATGCCGCCGGCGTGATTTCCTGCTCAATCGCCCCGAACACCGACTGCCCGTTTTTGCCCTTGACCTCGATGCGCAGGGTGTCGCCGAACTTCATGAAGCGGGTGGAGGCCTTGCCGTTGTCAACGCTTTCAACCGCGCGTTTTTCAGCGATGCAAGCGTAGCCCTGGCTCCAGTCGGCGCTGCTGACCGGGCCGGAGCCGACGATGCTGCCGGCGCTCGCCGGGCGGGTCTTGCACATATGCGAGACCAGCTGGCCAAAATGAAACGTCATGCCGGCGCCGGCGTCGCACAGGCCGACCTTGCGGCCGTTCCAGGTGGCTTGCAGCGTCAGGTTCAGCCGGCCCTGGCGCCAGGCGTCGCCGACCTCGTCGGGCGTGACGGCCACCGGGCTGAAGGCGGTCATGGGCTTGCCCTGCAAATAACCCAGGCCCCCGGCCTGCTCATCGGCCATCAGCTTGCGCAGGGAAACGTCGTTGGCCAGCATCAGCAGGCGGATGCCGTCCAGCGCTTCCTCGGGGCTGGCGCCCATGGCCACGTCGCCGGTGATGACGGCCACCTGCGCCTCGAAGTCGATGCCCGATGCGTCGCTGGCAATGACGATGTTGTCGCACGGACCGATGAAGCCATCACCGCCGCCCTGGCGCATCAGCGGCTCGGTGTAGCGGCTTTTGGGCAGCTTCGCATCCGTCGCCTTGTGCAGGCGCTCCACATGGCTGATGAAGGCCGAGCCCGTGATCCACTGGCAGGCGCGCGGCAGCGGCGCCATGCAGCGCGTAGGCTCAAACGGAAAGGCGTGGCGCGCTTTTGCGCTGTTGAGCAGGTCGGACAGGTCGCGCAGCTGCGGCGCCATGAAGCGCCAGTCGTCCAGCACCTGCCGCAGGGTGTTGGCAATGCCGGTCGCATAATGGGCGCTTGAAAGATCGCGCGACACCACGACCAGTTGGCCGTCGCGCGAGGCGTCCTTGTAAGTGGCAAGTTTCATCAAAAATCCTGAAAAAATCCTGAGCAAATGGCCGGGCGATGCGTTCTGACATGCTGAAATTCAGCCCCCCGATGACAGGCCAGATTGTGCCGTGGCGCACCCTGGGCCTGCTGGCGGTGCTGGTGCTGCTGGCGCATGCGCTGCTGCTGCAAACCCGGCCGGCCCGCCTTGGCCCGGCGCCGGAGCCCGTTCAGAAGCGCGTCCCGGCATTGATCACCCGCAGCATTCCCCCCGCGCCGCCGGCTGTGGCAAAGCCAGCCGTTCAACCCCCGCCCAAACCGGCCGTCAAGCCTGTCAAGAAGCCTGTTTTTAAGCAAAATAAGCCTTTTGCGCACGACCAGCAAGCGCAAGCAGCTATAAATTCAATAGCAGATACCGCCCAGGAACCTGGCAGCGCCGAGGTGCCGCCTGCCCCGCAAGCGCCGGACAGCCTGGCGCCATGGCCTTCGGCGCCAGCGACCGAAACCGCACCCGCACCTCCCGCCGCCAGCGACACCGCGACCGCCGCGACACCGCCAGCCAGCGCCGCAGCAGCGCCCTCGCCACCGCAGCCAAAGCAGACGCCGGTCACCGCCATGGCGCTTCCCGCCAGCGCCCAGCTTGAATACAAGATGACCGGCAGCGCCAAGGGTCTGACCTACCACGCCAAGGGCGAACTTTCCTGGCAAAACAGCGGCAGCAGCTACCATGCCAGCATGACCGCCAAAGCGCTGTTTCTCGGCTCGCGCACCTTGACCAGCACCGGCCAGCTCAGCGCCCAGGGCCTGGCGCCCAGCCGCTTTTCCGACAAGTCGCGCAGCGAGGTGGCGGCCCATTTCGAGCCCGGCAAGGGCCAGATCAGCTTCAGCGCCAACACGCCTTCCGTGCCGTGGACGCAGGGCGCGCAAGACCGGGTGAGCGTGTTTTTACAGCTCGGCGGCATGCTGGCGGGCAACCCGGCCGGCTTTCCAGTGGGCTCGACCCTTTCAACGCTCACGGTCGGGCCGCGCGATGCCGACCACTGGACCTTCCTGGTCGAAAAGGAAGAGCTGCTCAGCCTGCCCTTCGGCGACCTGGTAACGCTCAAGCTGTCGCGCCAGCCTAGGCGCGACTACGACCAGAAGGTTGAAGTCTGGTATGCCCCGGCGCTGGGCTACCTGCCGGTGCGCAACAAGATCACCCAGGCCAACGGCGACTTCGTGGACCAGCAACTGAGCGACCTGAGCCATCCCTGAGAACGCGTGTCCCCTTGAAGTTGGCCCCATCGTGGCCATCTGCGGGTGAACGACACCAGGACTCAAGGACACATCCATGCAATTGCTTTACGACTCGGACTCTTTCGTGGTGGTGCAGATTCACGCCAACGCGCCTGAAGCCTGCGCGCCCCAGCCGGCCGTTCCCCAGCTGGCCCGCCACGGCTTTGAAATCGTGGACAAGCGCTCGGGCAAGGAGGTGTATCTCGATGGCTCGTGGGCGGAAATGTTCCAGCAGCGCCTGAGCGCCTGGGCCAGGGACACGCCGACCCAGGAAGAGGTGGAAGACACGCTCGAAGGCTACAGCGGGCTGGCCATGACGCCGGTTTTCTTGCATTAAAAATGCAAGCTGATCAATAGCTATACCGGCATAAGAAAGGAACGACTGGCCCGATTTCGTGAATTTTTGGTGAAATGGCGTATTTTCTGGTTTTTTGACCCCGCATAGGCGTGCTTTTTCAGTTTCAAATTGCAAGGCCGGATTACAAACAGCAGGCGAACTCGCTGGACTTGTTTGGCGAGGCCGCAATAAAAAACGCTTCGCCATTCACCAGGGATTCACAACATGAAAAAACTGCTTGCCGGCCTGATCGCGTCCGCCACACTGTTTGCCGGGGCTCCCGTCCAGGCTGTCGATGGCGTCACGGCCCGACAACTATTGATCGGCCAGAGCATCACCCTGGAGGGTGGAAAAAACGACTACGGCACGGCCGTGCTGGCGGGCATGCAAACCTACCTGAGCGCGGTCAATGCACGCGGCGGTGTCAATGGCCGCCAGGTGGTGCTGAAAACGCTGGACGATGACAACAAAAGCGCAAAGGCCGAAACCAACGCACGCCAGCTGGTCGAGAAAGACAAGGTTTTCGCGCTGTTCGGCTCCATCGAGGGTGGCCCGTCGGTGGCCGTGATGAAGGCGGCGAATGAACTCAAGGTGCCTTTTTTCGGCCCCATGGCGGGCTCGCCGACCCTGCGCCGGCCCTATCAGCCGCTGGTGTTTCCGGTTCGCGCAGAGCACCGCGAGGAGTTTTTTGCACTGCTTTCACACGCCCATTCGCTGGGCATGCGCAAGGTCGCCTTTCTTCGGTCCGACTCCGAAACCGGCGAGCAGCACCTTGCCAATGTCAGGCTGATTTGCCAGCGGCTGGGCATGACCCTGGTGGCCGACCTGCCATTCAAATCCGACATCACGGACGCCCAGTTGGGATCTATGGTCACGCAACTGGAGCAGGCCGGTGCGCAAATGGTGTTTAACCACGGCGGCGTGGGCATCTACGAGAAACTCATTCGCAAGGCCAAGGACAAGGCGATGCAGACCGCCTTCTACGCGGTGAATTCCGCCTCGGCGCAACTGGTCAAGCGTCTGGGCGAACTGTCGCACGGCATGGTTTTCACGCAGGTCGTGCCCAGCCCCTGGGAGCGCAAATCCGCGATCACGCGCGAGTACCAGACCGAGTTTGCGCGATTCATGCCGGGCCAGGAGTTTTCCTACGGCAGCCTTGAGGGATACGTGACGGCCAAGGCACTCGTTGCCGCGCTGCGGCTGGCCGGCACCAGCCCCTCGCGCGAAGGCTTTGTGACGGCGCTCGAAGGCACTACGCTCGACCTCAACGGCCTGCGCGCCAGCTATGACAGCAGCAATCATCAGGGGCTGGCGTTTGTCGATATTTCCATGGTCACGCGCGAGTCGAAATTCCGCCACTGAGCGCCAGGGCCGAGCAAGGGCGCATGCGGCATGACGCGCAAGCCCGTCAAATGGCAGGGGCTCGCCAGCCAGCGCTGGCGCACCTGCAAAGGGCAAACCGCAAAGCGTTCAGGGACGAAGGCATTAGTATCCAGCGATGCACCTTACATTTCGCCCCTTTTTGCCTTTCAGCTCCACATGGATGACGGCTGCCGCCGCGTCGCTGCTGCTTGCGGCCGGCTGCGCCGGCCGGCCTGAAATGCCCATCCTTGAGCAAACCGGCAGCCGCAGCGCGCTGGAAACCGCCGCCCGGCTCGGCAAGCTGCTGCCCGCCGACGTGCTGCTGGTCGGCGAGCAGCACGATGCGGCGGAACATCACCGTATCGAGCAGCACATCGTCTCCAGCCTGGCCACCCAGGGCCTGCTGGCGGCGGTGGCGCTGGAAATGGCCGAAGTCGGCGTCAGCACCGCCAAACTCAAGCCCAGCTCAACCGAAGAGCAGGCGCGAAAAGCCCTGAAGTGGGACGACAAGGCCTGGCCCTGGCAGGATTACGGACCCGCCGTGATGACCGCCGTGCGCGCAGGCGTACCGGTGCTGGGCGCCAACCTGCCGACGGACCAGATGCAGGCCAGCGTGAATGACAGCAAGCTCGATCATCAATTGCCCGGCCCGGCCCTCAAGGCCCAGCAGCAGGCGATCCGCATCGGCCACTGCAACCTGCTGCCCGAAAGCCAGATCACGCCGATGACGCGCGTCCAGATTGCCCGGGACATCACCATGGCCGACACGATTCACCAGCTGGTGTTTCCGGGCAAGACGGTGCTGCTGCTGGCAGGCAACGGCCACGCCGACCGCCGCCTGGGCGTGCCGCAGCACCTGCGCGCCGACCTGAAGGCCAAATCCATCCACCTGCGCGCCGGCCAGGGCCAGGGCCAGGGCACGGACACGGCGGACGCCTTTGACAGCGTCTGGACCACGCCGGCCTTGCCCGACACCGATCACTGCGCAAAGCTGCAGGCACAGCTTCCCGCAGCCACCCGATAAGCCGCGCCAATCGGCGACCCACGGGCGGGAATCCGCCAACCCCCTGCTGCACGCCACCTGCGACAATTCAGCCCCATGAATCACGCCTACATCCTGACCCTGTCATGCCCTGACCGCCGGGGCATTGTTCATGCCGTTTCGGGCTTTTTGTTCGAGCATGGCGGCAACATTGAAGAAGCGGCGCAGTACAACGACCCGGACACGGGCCTGTTTTTCATGCGCGTGCGGTTTGCCTGCGACGAGCTGGCGCCCGAAGCGCTGTCAAGCCAGCTGAAGACCTTCGCCGAGCCTTTCGAGATGAACTGGAAACTGCACGACACCACGCAGCCCATGCGCACCGTCATCCTGGTCAGCAAGGAAGGCCACTGCCTGAACGACCTGCTGTTTCGCTGGAAGTCGGGCCTGCTGCCGCTCGATGTGCGCGCCATCATCTCCAACCACCGCGACTTCTACCAGCTGGCGGCCAGCTACAACATCCCCTTCCATCACCTGCCCGTCACCGCCGCCACCAAGGCGCAGGTCGAGGCCAAGCAGCTGGAAATCATCGAAGCCGAAGGCGCCGAGCTGGTGGTGCTGGCGCGCTACATGCAGATCTTGTCGAACGAGCTGTGCAAAAAACTCGCCGGCCGCGCCATCAACATCCACCACTCCTTCCTGCCCAGTTTTAAGGGGGCAAAACCCTATTACCAGGCGCACGACCGGGGCGTAAAACTGATTGGCGCCACCGCGCATTACGTCACCGCCGACCTGGACGAAGGCCCGATCATCGAGCAGGACGTGGCGCGCGCCGACCACAGCAAGACCGTCGAAGACCTGACCGCGATGGGCCGCGATACCGAGAGCCAGGTGCTGGCCCGCGCCGTAAAGTGGCACAGCGAGCACCGGGTGGTGCTCAATGGCCACAAAACCGTGATTTTCAAATAGGCACGCCATGACCACTGCCGAGTCCTCCCCCGGTGAAAACACGCCGCCCCGGCATGTCAGGGCCAATCCACCACCGGAGGCTTATGCAGTGCCCATCGGCGCGGCCAAGCGCATCCCGCCCATCCAGTGCCTGCTGACCTTCGAGGCGCTGGCGCGACTGCGCAGCGTGACCCTGTCGGCCGAAGAACTCTGCGTCACGCCCAGCGCCGTCAGCCACCGGGTCAAGCAGCTGGAGCAGATCATCGGCACCAAGCTGTTCGGCCGGGCCGATTTTTCATTGACCACCGAAGGCAGCGAATACCTGGCGCATGTGCGCGAAGGGCTGGCCACGCTGCAGAAGTTTCCGGGCATGGCCGGCCAGAGCGCCACGCCCGGCAAGCGCAAGCTGCGCCTGGCCGTCACGCCGACCTTTGCGCGCTCGATGCTGATTCCGCGCCTGCGCCAGTTCACCGACGCCTATCCCGAGATCGACCTGACGCTGCAGGTGTCGATTCCGCTGCTCGACGTGGTGGCCGAGGACTCCGACCTGATCGTGCGTTTTGGCACCGGGCGCTATGCCGACCTGGAGCATGTCTGCCTGATGAACGACGAAGTCACGCCGCTGGCCTCGCCCTCTTTCATCCGTGAACACGGCCCTTTCGAAGCGGCGGAAGACCTGCTGGGCGAAAACCTGCTGCGCTCCCCGCTGGAGCCCTGGCGCATCTGGTTTGCCGCCAACAACCTGGACTGGCCCGAGCCGGTCGAAGGCTCGCAGTTCAACGACATCGGCCTGATGTGCGACTGCGCCGCCGCCGGCATGGGCATTGCCCTGGTGCGCCTCAAGCTGGGCGCGCCGTGGCTGGAAAACGGCTCGCTGGTGCGGCTGGGCACCAGCGACATGTTCACCCGCAAGGTGCCCAGCCCGCATGCGCATTACCTGTGCTGGCGCACCGGCACCATGGATCGCTGGGAATGCGCCGCGTTTGCGGACTGGCTGCGCAAGAGCCTGGTGTAGGGCTGTGCTGGCGCTGATGCGCTATTTCAACCCTGTTTAAGCATCAAACAAGCCATTTCCGCAATACTGGCATGCGCAAGCAGCTATCAATAAAATAGCAATGCGGTTTCCGGCACTTCCGCAAACAGCTTTGCCGCCAGCCCAATGCCCTCTTTTCGCATTTCACACACTCCTTTAAATTTCTTCACCCCCGGCGCGCACGGCTTGGACTACAGTTTGCTTTCACTGACGGAACCCACCATGAACGCACCCGCCTCGCCCCAGCAACTCTCTTCCCTCGAACGCGCAGAGCGCCAGTCGCAGGTCGTGCGCGCCCTGGAGGCGGTGCTGCCCGGCCACGCGCTGCTGTGGAACCGCGAAGACACCACGCCCTACGAATGCGACGGGCTGACCGCTTATCGCGAGCGGCCGCTGGTCGTGGCGCTGCCTGAAACCTATGCCGAGGTGCAGGCGGTGCTCAAGGCCTGCCATGCGCTCGATGTGCCGGTGGTGGCGCGCGGCGCGGGCACCGGGCTGTCGGGCGGCGCGATGCCGCACAAGCTGGGCGTGACGCTGTCGCTGGCCAAGTTCAACAAGATTTTGAAGGTCGATGCCGCCAGCCGCACGGCCGTGGTGCAGGGCGGCGTGCGCAACCTGGCGATTTCCGAGGCGGCTTCGCCTTTCGGCCTGTACTACGCGCCCGACCCGTCGAGCCAGATCGCCTGCACCATCGGCGGCAACGTGGCCGAGAACTCGGGCGGCGTGCATTGCCTGAAATACGGGCTGACGGTTCACAACGTGCTCAAGGTCAAGGGGTTCACCATCGAGGGCGACGAGGTCGAGTTCGGCAGCGACGCACTCGATGCGCCCGGCTACGACCTGCTGGCCATCGTCATCGGCAGCGAAGGCATGCTGGCCGTGACGACCGAAGTCACCGTCAGGCTGATCCCGAAGCCGCTGCTGGCGCGCTGCATCATGGCCAGCTTCGACGACCTGCGCAAAGCGGGCGATGCGGTGGCGGCGGTGATTGCGGCGGGCATCATTCCGGCCGGGCTGGAGATGATGGACAAGCCGATGACGGCGGCGGTCGAGGATTTTGTCCACGCCGGCTACGACCTGAGCGCGGCGGCGATTTTGCTGTGCGAAAGCGACGGCACGCCCGAAGAAGTCGAGGAAGAAATCGGCCGCATGAGCGCGGTGCTGGAACGCCATGGCGCCACGGCCATCGCCGTGAGCCAGAACGAGGCCGAGCGGCTGCGCTTCTGGAGCGGGCGCAAGAACGCCTTTCCGGCCTCGGGCCGCATCAGCCCCGACTACATGTGCATGGACTCGACCATTCCGCGCAAGCGCCTGGCCGACATTTTGCTGGCGATTGGCGAGATGGAAATCAAGTACGGCCTGCGCTGCGCCAACGTGTTCCATGCGGGCGACGGCAACCTGCACCCGCTGATCATGTTCGACGCCAACGACGCCGACCAGCTGCACCGCTGCGAGCTGTTTGGCGCCGACATCCTGGAAACCAGCGTGGCCATGGGCGGCACCGTGACCGGCGAGCATGGCGTGGGCGTGGAAAAGCTCAACTCGATGTGCGTGCAGTTCTCGGCGGCGGAAAACGAGCAGATGTTCGGCGTCAAGCGCGCCTTTGACCCCAAGGGCCTGCTCAATCCGGGCAAGGTCATCCCCACGCTGCACCGCTGCGCCGAGTACGGAAAAATGCTGGTGCGCGGCGGCAAGATCTCGCACCCGGATCTGCCGCGCTTCTGACATCAACCGCCCCACGCGTTATTTGAGGAACCCAAGCAATGAATGCCTTACGCGGAATGGTCTGGCTGCTGGTCTTTCAGTCGGCGGGCGAGTTGCTGGCGCGCGGCCTGGCCCTGCCGCTGCCGGGTCCGGTCATCGGCATGGTGCTGCTGCTGCTGGCGCTGCGCTGGCCCGCCGTTCAAACGCCGGTTGCCGAGTGCGCGGGATTTTTGCTGTCGCACCTTTCCCTGCTGTTTGTCCCGGTGGGCGTGGGCGTCATGACGCATCTTTCGCTGGTCAGCCAGTACGGCGTGCGCATGCTGGCGGTGGTCATGCTGTCCACCCTGGCCGGCCTAGCGGTGACGGTGCTGAGCCTGCACCTGCTGCCGGGCCGCCAGCCCCTTGACGCGGCCAGCCCGCCTGCAAAGGATGCCGATGTCTGATTTTGTCCAGTTGTGGGTCTATCTGTCGGCAACGCCGCTCTTCGGCCTGACCGCGACCTTGCTGGTGTACGTGCTGGCCCATGCCGCCTACTTTCGCGCCGGACAGGCACCCTGGGCGAACCCGGTGCTGTGGTCGGTCATCGTGCTGGCCTGCGGTCTGCTGGCCACCGGGGTGTCCTATCCGAGCTACTTTGCCGGCGCGCAGTTCATTCATTTCCTGCTCGGTCCGGCGGTGGTGGCGCTGGGCTGGCCGCTCTGGCTGCGCCGCGCCGAGCTGCGCCAGCGCTGGGGCCGGCTGCTGGTGGCGGCGCTGGCGGGCGGCAGCGTGGCGGCAGGCTCGTCGCTGCTGCTGGGCCGGCTGTTCGGCCTGCCGCAGGAGCTGGTTCTTTCGCTGGTGCCCAAGTCGGTCACGGCGCCGGTGGCCATGGGCATTGCCGAGCAGATCGGCGGCATTCCGGCCCTGGCGGCGGTGTTTGCGGTGATTACCGGGCTGGTCGGGGCGCTGTTCGGCAAGTACCTGTTTGCGGCCTTGCGCATCCCGACGGACGCCGAAGGCTGGGCGGCGCGTGGCTTTGCGCTGGGAACCGCATCGCACGGCCTTGGCGCGGCCCGCGCGATGCATGTGAATGCGGACGCCGGGGCTTACGCGGGCCTGGCGCTGGGCCTGCAGGTGGTGCTGGCTTCGCTGCTGATTCCGCTGGTTTTCAAGCTGTTTTGAGCCGGCTTTGCAGCCTTGGCCATCGGATGCCAGAAAACAGACGCGCCGACCGCTGGCCTGAACAAATACTCACAAATCAATAGCTGCTTACGCATACTGGACGTGCGCAAAAGCCATTTTTTATCATTATTTATCGCTCACGCAGCCTGCAGGCCGGGCTTGGCCATCAGGGCGGGCTTGCTGCTGGCGCCCTGCGTGCCGAAGACGATTTCCCCCGAGAGCTGGCCGCCCTCTTCGACCACCAGCTTGCCGTAGCGGATGGTGCCCGTGACCTTGCCGGTGGCGTAGATCACCAGCTTCTGGCGAACGGTCAGGTTGCCGTTGAATTCGCCCCGGATTTCGGCAATCTCGATTTCGGCCGAGCCCTTGAAAGTGCCCTGCTCCGCAATCTGGATGACCCGCGAACTCA
Source organism: Polaromonas hydrogenivorans (assembly GCF_040105105.1). GTDB lineage: Bacteria > Pseudomonadota > Gammaproteobacteria > Burkholderiales > Burkholderiaceae_C > Polaromonas > Polaromonas hydrogenivorans. The sequence goes on along the minus strand of NZ_CP157675.1, from coordinate 288,633 downwards.
TGGTGGCCTCCACCGTGCCCTCGACCACCAGCGTGTCGCAGTCGGTGATCTCGACGCCCTTGAGCTTGATGTTGGGGCCGACGGTCAGCTTGCTGCCGCTTTCCCGTTCATGTCCGGCGGAAGCGGCGTGCTCGCTGCCCAGCGGCTTGACCACGCCTTGGGGGCTCGCGGGGTGCAGCGTGGCCGATGGGCTGCTGCCCGAGCCCGTGTAGCTGTTGACGGAGCCAGGGCGTACACCGGAGCTTGGAATTTCATTGTCTCGCTTGCCAAAAAACGGGGTCGCCATGATGATGTCCTTCAAAAATGATTCATCCTACGTTGCGCAATAGCCCAAAGGTCTGGACCTTATGCAAGAGAAGTAACGAATTAATTTTTTACGCAGACCGCATGGCAAGGAGACTTTTGGCGCCTTGCAGAGGGATGGCCGAAGCACGCACCGCGCCTTCAGACGGTCGCGTTCTCCGGCACATTGCTGACCGCCCATGAATACAGCGCGACAAAGACCAGGGCATCGAATACGGCGCCGAAGCAGATGTACAGAACTGGCATGAACAGCACTGAAAACTCCTGCATGATGAGAGCCTGGGCAAGCACCTGGTGGGGAACCAGGACAGCCATGAACAACAGAATCAGCATGGTGTGGAAAATTTTGATCGACAGGCGCTGGTTCAGGATGTAGTAGCCCATCGCCAGCATGAAGGGCGTCGCCAGCATCACGATAAAACCGATGGTCATGAGTTCTTCGCAATGCAACGCGATGCTGTAGGGAAAGCTCCAGGGTGTGAGCCAGAAATAGATCAGCGACGTGCTTTGCACAAAGCACAGAATCCACAGCGGATATTTGATGGGCTGCTTCGCATCCTTCATGCGCAGCGACAGCGCAACCACAGCCAGGGTGATCGCCGTGGTCACCAGCAAGTTCGTCGTGCTTGGCATGGGGGCATTGTCAGGCCCGCCAGACAGGCGAACGGCATACTGCCCCGCTCGATTGACCTGGGTCGCAATGGTGAAGGGAAGGTCAAGCCCCCGCGACCAGAAAATGAGGCAGGCGCGCCAGAAATCCAGCAAGAACGGCTTGGTCCAGAGCAACAAGCCCAAAATCGCCAGGGGCAGCATGACCGTTTGCGCGAGCAGGTAAGGCGTTACTTTTAGCGGCGTGATGGCGCGGTGCGGACGCACCTTGACATGGCGTTCGCGGATCTGCCTTGCCGCGGTAAAGGCCTTGTGAACAATGCGGTTGTGTTCGCGGGCCTGTTCGGCAATGGAATGTGTGGCGGCGCGCATGGGAACTCCTCAAAAGTCGTGAAAGATGCCAACATTGATGCCGGAGCGGTGGTAGGAAGGGTTGGTGTAGCGGTTGGCGCTGATCAGCAAACCCGTTTTGCTATTGAGCCAGTGGCGCCAGGCAACGCTGGCCTCCTCGCTTTTGAAGTTCACCAACTGGGTATTGGCCGCAATCGCCAGATAGCCTTCGCCACCCCAGGTATAGCGGGCACTGACCAGGTCCTGCTTGTCCCGGCCATAGGTCACGGCGGCATACTTTTGCTGGGTGTGCACGGAGCCCGGGCTGCTGCGGTTCAGGCGCACGCCGCCTTCCACGATCCAGGGCGACGTGAAGTAATAAGCCGCACCCAGGGACAAGCTGCGGTCCTTATGCCCATCGGGGGCGTTGTAGTAACCGACCCCGACCGAGGTCACGAGGCTGCGGTCGGCCAGCCATTTTTTGTAGAGCGCGGCATCGACGCGGTAGCGCGGCAGGTAAAAAGCGCCGTCGCCCGCGCCGACCGCGACCGATCCAAACCAGTCGTCATTGAAGGTGTAGGTATCGCTGACGCCGAGAAACGCGCCATCTTCGTCGAACCGGCGGGTGACGGAAACCTCGCCCTGCAACACATTGCGGGGCTGCGCATAGGTGCCGCGCAAGGTCACGTCGCGCCAGTTGCTGTAACCGGCGTTCAGGCTTTGGCTGCCCATGGTCAATTCGAGGCTGCGTTTTGCTTCCTCGGACACCTGGACCGGCGGACCTGGAATGGTGATGTCCTTGCCAGGGTCCGCCTGCTGGGCAAGGGCGGTTTCTGCGCTGGCCAAAATAATCAACGCGACGAGAAAAGTATTTTTGAACATAGGTTTGGGTGGTGAACAAATGAAGGCAGCGGGTACGAGCAGATTATGGGAGGCGCCATACCTAGTTGCAATTGGCAGTGTTGGCTGCAGGCGTCAAACCCTTGCTGCTCAGGATTTGCCACGAAGTCTCGTCAGTGACCGCCCAGCGCGAGGTGTGGCGCAGCCGGCCCGATTCGCGCATCCAGCAGCGGGCACTGGTCTTGTCGTCCTGGCGCAAGGCGAGCACGGCCACCAGGCCCCACGGGTAATCGGTCTTGCCCTGGCTGAGCCAGTCCGCCCGGTGTGCACTCATCCAGTTGCGGTAGTAAGTCCTGGGCGCTGCTGGCAGCAACGGAAAATCCACCAGCAGCGGAAATATCTGCGCCACATGGTCCGGATAAAAGGCCGGCGTTTCCGCCCGCTGCTCAAGCTGGGTCGAGACCAGAAAGCGCTTGTTGACCGGATCCCAGAAGGTATCGCGAATGGCCTGCGCGAGCTTGTCGGCTTCGGCGCGCTGCGCAGGGGCCAAGCTGCTCTGCTGATGAATTTTGAGCGACCAGACCTCCAGGTTGTCCATGAACAGGCCATGCAGGTACAGGTGCGAGACCATGTAGATGCCGCGCGAAGGCTGGAACAGACGCGCAAGCGTCGCCTTGCTGGACAGATAGCTCTTCATCCAGACCGGATTTTTCTTCAGCTGGGCCGGCATGGTTTCAAGCAGCTTCATCCACATGGCCAGCAGGGAGTCATCGGCATCGGCGGACTTGCAGGCCAGCCACTTTTTAGGGGCACTGCGGCAAAAGCGGTCAAAAGTGCCATCGGGCTTTTGGTAGGGCACCAGCCAGTTGACAAACTTTTCGGCAGGCGCGGAAATATCCATGCCGTTTTCATTCGCCAGCAGCAGCGCCTGCATCGCGAAATAGGGATCGAACGAATGGCCGCCGTGCAGCACGGTAATGACGCCGCTTTCCTCGGTATAGCCAGTCAGGTCCAGCTGCGGGGCATCAGCGGCAACAACAGAAACAGCGGCACCAGCGGCATGCGCAGCAGGAAAACCCAATGCACCCAGGCCCGCCAGCACGCAACTCGCCACGAAAGGAGCCAGCCTCATATCGACTTCACCATGCCAATTTCATGCGCCCAGATGGCGCCATGCACGACCACGCCATTCTCAACAATGATGTTGCGCGCGCTGACGCTGGTGTTGGCATCGGGCTGCCCGATCAGGGCATTGGCGCCAATCAGGATATCGCGCTCCGAAATCAGGGGGCCGGCGACGCGCGCGTCCTTGAACACATACACGCGCTTTTCACAGGTGATGGCGCCTTGGACCCAGGCGCCCTGGCCAATGCTGATGCCTTCACGCGACTTGATGTCGCCGGTGATCGTGGTCCGCTCACCCACGGTCAGGAAACCGGTCACGATCAGGGAGCCGCAGTAGATGTTGCCGGCGGGAAGCTCGCAGTCGCCGCGAATCAGGAAAAGCGAAGGGGTTTGCCGCACGGCGCCAGGCAGGTCGGCAAAGCTTGCCGGCGTCTGGTCGGCTTGCGCAGGCGGCAAGGCATGGCTGGTGCGCGAACCAAAGTACAGAACGGGTGCCTGCAGACGCTCAAACCAGGCTTCCTCACCCAGTTCGATGGCCATGCCGGCCGAAATCCGCCGCAGGGCCAGGCTCTTGTGGCCCAGGCGCACCACACCGTCGGCATGCGCCCAGTCGTGGATTTCGCTTTTCTTGTCCAATTCGATATTGCCGGTGGCGTAGAGCACTGAAAAGGACGACTCGGCGCCCGCATGGATGCTCCCCAGCACATACAGCGGCTGAATGGTGCGAACCGGCATCGGGCTCTTGATGCCACGCGCGGAAATCAGCCGCTTCGAGGCCTTGAGCCAGTTCATGTTCTCCACCGGCACACGCACGAAGTCGAAATCAGAGTAACCCGTGGCAGGGCCCTTGCCCAGTCTGGCGGCCACATCGGCCTGCAGGCGCCGGGCGAAATAATCGATGTCGCTGCTGTAGTCGGGCGAAACCGGCAGCGCCGCCGCATCCGACGGGTGCCGCCACTCCCGAAAAGCCGGCCAAAACGGCAGCAGCATCAGCAGCGCGCAGACCAGCGCGAAGGCGATGTAGTTGATGGAATAGTCAACCGTCATTTGGCAGCCCCCTTGCGATAGCGGATTGTTTTTTCCCAGACCATCTCGCGTTTGAACAGAGCGTCGAGCGCCAGGCTCCCGACAGCCCCGGAAATCGCGAACAGGCTGACCAGAAAGCCCAGGATATTGAGCGGCAGCAACCTCAGGCGCTTGCGATGGCCGTCAAGCAACACGGCAATGACGATTTCAAAGAAGGCGGCAAAGTTGCCCAAGGTGCCATAGACCATCAGCGCAAAAATGGGAATCAATTGCGACAGCATCGAGCCGGCGTTGAGGAAGTACAGCCCCAGCACCAGTCCCCAGCCGATGAGCATGAGCAAAGGGATGAGAAAAACAAAAAGCAGCAGCAAGCCATCAATGCGCTGGGCCAGGGTCAGGTAGGGGCTGCATGCAAACTGCCACCAGTAGCGCGCCATGACCTGGTTGTGGCCCTTGGCCCAGCGCTTGACCTGCTTGATGCGTACCTTCCATTCCTCGGGCACCTCTTCATAGCACTCCGAGCGGTTGCTGTAAACGGTTTTCCAGCCGTTGAACATGAGCCGGTAGGTGATGTCGGTGTCCTCGGCCAGCGTGTCGTCATGCCAGCCCCCGACGGCCTCGACCGCGGACAGCCGGACACCGCCCACCGTCCCGCCATACTGCGGCAGCAGGTTCATGTTCATGCGCGCCTGCTGGTCAACCTGGTAGCCGCCCGAGCGCTCAAGGTCCAGCATTCGGGTCAGCAGGTTGGCGCCGCTGTTGACGGGAACGACCCGGCCCATCACGGCCCCCACCTCGGGATCGAAAAACGGGGCTGCCAGCTGCTTGAGCAGGCCGCGGCCCGGCACATAGTCGGCATCGAAAATAATGGCGATGTCACCTTCGGCAAAAGCCAATGCGTCCTTCAGGGCGGCGGATTTTCCGGCTTTTCCAAGGGTGCGGTGAAAGGGCGAAATACGCGCAGGAAAACGTGCCACATAGCGGTCAATGATTGCCCCGGTCTTGTCGGTTGATCGGTCATTGACCGGAATGATCTTCAGCTGGTCGGCCGGGTAATCGGTATTGAGCAGCGCTTCAATGCAACCGGCAACGACTTTTTCTTCATTGTGGGCCGCAATGAACACGGTGATCATGGGCCAGCGTGCAATGGCAATGTCAAGGTAGGGATGGCGCTGCTCGCCGAGCAAGCGGTTGATGGTGAAGATGAAGTGACGCACGGCATACAGCATCATGATCACGACGATCAGGAACAGCACCGAGGCCAGGGTTGCCGCCAGGGGGAACTCACTGAACGAAGGTATCCGCCCACTGGTGGGCATGGGCTGTGCAAAGGCTGGCCGGGCGCCCAGCAGCCACGCCGCCGCCACGGCCGCCACGGCCCGCCACTCCGGGAACCGCTTCAACCCGGCGGCATTGCGTAAAAAAGCATGAATTTGAAAAAGCTGCATGATGGCGCTTTCAACGGCTGATCAACCAGAGGGAAGGCGGCGGGCATGGCTACAAGCCTGGCCGTGCGCACGAACGAGGGCTGTCGAACTCGACCCATTGGGACGACGGTCCCTGAACCTCGTTGTCCACGGCCGAATTGAGATCCACCACAAAAACGATTTCCCCCCCGAAACGCCCCACGCCCAGCGTTTGCATGAGTGCCTGCTCTTGTTCCGGCGAGTCCAGCCGGAGAAAACAGATCGCCTGCCGGGTGCCTTCATGCACGGCGGTCAGGACATCGAGCCTGGCCACGCGTCCGAATGTTTCGCACAGCCTGTGCAGCGCCGGCTTCAAGGTCGCTACATCCGGGCAATGTCTGAGTCGGTCAAGTGCGCTCATCGTGAGTCTCCTCGCTGTGGTTAAGTGCTTTCGCGAAGCCCGAAATTAGTGTGAACCCATGGTTACCCCAATTGATAAAGCGCAAATAAAAACAGATTTGATGCGCTTCGCCGAACCCGATATACAGGCACGCAAGGGCCAATGACCTCGGCGATAAAAGCCAGCCAGCCCATCGGCAGCGATGCCCGGCAAGGCTAAAAAACACAATCCGATGGCGGCTTGATATTTGACAAGTGGACACACAATGCCAGCAGGCATAAATGCAAAGCGCTGATTGAGCGTGAATGCATGAGCGTCGGCGGGCACGTTTTCGTCTTGAGAGCGACTGACGCCAAGCGCCGTCCTTGCAAAATACCAACACACGTCCGCCACCAGAGCTGGCACAAGGGGATTTCAGATGACAAAGAAAATTCTTCTGGTTTTCGGCACCCGGCCCGAAGCCATCAAGATGGCACCGCTGGTCAAGGCGCTGCAGGCGCAGCCGGCCTTCGAGGCCAAGGTCTGCGTGACCGCCCAGCACCGGCACATGCTCGACCAGGTGCTTCATTTGTTCGATATCCAGCCCGACTTTGACCTGAACCTGATGAAGCCCGGCCAGGACTTGTATGACATCACCAGCGGCGTGTTGCTGGGACTCAAATCCGTGCTCACCGAATGGCGGCCCGACGCGGTCCTGGTGCATGGCGACACATCGACCACCTTTGCGGCCACGCTGGCGGCGTTTTACCAGCGCATTCCGGTCGGCCACGTGGAAGCCGGCCTGCGCACCGGCAACCTGTATTCGCCCTGGCCCGAAGAGGCCAACCGCAAGCTCACCAGCACGCTGGCGCAATGGCACTTCGCCCCGACGGCCACCTCGCGCGGCAACCTGCTCAGGGAAGGCGTCGCGCCCGAAACCATCCATGTCACGGGCAACACGGTGATTGACGCACTGCTGCAGGTGCGCGAAAAAATAGTTACCAATACTGACCTGCGACAACAATTTGAAAAGGATTTCAGCTTTCTTGACCCTGCCAGGCGACTGGTGCTGGTGACCGGCCACCGGCGTGAAAACTTTGGCCAAGGGTTTGAAGACATCTGCCAGGCGCTGGCCCGCATCGCCAAAAACAATGCCGGCGTGCAGGTGGTCTATCCGGTCCACCTCAACCCCCAGGTGCAGGAGCCGGTCAGGCGGCTGCTGGGCGGCGTGGACAACGTGCACCTGATCGAGCCGCTGGACTACCTGCCTTTTGTTTACTTGATGGACAGGAGCACGCTCATCCTGACCGACTCCGGCGGCATCCAGGAAGAAGCGCCGTCGCTGGGCAAGCCGGTGCTGGTGATGCGGGACACCACCGAGCGCCCCGAAGCCGTCGAGGCCGGCACCGTCAGGCTGGTCGGCACGAATGCCGACGAAATCGCTGGCCAGGCCAGCTTGCTGCTCGGCAACACCGAGGCTTACGAAGCCATGGCTTTTGCCCACAATCCTTATGGCGACGGCTTTGCCTGCGAGCGCATTGCGCAAACGCTGCTGGCCGACAAACAGCTGTTTGCGCATGCGGCCGGGCAGCCATCCCGCCCGGCTTCATCCCTGGCAGTCCAGACCTGACGGGAGGCCAGGTGCCAACCGCCTTGCAGCAGACCAGCCATCGCCTGGCCATGACCGAGCGCATTGCGCATATCGGCAGTTGGACGCTGGACCTGCCCGAACTGCAACTGCTCACGTATTCCAGCGAATTCGCCGCCATCCTGGACCTGCCGGCCGATGCCCCGCTCACATGGGATGAACTGGCAGGCCGCCTCGCGCCCGAGTACCGGGACCGCATCGCAGGGCTGCTGCAGCAGTGCAGCAGCCATGGCACTGCTTTTGACGAAGAAATGCAGATCGACACCCCGTTGTGCCGCAAATGGGTTCGCATTGCCTGCGAAGCCGTGAAAAACAAGCGCGGCCAGATAAAAAGCCTGCAGGGCGTGCTGCAGGACATCTCGACCCAGAAACAGGCCCAGCAGGAGACGCTTCACCTGGCCATGCGGCTGACCACCACGCTGGCCAGCATCACCGAAGCCTTTGTCACCCTGGACCCTCAGTGCGGCTTTACCTACCTCAACCAGAAAAGTGAACAGCTGCTGCGGCACACCACCGGCGAGCTGCTGGGCAAGGAAATCTGGCTGATCCTGGTCACCGACAAGAACCAGCGCCTGCGCCAGGAACTGCAGCGCTCCATTGCCACCAACCGGCAGGTTGAATTCGAGGATTTTTACCCCGGCCTGGGAAAATGGCTCGAAGTGCGTGCCTATCCCTTCGCCGAAGGCCTGGCGGTGTACTTTCGCGATGTGAGCAAGCGGCGCAAGTCGCAGGAGCAGCTGATGCTGCTGGAAACCTGCATCTCACGGCTCAACGACATCGTGCTCATCGCCGAGGCCCAGTCTGGATCGCCAAAAGTGCCCTATATCGTGTTCGTCAACCAGGCCTTTGAAGAGCACACCGGCTACAGCGGCCATGAAGTGCTGGGCCAGACGCCGCGCAAGCTTTTTGGACCGGGGGCCGTGCAGGACGAATTGCAGGGCATGACCAAAATGCTGCTGCGCAAGCGGCATGCGCGCAGCGAGTTGCTGATCTACCGCAAGAACGGCAGCTGCTTCTGGCTCGAACTGGAGATCGTCCAGGTGGCGGTGACGGCGGACGAACTCACGCACTGGGTCGCCGTGGGGCGCGACATCACCCAGCGCAAGGTCAACGCCGACGCCATTCACCAGCTGGCCTTTTATGACCCGCTGACGACCCTGCCCAACCGGCTGATGCTGCTGAACCGGCTGGAGCAGGTGATGGCCCAAAGCGCCCACCTGCGGCGCCAGGGCGCCCTGATGTTCATCGACGTGGACAAGCTCAAGGTCCTGAACGACACCCTGGGCCACCACAAGGGCGACCTGCTGCTGCAGCAGGTCGCCGAACGGCTGGCAGGCTGTGTCGAGGACAGCGACATGGTGGCGCGGCTGGGCGGCGATGAATTTGTCGTGCTGCTGGAAAACCTGGGCGACGACGCAGGCAGCGCCGCCGCAAATGCCCAAAAACTGGCTGAAAAAGTGCTTGAGCAATTGCGCGAACCGTTTGACCTGGGCGGACACCAGCACTACACCACCTCCAGCATCGGCGTGACCTCGCTCAATGCCGCCCATGACAGCGTCAGCGAAGTGCTCAAGCAGGCCGACCTGGCGATGTACCAGGCCAAGACCACGGGCCGCAACGCGCTGTGCTTTTTTGACCCCGAGATGCAGGCCGCCGTCAATGCCAACGCCGCCGTCAGTTCCGAGCTGCATATTGCGCTGAAAAAGCAGGAGTTTGTTCTGCATTACCAGCCCCAGGTGGATCGCCAGGGGCGCGTGAACGGCGTCGAGGCCCTGCTGCGCTGGCAACATCCCCGGCGCGGGCTGGTCATGCCGACCGACTTCATTCCGATGGCCGAAGAAACCGGCTTGATCTTGCCGCTGGGCCGGTGGGCGCTGGCCACCGCCTGCGAACAACTCGCGGCCTGGGCAGCGTGGCCGCAGGCCGCCGATTTGAGCATTGCGGTGAATGTCAGCGTGCGCCAGTTCCGGCATCCCGATTTCGTGGACCAGGTGATGGCCGAGATCCGGCGCACCGGGGTCAAGCCGCAGCACCTCAAGCTCGAACTCACCGAAACCCTGCTGGCCGACGGCATGGACGTCACGCTGGCCCGGATGGGTACGCTCAAGGCGCTGGGCGTGACGCTGGCGCTTGACGATTTCGGCATGGGCTACTCGTCGCTGTCCTTGCTCAAGCGCCTGCCGCTGGACCAGCTCAAGATCGACAAGAGCTTTGTCGCCGAAGTGCTGACCGACCCGGCCGATGCCGCCATTTCCCGCACCATCATCACCCTGGCCCATAGCCTGAACCTGAAAGTGGTGGCCGAGGGCGTGGAAACCCAGGCCCAGCAGGACTTCCTGATTGCCGAGGGCTGCGACCAGTTCCAGGGTTTTTTGTTTTCAGCGCCGCTGCCGATTGAAGCGCTGGAGGCTTACCTGATCGCGCAGAGCCCGCCCCTGAAGCTTCAAACGGCCTAGCCGGTTCAGCCGCGCCCGCCAAAAATCGCCGTCCCCACCCGAACCATGGTGCTGCCAGCATGGATGGCGGCCTCCAGGTCGGCCGTCATGCCGAGCGACAGCGTGTCCATCGGCACGGCCAGCACGCCGGATGCATTTATATGATCAAAAATGGCTTTTGCGCTTGCGTGGATTTCGCAAGCAGCTACAAAATCAATAGCAGGATCGGGAATCGCCATCAAGCCGCGAAGCACCAGTCGCGGCAGCCGGGCGACCTCTTCGGCCAGCGCCCGGACATCTTCGGGCGCCAGGCCTGACTTGTTCGCGCCGCCATCGATGTTGACCTGCAGGCAGATTTGCAGCGGCGCCAGCGCAGGCGGGCGCTGCTCGCTCAGGCGCTGGGCGATTTTCAGCCGGTCCACCGAGTGCACCCAGTCGAAGTGTTCGGCCACCGGCCGCGTCTTGTTGCTCTGGATCGGTCCGATGCAGTGCCACTCCAGCGCCGCTGCCGCCACGCCGCTGCGCGCCGCTTCTTGCGCCTGCCAGCGGCGCAGCGCCAGGATTTTTTCGACGCCCTCGACAATGTAGTTCTCGCCAAAGGCATGCTGTCCGGCGGCCAGCGCATCGGCCACCGCATCGGCGCCAAAGGTTTTGGAAACCGCCAGCAGCCGCACGCCGCAGGGGTCACGCCCGGCGGCAAGACAGGCGGCGTTGATCCGGTCGTGGACAAGACGTAAATGATGAGCAATCGTGGTCATAATCCGGACTGTAAACTCAGAATCAACTTACAAGGATTTGCCGGAATGGACATTACGCAGCTGCTGGCCTTTAGCGTCAAAAACAAGGCATCTGACTTGCATCTGTCGGCCGGCTTGCCGCCCATGATCCGGGTTCACGGCGACGTGCGGCGCATCAACATTGATCCGCTGGACCACAAGGAAGTGCATGCCATGGTGTACGACATCATGAACGACACCCAGCGCAAGCACTACGAAGAGTTCCTTGAGGTCGATTTTTCCTTCGAAATTGACGGTCTGGCGCGCTTTCGCGTCAACGCCTTCAACCACAACCGGGGCGCTGGCGCGGTGCTGCGGACCATTCCGTCCAAAATCCTGACGCTGGAGCAGCTCGGCTGCCCGAAGATTTTCGGCGACCTAGCCTTGAAGCCGCGCGGCATGGTACTGGTCACCGGCCCGACCGGCTCGGGCAAATCGACCACGCTGGCGGCGATGGTCAACTACCTGAATGAAACCGAGTACGGCCACATCCTGACGGTCGAAGACCCAATCGAGTTTGTCCACGAATCCAAGAAATGCCTGATCAACCAGCGCGAGGTCGGCCCGCACACGCTGAGCTTCAGCGCGGCGCTCAAGTCGGCCCTGCGCGAAGATCCGGATGCCATCCTGGTGGGCGAAATGCGCGACCTCGAAACCATTCGCCTGGCGATGACGGCGGCTGAAACCGGCCACCTGGTGTTCGGCACGCTGCACACGTCGAGCGCCGCCAAGACCATCGACCGGATCATCGACGTGTTTCCGGCCGAGGAAAAGGAAATGATCCGCTCGATGCTGTCCGAATCGCTGCAGGCGGTGATCTCGCAAACCCTGTGCAAGACCAAGGACGGCCAGGGCCGGGTGGCGGCGCATGAAATCATGCTGGGCACCAGCGCCATCCGCAACCTGATCCGCGAAGCCAAGGTCGCGCAGATGTACTCGTCGATCCAGACCGGCAACAGCGTGGGCATGCAGACGCTGGACCAGAACCTGACGGACCTGGTCAAGCGCAACGTGATTTCCTCCGCGGAAGCACGCGGCAAAGCCAAGATTCCCGACAATTTCCCGGGCTGAAACGGCCCCAGCCCCACCAGGAGAAGCATGTCATGAAAGGCCTACTCGGATTGATCCGGCAAACCACGCCAGCCATTGCGGGTGGCGGCCATCCTGACACGTTTTTCTTCTCCACCGCTTTTACCGAGCAAGGCATTGACGCCACGTCGCTGGTTCCGTGGGAAGCCCGGGCCAATGAGGTGGGCGCCAAGCGCCTGCCCGCCGAGCGTGGCAGCAAGCTGCTGCAGGCGCTGTGGAGCAAAGACAACTACATGGCGCGGCTGGGTCCGGACGCCGTGCCGCGCCTGGAAAAGTTTTTTGACTTTGCCACCCTGCCGGCCAATCGGGACGTGATTCGCCAGGACGAGTATGGCAATTTCATGATCGTGCTGCTGACCGGCAGCATTGCGGTGGACCGCGAGCAGCCCTGGGGCGACCGGCTGCACCTGACGGAAGCGCGGCCCGGCGATATTCTGGGTGAAATGTCGCTGCTGGACAGCGGCGTGCGTTTTTCAGTCTGCACGTCGCTTGCCGAATGCGAAATTGCCGTGCTGGGCGCGCAGGCGCTCGATGAGATGATGACCACCGACCCGGCGCTGGCGGCCAGCCTGATTGCCTTGCTGGCGCGCAAGCTGTCGCGCCGCCTGCGGGTGGTGAGCGCCCGGCTTGGTGACCACCACAGCTGATCCAGCACAACCTTAACCTTACCCGCTGGCAACACTCAGGAGAACTCATGGAACGCGATCAGGCGAGTAAATTCATCAATGACCTGCTGCGGCTGATGGTCAGCCGCGGCGGGAGCGACCTGTTTGTGACCGGAGAGTTTCCGCCCGCCATCAAGGTCGATGGCAAGCTGACCAAGGTGTCGTCCCAGCCGCTCAATGCCGGCCACACGCTGACGCTGGCGCGCGCCATCATGAATGACAAGCAGGCCGCCGAGTTCGAGCGCACCAAGGAATGCAATTTCGCCATCTCGCCGCCCGGCATAGGGCGCTTTCGCGTCAACGCCTTCATGCAGCAGGGCAAGGTCGGCATGGTGATGCGGGTCATTCCGGCGGTGCTCCCCACGCTCGATGGCCTGGGCCTGCCGCCGGTGCTCAAGGACGTGGTGATGGCAAAGCGCGGCCTGGCCATTCTGGTGGGTGCCACCGGCTCGGGGAAATCGACCACCATGGCAGCCATGCTGGACTGGCGCAACGAACAGTCCTACGGCCACATCCTGACGATTGAAGACCCGGTGGAGTTTGTCCACATGCACAAGAACTGCGTGGTGACCCAGCGCGAGATCGGACTGGACACCGACAGTTGGGAATCGGCGCTGAAAAACTCGATGCGCCAGGCGCCCGACGTGATCCTGATGGGCGAAATCCGCGACCGCGAAAGCATGGAGCATGCCCTGGCCTTTTCCGAAACCGGCCACCTGTGCCTGGCCACGCTGCACGCCAACAGCGCCAACCAGGCCATGGACCGCATCATCAATTTTTTCCCGGAAGAGCGCCGCCAGCAGCTACTGATGGACCTGTCGCTCAACCTCAAGGCCGTGGTGTCGCAGCGGCTGGTGCCCCGGCAGGACAGCAAGGGGCGCTTTGCAGCGGTCGAGGTGATGCTCAATTCCCCCTTGATTTGCGACCTCATCTTCAAGGGCGATGTCAGCGAGATCAAGGAGATCATGAAGAAAAGCCGCAACATGGGCATGCAGACCTTTGACCAGGCGCTGTTTGATGCCTTTGAAGGCAACCATATTCTTTACGAAGAGGCCTTGCGCAATGCCGATTCGGTCAATGACCTGCGGCTGCAGATCAAGCTTTATTCGCAACGCGCCAAGTCTACCGATCTGTCGGCAGGCACCGAGCACTTTGCCATTGTCTGAACTTTCTTCAACAAGCCCCCTTCACAGCCCCATGACCAGTATTTTCACGAAAAGCTACGAGCCGTCCCATCCCCGCAAGGTCGCCTTTCTCGGCCTTGGCGTCATGGGCTACCCCATGGCCGGCCACCTGGCGCTGGCTGGACACCAGGTCACGGTGTACAACCGCAGCGCCGCCAAGGCCCAGGCCTGGAGCGACGAATTCAGGGGCGCCTGTGCCGCCACGCCGCGCGAAGCCGCCGCCAGTGCAGACATCGTGTTTTGCTGCGTCGGCAACGACGATGACCTGCGCTCGGTCACGCTGGGCGCCAACGGTGCGTTTGCCGGCATGAAGCCTGGCGCCATCTTTGTCGATCACACCACCGCCTCGGCGACTGTCGCCCGCGAACTCTACAGCGCCGCAAAGAATATCGGCCTGCAATTTATCGATGCACCCGTGTCAGGCGGCCAGGCGGGTGCGCAAAACGGTGCGCTCACGGTCATGTGCGGCGGCGAGGCGGCGGCGTTCGAGTCAGTCAAACCGGTCGGCATGGCCTTTTCCAAAGCATTTACCCTGATGGGCGAGGCCGGCGCCGGCCAGCTGACCAAGATGGTCAACCAGATCTGCATCGCAGGCCTGGTGCAGGGTTTGAGCGAAGCCGTGGCCTTTGGCCAGAAGGCCGGGCTGGACATGAAGCAGGTGCTCGACGTGATCGGCAAGGGCGCGGCGCAAAGCTGGCAGCTCGACAACCGGGGCAAAACCATGGTCGCCGACCAGTTCGAGTTCGGCTTTGCGGTGGACTGGATGCGCAAAGACCTGGGGCTGGTGCTTGACGAGGCCAAGCGCAATGGCGCCCGCCTGCCGGTCACTGCGCTGGTGGACCAGTTCTATGCCGACGTGCAGGCCATGGGCGGCCAGCGCTGGGATACGTCCAGCCTGATCAAGCGCCTGAAATAAGCGGACCAGCGCGAGTCAGTCCGCCATCCAGCGGACTGCTGCTGCAGGGAACTCAGATGCCAGCGGGCTTGGGAGCGGCCGGCTGCATGCCGGATGGCACGGTGTCCAGGTTCTTGAGTTCCTGTTCGCTGATGATCTCGAAAATCCGGACGACTTTTTGCACCCCCGGCGTGGCGCGCACCACCTCGGTGGCCCGGTCCGCTTCGCGCTGGGTGACACGGCCCATCAGGTAGGTCGTGTTCCGCTCGGTCACGACCTTGAAGGCATTGGACTGCAGGTCACTGGTGTCCAGCAGCATGGCCTTGATGCGGCCGGTGAGCAGCGCATCCGAAGAGCGGTCCATCAGCGACGGACTGTTCAGTACCGCCAGTTCATTGACCACCGACGCCACGCTGTCCACCGCCTTGACCACCTGCTCGACCCGCTGCTTGTCCTGCAGATTGGGCACCTCGCCGGTCAGCAGCACCTGTCGGTTGTAGCTGGTGACACTCACGCGCACCCGGGTTCCGAGGTTGGAGCGGATCTGGCTGGCGGCCCGCAGTTCGATGGCCTCGTCGTCAAGCTGTGCGCCCGAGGTTCGGCGGTCCGTGGCCACCATCGAACCACCCACCATGGCGCCACCCACGATCAAGGGGCCGACGCACGCACTGAGCGCACCCGTGAGCAGCACTGCCGCGCCGACCGAGCAGGCCAGCCGCTTCATCACACCATGGTTCATGCCGAAGACTCCTGATCACCAAGCAACTGGGTATCCACGCCGTCGCAAATGCAGTGGATGACGAGGGAGTGCACTTCCTGAATGCGGGCCGTGCGCTCATGCGGCACGCAGATATGCACATCGGTTTCGCGCAGGGCCTGGTTCATCTTGCCGCCGCCCCGGCCGGTCAGCGCCACCACGGTCATGTCGCGCTCATGCGCCGCCTCGACAGCTGCCAGCACATTGGCCGAGTTGCCGCTGGTGCTGATGGCCAGCAGCACGTCGCCGGCCACGCCCAGGGCACGCACCTGCTTGGAGAAAATGACGCTGAAATCGTAATCATTGGCGATCGCCGTGATGATGGAACTGTCGGTCGTCAGGGCAATCGCGCCGAGTTCGGGCCGCTCGCGTTCGTAGCGGCCCACGAATTCGGCGGCGAAGTGCTGGGCATCGGCCGCCGAGCCGCCATTGCCGCACGCCAGCACCTTGTTGCCGCTGGTCACGCTGGCCAAAATGGCATGCACCGCTGCGGCAATGGGTTTGGACAAGACTTGCGCGGCCTGGTATTTGAGGTCGGCGCTGTCGATAAATTGCTGTTCGATTCGTTGTTCAAGCATGGGCTGATGATAGCGGGTCATGACGCGCAACAGCGTCGGCAAAAGGCTCGCCCGGGGCGTCGGGAAGGTATGGTTACAAATTCCCTGGCCATGACACACCTGACGTTCAAAGTCCTGCTCTGGCTCAAGAGGCGTCAAATGCCGCAGGCAGCCATTCGATAGTGGCCTGCGGACTTTCACCCCCGGAAAGCGCGCCATGGACCAGCACCACATCGAAACGGCAAGGCGGCAGGCTGGCAAAGCGCATCAAATAATGCCGTGCCGCAAAAATGATGCGCCGCTGCTTGACGGCGCTGATGCTGGCCCCGGCGCCGCCATGCGAAGCGCTGCTGCGCTGGCGGACCTCGACAAACACCAGCGTGCCGTCGGGTGCACGCATGACCAGGTCAATCTCGCCGCCGCCGCGCCCCGGTGTCCGATAATTGGACTCGATCCATCGCAGGCCGGCGCCGACCAGATAGGCCCGCGCGGCAGACTCGGCCGCGTCCCCGCGCGACTTGGTGGTAACCTGCTTCGGCAACGCTGCGGCACCGCCTGCAGTGCTCTTGGGCGGTACATTAACCGCCTGTTTTCTGGAAAACCACATTGAACGCTTCTTTCGAACTGGCCCTGGACACCGCACGCGCCGCAGCGGGCATGCAGCATTATCCGGAAGCCACGCTGTATGTCGTGGCCACCCCCATCGGCAACCTGGCCGACATCACCCTTCGCGCCCTGCATGTGCTGCAGCTGGTGCATGCCATCGCCTGCGAAGACAAGCGCCACACGCAGCCACTGCTGCGCCAGTATGGCATCGACAAACCCCTGCTGGCCGTGCACCAGCACAACGAAGCCGAAGCCGCCGGGCTGGTGGTCGAGCGCTTGCAGCGCGGCGAACGCGTGGCCTATGTCAGCGATGCCGGAACGCCTGCCGTCAGCGACCCCGGCGCGCGCCTGGTGGCGGCGGTGCGGGCCGCCGGGTTCAAGGTCATGCCGCTACCCGGCGCCAGCAGCGTGACCACAGTGCTCAGCGCCGCCGGCGTGACGCGCGCCGAAGGCAGCGCCGACAACGGCAGCGGTTTTGTCTTTGCCGGTTTTTTGCCCAGCAAGGCTGGCGAGCGCGACCAGGCCATCGCGCTTTTGCAGGCCGACCCCCGGGCCACGGTGATTCTTGAAGCGCCGCACCGCATCGAGGCGCTGGCCCGCGCTTTGGCCGTGCTGCAGGGCCGGCTCATCACCGTCGGGCGCGAGCTAACCAAGCAGTTCGAGGAAATCGCCACCCTGCCCGCGCAGGATTTTGCCGCCTGGCTGGACGCCGGGCCACAGCGCACCCGGGGCGAATTTGCGCTGGTGCTGCATGCGTCAAGTCCGCACGAAGGCGTTGACGACAGCCTTCGGGTTCTGCAACTGCTGCTGGCCGAGTTGCCTCTGAAAACCGCCGTCAAGCTGACGGCAGACATCACCGGGGCATCGCGCAACGAACTCTATGACACGGCGTTAAAGCTTAAAAACGAATGAATCCCAACGCCGACCAGCTCTGGCGCGGCCCGCGCTGGACGCTTGCCGCCCTGCTGGCCGTGCTCGGCATGCTCGGGCCGTTTTCCATCGACACCTACATTCCGGCCTTTTCCGGCATGGCGCTGTCGCTGGGCGCCACGCCGGTGGAAATGCAGCAGACCCTGTCGGCCTACCTGTTCGGCTTTGCCTTCATGAACCTGTTTCATGGCGCGCTGGCCGACAGTTTTGGCCGCCGCCCGGTGGTGCTGTGGGGCATTGCCATGTTCACGCTCGCCTCGGCGGGCTGCGCCCTGTCGCAAAACGTGGGGCTGCTGGTGCTTTTCCGGGCCATGCAGGGCCTCTCGACCGGCGCCGGCATTGTGGTGTCGCGCGCCGTGATCCGCGACATGTTTCCGCCCGCGCAGGCGCAGCAGGTCATGAGCCAGGTCACCATCTATTTCGGCGTCGCGCCGGCACTGGCGCCCATCGTCGGCGGCTGGCTGTTTGTGCATTTGGGCTGGCACAGCATTTTCTGGTTTCTGACCGGAGTCGGCCTCGTGCTCTGGGTGACCAACTACAGGTTTTTGCCTGAAACCCTGCAGCCTGACGCGCGCCAGCCCTTTGAGGTCCGGCACCTGATGCGCGGCTACTGGCAACTGGGTTCGAGCCCGCGCTTTTTACTGCTGGCGCTGGCCAGCGGCGTGCCGTTCAATGGCATGTTTCTGTATGTGCTCGCGGCGCCGGCGTTTCTGGGCGAGCACCTGGCCTTGCAGCCGACGCAGTTTTTCTGGTTCTTTGTGCTGACCATCTCAGGCATCATGTCAGGCGCCTGGCTGAGCGGCCGCCTGGCCGGCAAGATAGCCCCCAAAAAGCAGATCCGCCACGGCTTTGTCATCATGCTGGTGACTTCGGTACTGAACCTCGTTGCCAATCTGCTGTTCACGGCCCATGCGTCGTGGGCGCTGTTTCCGATTGCGGTGTTTGCCTTTGGCTGGGCGCTGATGGTGCCAGTCGTCACGCTGCTGGTGCTTGACCTGTACCCCGAGCGACGCGGCATGGCGTCTTCGCTGCAGGCGTGTATCGGCTCCACGGCCAACGGACTGGTGGCCGGCGTCATCGCACCGCTGGTGATGCATTCCACGCTGGGCCTGGCCGCGGTGTCGCTGGGCATGATGTCCATCGGACTCGTTGCCTGGGTGTACCTGCACCACCACTGGCCTGAAATTGGCCGTGCGGTGGAATGATGCAAGAACTCAGAATTTGAATTCCAGCCTGCTGGGTATTTCCATGCCCTGACCGGTACGCTGGACCCGGTTGCCGGCGTCCAGATAGACCCAGAAGAACATGTCCTGAATGTTGTTCTCGCGCCAGCGGTAATTCATGATGTCGCCGGGCCATGACGCCACCCTGTCAACCCGTGCCGGCGGGCCAAACTCGCGCTCCACGTCCTCGCGGGTCCACTTGCCGGGCTCGACTCTTGCAAACTCCTGGGGCGTCATGACCTCCCGTACCGCCACCACCTTGCCGGCAGCGTCCAGATCGACCATCACGACGCTCTGGCCGGCGGGCTGCCTGGAATACTGCAGCCGCGTCCCCGAGCCCACGGGCACGATGCGCGTCGGCGTACCGTAACTTGCCAGGACCTGGTCGCGCGACATGCCCGGTTGCACCGGCGTGAAAGCACAACCGGCCATCAGCAGCGCGGCGGCAGCCAGGCTGGAAACAGTTTTAACGATCTTCATGGCGCACTCCTGATACATGAGCATTATTTGATATTGCAGCTGAAAAAATGTTCCTCTGCCCAGTTTCCGGGAATCGCGTCACAACGCAGGGTCCATCAGGGGGCATGCAAGCGGGGTTTCCAAAGGCCTACGTACGAATCAGGGGATTGACATCCAGGCCGTTTGAAACGCTCAATGAGCAAAGGCACGGCAGACAACCGATTCCACGCGAAAGCGGGTTCATGGCCACGCTGCCTGTCTCTTATAACGACGAGAGGAGACCTGCGCGATGAACCCTGTTTCGCCCGACATGCTGGCGCTGCAGCGCCTGTACCACTGGAAAAAAGCAGCGCCTCATCAGATCACCCTGACCCAGCCCATGGGCGGCGGCGTGATCCAGGATTACACCTGGAGCCAGGTGGCCGACCAGGTGCGTCGCATGGCCGCGCACCTGAAGGCCCAGGGTTGGGAGCCGGGCTCGAACGTCGCCATCCTCTCCAAGAACTGCGCCTGGTGGCTCATGAGCGACCTGGCCATCTGGATGGCCGGTCATGTTTCGGTGCCGCTCTACCCCACGCTGGCGCCCGACACCATCGCGCACATACTCGCCCACAGCGAAGCCAAGGCCTGCTTTGTCGGCAAGCTCGATGCCTGGGAGAACATGAAACCCGGCGTGCCAGGCGGCCTGCCCTGCATCAGCTACCCGCTGTCGCCGCCCGATGTCCTCAAAAACCACGATGGCTGGGATGCCATCTGCGCACGCCAGGCGCCTCTTCAGGGCGAAGTGGTTCGGGGCGCTGACGAACTGGCCACGCTGATCTACACCTCGGGCACCACCGGCCGGCCCAAGGGTGTGATGCAAAGCTTCGGCAGTTTTGCCTGGGCGCTGGATGCCGGCCTCACACGCATCGACCTGACAGGCCAGGACCGGATGCTGTCGTATCTGCCGCTGGCCCACGTTGTCGAGCGCGTGCTGGTCGAGCATGGCTGGCTGCGCACCGGCATGCGGGTTTACTTTGCCGAATCGATAGACACCTTTTCCGCCGACTTGCAGCGCGCCAGGCCCACCATCTTTTTCTCGGTGCCACGGCTGTGGGTCAAGTTCCAGCAAGGCGTGCACCACAAGCTGCCGCCGGCAAAACTCCAGTTGCTGCTGTCGATTCCGCTCATCGGCGGACTGGTACGGCGCAAGGTGCTCAAGGCGCTGGGACTGGACCATTGCCGCATCGCGGCGGGCGGCGCGGCACCCATGCCCTTGGCGCTGCTGAGCTGGTACCGCAAGCTCGGACTGCCCATCAACGAGGGCTACGGCCTGACTGAAAACCTGGCCGTTTCGCACCTCACGGTGCCGGGCACCAACCAGGAAGGCACGGTGGGGCCGGCCTATAAAGGCGTGGAGGATCGCATTGACCCCGAGACCGGCGAAATCCAGATGCGCAGCCCCGCGCTGATGATGGGCTACTACAAGGATCCGGTGCAAAGCCGCGCCGCCTTCACCGAAGACGGCTGGCTGCGCACGGGCGACAAGGGGCAGCTGGACGCGCAAGGCAAGCTGCGCATCACCGGGCGCGTCAAGGATCTGTTCAAGACCAGCAAGGGCAAGTACATTGCGCCCGCGCCCATCGAGGACAAGCTGGTGATGCACGAGGCGGTCGAAGCCTGCGTGGTGACCGGCGCCAATCTGGGCCGGCCGCTGGGCATCGTGATGCTCAATGCCGAAGCGGTGGCGCGCAGCCGGGATGCGGCCGCGCGCACCGAACTGGAAGCCTCGCTGAGCGCGCACCTGAAAGCCATCAACGCCACGCTGGACCCGCACGAGCAGCTTGGATGCCTCGTGATCGTGACCACGGCCTGGACCGTTGACAACGACATCATCACGCCAACCTTCAAGGTCAAGCGCAACCACATCGAGGACATTTACTCAGCCAACTACGAACGCTGGGAAGCCTCGGGTAAAAAGGTGATCTGGCAAGCCAGTTGAGGCCGGCCTAAACAATCAGCTCCGGCAGAACCTCGCGGACACGGTGATCAACATAGTAGCCGCCATATTCCGTATACCTCAGCAGGGTGCGGCCACACTGGCCGCAGGCGTAGGCGTCACTTCGGTTGCAGGGGAAAAATGCCACCGCCAGTGGCGCGTCCGCAGAGCCGTAGCGCGTGCCATCAGGATGAAACTCTTCCACGGTCGGCTCGTCGATGGCCGGATCACGCAAGGTTCCAAGGCGTCGGACCCATTTGGCCGGCCAGCGGTCTTCGGTAAAGCTTTCCCAGCTGCGGCAGGCGCCCAGCGAGCAGGCGCAGGCTCCAGCAGGGCTGCCGGAACATGCCTGCTTCAGCGTTTGCGCATCAAGCAAGTCGGTGGCCATGAGCAATAAAAGGTCGCTGCACTTGGGTCAGTCCACCGTGGCGCCGGAAGCCTTGACCACGGCGGTCCATTTCTTGGTGTCCGCCGCAATGAAAGTCTTGAAGGCGAGCGGTGTCATGTCCATCGGCTCGGCGCCCAGGGCAAACAGGCGCGCCTTGACATCGGTGGAAGCCAGGATGGTGCGAATCTCCTTGTTCATCCGGTCAACGACTTCCGCAGGAACGCCGGCCGGGCCAAGAACGCCATACCAGGGCTGCGCATCAAAGCCCTTGAGCCCCAGTTCCGAGACCGTCGGAATGTCGGGAAACGCCGCCGAGCGTTTGGCGCTGGTCACCGCCAGCACCTTGAGCTTGCCCGCCTTGACCTGCGGCATGATGGGAACGGGGTTCTCGAACGTCATGGGAACCTGGCCACCCACCAGGTCGTTCATCGCCGGACCCGAGCCTTTGTAGGGAATGTGCTGGATCTTGACGCCCGCCTGCACATTGAACATTTCACCGATGATGTGCTGCGGCGTGCCCGAGCCTGCCGACGCAAAGGCCAGGTTGCCGGTCTTGGCCTTGGCGATGATGTCCTTGACGCTGGTCAATCCTGAATTGGGATTGACGGCAATCACGAAGGCGGCGCTGGCCAGCGGCGCGACCGGCGTGAAATCGGTGTTGGGCTGGTAGGGCAGTTTCGGATAGAGCGAAGGCGCAATCACCAGCGGGCCGCTTGACGCCACCAAAAACGTGTAGCCGTCCGGCTTGGACTTGGACACATAGTCGGTGCCGATGTTGCCGCCCGCGCCGCCCTTGTTTTCGACGATGACGGTCTGTCCGAGCACGCCTTGCAGCTTGGACGCCAGCAGGCGCGCCAGCAGGTCAGTGGTACCGCCCGGGGCATAAGGAGACACCAGCGTGATGGGCTTGGCCGGCCAGGCGGCCTGGGCTGCCGCGAACAGCGGCGAAACCGACAGGGCAATCAGCGCTGGAATGGTGCGCAGGAAATGTCTCTTCATGATGGAACCCTCGTTAGCTTGGGGAAAAATGACTTGGCACGAAGTCACCCGGACGGAAAGAAAGATGCTGCATGCTCGCGGCAAGAGCGGACTCTGTCAAGGTGGCTCGCAAGCATAGCCGCACCTGAAAAACTGTACATCCAGTTCGTCTCCAATTCCACAGGAATGATGGGTGTCCTGAAGCCTGAACGGCTGTGCCGCATGGGCAGAAGCAAAATTCGAATAAAAACAGCCTTTAGCGCACGCCACATATGCACTACTAGCTACTAATTTAATAGCAAAACAATCGCCTTGTTTTAAAAACTGCCCTGAAAGATGGACGGCAGTTGGCGAATCCAGCAGTGCTTTTACGAAGACAGTTTGCGCTTTGTCACGGGAATGCGATGCACTGGCTGGCCACGGGGCAATGCCTGGCTGTAAACTCGATTTTGCCTATATTGGCTTGGAAAACCGGGACATGGCCGGGTCTTGATCCGAGGCTACTCCATCGGGGCTGCATGAGCGGATTGATGCTTGTCGATGCGGCTGTTTAATTTTTCTGCCGCGTCTGGCCAGGTCCAATTTTAATAATTGAGAACCCACATGAAATCGAACCGCAGAACCTTTGTCATTCAATCCGTCATGAGCGCGGGTATTCTGGCCACGACACGCCTGGCCCAAGCGCAGGCCCCGGCACCGCTGGTGCAGGATAGCGACCCGCAGGCCGTTGCGCTGGGCTACAAGAGCGACGCCACCAAAGCCGACAAGGCCAAATACCCCAAATACGTCGCCGGCCAGCAATGCGCCAATTGCGCGCTTTACCAAGGCAAGCCGACCGATGCGGCTGGTGCTTGCCCGCTGTTTGCCGGCAAGCAGGTCGGGGCTAAAGCCTGGTGCAGCGCCTGGGCCAAGAAGGCCTGATGAGCGCGCAGCGGCAGTCCTTCTGACAAGCCGCTGCCTGACTGCCGCAGTCTGGACTCGTCCAGGACTGCGGTTCAGCAGAACATGAAGGCAATGAGCGCAGCATCTTCGCCCAGGTTGAGCAATGCATATCCTGCCGTCCGGAAAGCCCAATAAGCAACTGTGTCAATGAAGAAATAGAAATTCATGTCGGGTTGAAACTCGCGTCAAAGTTTCAGAGGGTGCGAATGACGGATCATGCCCCGTCAAAGACTGCAAACCCGTGGCAATGCATGAATGGTGCGCTGGCGGGATCCAACCCACGACTTTTACCCTCTACATCACCGGGTAAAACTGCAATTATGTAGCAGGATTTTGTATCACGCGCCTTTCCATCAGTTCCGATGGTATTCACTTCGGTGTCGGTTTTTCAGCGTTTGCTGCCATTCACCACCGGCAACTTTCTGAAAGTTCAATCCATTTCTAATCAGTAGCCGTTTGGTCGGCTTCCGCATGGTGCCCAGATCTGAGCAAGGCATCATCGTGTTATAGATTCATGGCCGCAACTGTGGTGCAGAGGCGGCCAGCGTCGGGATCTTGTAAGCCAGCGGCCACCTCTGCAATCGCACGACGCAGTCTCATGGCGAAAACTCGTAGGTCAGCGACGTGACGGTGCCGAGAAAGTACGGCTTGCGCCCTTTCGGGCGCACCCACGCTGCTTCGGCGAAAAATCGCATCATTTCGCCGCAGGCAATCTCGCCTCCGCCATGGACGTCGGCCACTGTGAACAAGCCCAGGGCTGCAGCCTGCAGCAGGCCCTCGCCAGCGATGTAGCTGTCGACCACGCGCACCGCCACGCCCGGCAGCATCGACACTTCGGCGTCCCACAGGAAGCCAGGGCGACGGGTGACAACGGCTTCCACTGCTCATCAGTGGCGGAAAGGTTGATGGTGCCGGCGAGTTCGAGCGTAACGGCAGCGATGAGGGGCTGGCCATCTTTGAGCACTGCACGGAAGTAGCGTTGCACCGGCGCGGGCAAGCCCTCGAGTTCGCGCGAGTCGTAACGCACCGGGGACGACGCCTGAGCCTTCTCGTCAATTCGGGCCGCTTCGAGCCTGCTGGTCAGCGCCCGCGTGGTGTCGATCCACCGTTTGGCGCCATAAACAGAGAAGTCGACAGCAGCGAGCGCCAGCAGGCAGAAAACCAGTCCGAGCCATGGCAGCCATGCCATTGGAGTTCCTTCGTTCCTGGTCATCTATCCAACTTTGGGCACTTTTCAGTGCGTGGTCTGTTTGCTTGCGAACGGAGGCATTCCCGGGTCGTCGGCGCTGGCGCCGGCGGGGCGTCTATGAACGCCAAGCTGGAGGCAGCTCTATAGCTAACAGCCAAGGAATGTTATTGCCGCGCGTTTCCTAACGCATAATTCAAATGTGCGGGTAGCAAAACACCCGCACAGGTTAGGTGATCGGTCAGTTTCGCGCGCTACGGCGGTACTTCTTGGGTTTGTTGTGCTTTCGGAACCCCATCGCTTTTGTTTTATGTTTTTTTAAGGAGTCCCCATGGGCAACAAACTTTACGTCGGCAACCTGCCTTACACGGTGCGTGACGAAGATCTGCAACAGTCTTTTGGTCAATTCGGCGCTGTCACCAGCGCTAAAGTCATGATGGAACGCGACACAGGTCGCTCCAAGGGCTTTGGCTTCGTCGAAATGGCCAGCGATGCCGAAGCGCAAGCTGCCATCAACGGCATGAACGGTCAGTCTCTTGGCGGCCGCAGCATCACCGTGAACGAAGCCCGTCCCATGGAAGCACGTCCCCCCCGTACCGGCGGCTTCGGCGGCGGCGGTGGTGGCTACGGCGGCGGAGATCGTTCTGGTGGTGGTGGCTACGGCGGCGGCGGTGGTCGCGGCGGCTACTAAGCACTGCAAACCTAGTCAACGGCAGAGATGTCGTTGCAAACCAGCTGTCTCAGCCTTGCAATCGCCAACTCATGAGTTCGGGTGGACTGCATAAACTCTCGCCGCCCTGCTGCTTCTCGAAGCCGCTTGGGTACGACCAAGCGCGTCCACCACATCCCACCACGTCGAAAAAGTCCAGTCACAATGCACCACCTTTGTAGCAAGGCGATGTAGCAGACAGCACTAAAGCAGAAAAGTCCTTGAGAATCAAGGACTTGAATGATATTGGTGCGGCTGGCGGGGATCGAACCCACGACCCTTGGCTTCGGAGGCCAATACTCTATCCACTGAGCTACAGCCGCAACGCTGAATGACGACTTGCACCAAAGTCCGGGACGTGGACTTCGAGGCAATTGAGCGGCTGGAACGACCCATACCGCATATCAATTCCGGATTCTATCAGCCAGTCCGGCCTGATCAGAATTTTCAAGGCCCCCGCTATAATGCGCCGATGCTGAAGCAGCCCGCAACAGTCCCCCGATTTTCAGTTTTTTGAGGACGCAATGAGCGCAAACGATCACACCACGGCCCACGAAGAAGCCCACACGGGCCCGATTAAAACCCCCAAACAACTGCTGGCGGCTGTTTTTTTCTCTTTCGTTGTTCCGGTTTTTGCAATTATCGGGCTGGTTTATTACGTCGCCTCGGCCGATAAACCGCTGGCCGGCGCTGATGACGCAGAACGGGCCGTGGCCGAGCGCATCCAGAAAGTTGGCATGGTTGAAATCCGCGATGCCAACCGCCCCCTGAGGACAGGCGAAGAAGTCTATAAAGGCCAGTGCATTGCTTGCCACGGCACAGGCGCGGCAGGCTCTCCCAAGTTCGGCGATGCCGCAGCCTGGGCGCCCCGTATCTCCACCGGCTATGACGCACTGCTGCATTCCGCGCTCAAGGGCAAGGGCGCCATGGCTGCGCAGAGCGGCGGAGACTTTCAGGATATCGAAATCGGCCGCGCCGTGGTGTACATGACCACAGCCGCAGGCGGCAAGTTTGCCGAACCTGCCGTGCCTGCCGCCGGCGCGGCTGATGCGCCAGCGGCTGATGCTGCGGCCGCCACGCCAGCAGCAGTTCCGGTTGCCGCAACTGCTGCGACACCTGCCGCAGCGACCGCGCCGGCAGCAACTGCCAAAGTTGCAGCAACCGACACAGGCGCTGGCGAGGCGCTGTACAAACAGGCTTGCTTCGCCTGCCACGGCGCAGGCGTGGCCGGTGCGCCCAAGTTTGGCGACAAGGCAGCCTGGGCTCCACGCATCCAGACCGGCGTTGACGCGCTGACGGCCAGCGCCATCAAAGGCAAGGGCGCCATGCCGCCCAAGGGGGGCTCTGCCGCCTCTGACGCAGACATCCACTCGGCCGTTGTTTACATGGTCAGTGCGGCCAAATAAGGATCGGCAACCGCCTTTCCCAAAAAAGCCGGTCATTGACCGGCTTTTTTCATGAAAATTCAATAAAAACAGGCGATTGCGCAAGTAGCACGGGCATAGCAAGCTATGTATTTTATAGCGCTTTGGGAGTGCGCACATAGCCAAAACGAGCGGGCAAGTCAGCGGCCTGGAGTTCTTGCGGAACCCACAAGCCCTGCTCGACGGCATCGGCTGCATACATCATGTCCTGCGTATGCACCAGGCCAAAGCCCAAATCGGTTTCAAGGTAGAGCCGGCCCTCTCCGTCGAGCACACAACGCTGGACGCGTGCCGCTTGGCCGGTGTGCGCCGTGACTGAAAAACCGGGTGCCGCATAGACCCGCCAGATGAAGGGCGTGGCTTCAAGCTCGACATACACACGCTGCGGCCCGTTCTGGAAAAACCAGCGGCCGCTGGCATCGCTCTCGTAATTGCGCTGGATGAAGTCAATCAGCTTGTCGTGCATCAGCAGCGAACCCTTGCTGGCCGCGTGGCGGCCGGCATCTCCGGCCAGCGCAAAAGATCCTGCGGATTGCGCCCGGTCGTCGCGCATGTACCAGTTGCCGCGCGCATCCAGCCCGAGCCAGCCATAGCAGTCGGGAACATTGGGCCACTTGGCAATCGCTTGTTTAACAATGTCATCCATGGCCCATATTTTGCACTGCCTTGACTGGCGCAGCGATGGCGGGGGTCATGCAACGGGCTAAAGCTGCGCCGCCAGAAAGCCCGCGACCGCTTCAGGCATGGCGCGCACATGCGCCGGAAAATTCGATGCGGGAAAGCCGACATGGCCGCCCTGCGCCGGCTGCCACAAGGTGACCCAGGGGCTGACATCGGCAGGCTGCGGCAGGCTTGCTGCGGGAATGAAGGGATCGTTCAAGGCGTTCAGTGCGAGCGCGGGCACGGCAATCCGGCCCAGATGGGGTTTGGCCGACGCGCGCGACCAGTAATCGTCAACGCCCTTGAACCCATGCACTGGCCCGGTAAAGACATTGTCAAATGCATGCAGGTCGCGTGCCGCCAGCAAGGTGTCTCGGTCGAACAGGCCGGGATGCTGCGCCAGCTTTTGCAGCGCCTTGGGCACCATGGATTTGAGGAACATGCGGGTGTACACCTGACGGTTGAAGCCCTGGCCGATGGCCTGGCCGCTGGCCGTCAGATCAAGCGGCGCGCAGACCGCCGCCACCGCCGTCACCACCTGCCCGGCCTGCGTGCCCATCTCGCCGGCCCAGCGCATCAGCGCATTGCCGCCCAGGGAGATTCCGACGGCCACGACCGGCCCCTGGTTCAGGCCGGCAAAACGCCTGAGCATCCAGTCGATTTCAGCAAAATCGCCCGAGTGGTAGGCACGCGGCGCCAGGTTGGGCTCGCCGGAACAGCCGCGAAAGTGCGGCACGGCGCAGGCCCAGCCCCGGCTGCCGGCTACGTCGGCAAAGGCCTGGGCATAGTGGCTGGACGATGAGCCTTCAAGTCCGTGAAACAGCACCAGGAGAGGTACCCCCACGCTTGCCACTGCGTGTGCTGCGCTGCCCCCCGAGGGGGCTGAACTTGACTTGGCGCGGCCCGGCGCTTCGTTCGCCACTTCCACGCTTGGCGCTTCACGAACTGCCCCGCGCTCGGCCAGGCCTGCGCTTTCAGACAGTGGCACCAGCCAGTCCACATCGACAAAGTCGTTATCCGGCGTGCTCCAGCGTTCGCGGCGAAACACCGGCGGTGGCCCCATGAAGCGGCGCGCACGCAGGGCGGCCCAGATGGTCTGTGTATTGCCATCGGGTAACCACCAGGGGGCGCCGTAATTCATGGCCATTTTGTCAGTGAAGGGTGAAGGGTGTTTGCGACGCTTCCTGCAGCTCGGGCAGGGTTCCAGGGCTGGCGTGGTGCGCCACCATGCGCCAGCCTTGCGCCGTCAGGTGGTACACATTGGTGGCGACGACATAGGCATGGCGTGGTCCGTCTTCGGTCAGCACTTCGATGCGCTCAAGCAAGCTGTGCATGCTGGCGCCCAGCGACTGCAGCCTGCGCACCTTGAGCGGCTGCGCACGAATGGCGCCGTTGGCGAACATGGTGTCAAACGCGCCGCGTATGGCGGCGGGGCCGAGCAGCCGGGCGCCGCCGGGATGCACGCACACGATATCGTCTTCATCGCTCCAGCAGGCCATGAGTTTTTCGATATCGCCGCTTTGCAGCGCGTCGTAAAACACCGCTTCGGTCGCATCGGCGTTTTCGGGGCTGCCAGGCGGTGCTTGGGGTTTTCGCATGATGCCAATTGGATTGAGTCGGTATCGGTGAATCGGGATTGCGCGTGCGTCAAATCAGGGTCAATCACATGCGACTATGGTAGTGTTAAGGCTTGAATTTTGGAGGCTTTTACATGGCATCGCGCTTATTACGCTTATCTTTCATCGCCCTGCTGGGTTTACTCCTTTCGGGCTGCGGCTACAACCAGTTCCAGAGCCTGGACGAGCAGACCAAATCGGCCTGGTCCGAGGTGCTGAACCAGTACCAGCGCCGCGCCGATCTGGTGCCCAATATCGTGGCCACGGTCAAGGGCGAAGCCGCTTTCGAGCAGGACACGCTGACCAAGGTGATTGAAGCGCGCGCCAAGGCCACCTCGATCCAGGTCACGCCCGAAACCCTGAACGACCCGGCGGCCTTCAGCAAATTCCAGGCCGCGCAGGGCGAACTGGGCAGCGCCCTGAGCCGCCTGATGGTGGTCAGCGAACGCTACCCGGACCTGAAGGCGAACCAGGCTTTCCGCGATTTGCGGGTGCAGCTCGAAGGCACCGAAAACCGCATCACCGTGGCGCGCAACCGCTACATCCAGACGGTGCAGGAGTACAACGTGCTTGCGCGCAGCTTTCCAAACAACCTGACCGCGATGATCTTTGGCTACAAGGTCAAGCCCAACTTCGCGGTCGCCAACGAAGCGCAGATTTCCGTGCCGCCGGTGGTCGATTTCAACAAGAAATAAGCCGCTCAGCCGATGACTTTGCGTATCTTTTCGCAGGCACTGTTACTGGCGGTATGGCTACCCTTGGCCAGCGTCGCGGCCTGGGCGCAAGGCGTTCAGCCCGTCCCGCCGCTGACCGCGCATGTGATGGACAGCACCGGCACGCTGACGGCGGCGCAAAAGGCCGCGCTGGAAGCCAGGCTGACGGCCTTCGAGCAGTCGCGTGGCGCCCAGGTGGTCGTGCTGATGGTGCCAACCACCCAGCCCGAGGACATTGCCGCGTATGCGCAGCGCATCGGCGACAGCTGGAAAATCGGCCGCAAGAGCATTGGCGACGGCCTGCTGCTGGTGGTGGCCAAGAACGACCGCGCCGTTCGCATTGAAACCACCAAGGCACTCGAAGGCGCCATTCCCGACCT
Organism: Polaromonas hydrogenivorans; assembly: GCF_040105105.1. GTDB lineage: Bacteria > Pseudomonadota > Gammaproteobacteria > Burkholderiales > Burkholderiaceae_C > Polaromonas > Polaromonas hydrogenivorans. The sequence continues at coordinate 258,417 of NZ_CP157675.1, read as the reverse complement.
GGCGGCAAGCCAGATCATAGAGACCGCGATCACGCCGCGCTTCAAGCAGGGCGACTTTGCCAGCGGACTGGACGCTGGCGCCAGCCAGATCATGGCGCGCATCACCGGCGAAAACCTGCCGCCGCCGCAGCAGGGCCAGACCCATCGCGGCAGCGGCGGCGGATTCGACTGGACGACGCTGGCGGTGTTCCTGTTTTTCGCCGTGCCCATCGGCGGCAGGGTGCTGTCGAGCGTGCTGGGCCGCAAGCTGGGCTCGGTGGCCACGGGCGGCGCGGTGGGCGTGCTGGCCTGGCTGTTCACCAGCAGCCTGGTCATCGGCGGCATTGCCGCAGTCGTCGGCATGGTGTTCGCGCTGATTTCCGGCATCAGCGGCCTGGGCGGCATGGGCCGTGGCGGTCGCTCTTCAGGCTGGGGCGGACCCGGAGGCTTCGGCGGTGGCGGTTTTGGTGGCGGCAGTTTTGGTGGCAGTCGTGGCGGCGACGGGGGCGGCTTCAGCAGCGGCGGCGGCGGGAATTTCGGCGGCGGCGGCGCTTCGGGCAACTGGTAAGCATTTGATGAACAAGCTCACACTCCTGGCCAAGCACCTGTGGCTGGACGCAGCCGACACCCGGCGCGCCATTCCCCCCGACATGGTGCATCGCTTGGCCGAGCGGGTCGCGGCCAGCGAGCAGCGCCACAGCGGGCAGATCCGCATCTGCATCGAGGCCGCACTGCCTGCCAGTTATTTATGGCGGCTGGACGATAAAAACACCCTGAACGACCTGATACGGCAGCGAGCCGTCATGATGTTCAGCAAGCTGCGCGTCTGGGACACGGAACACAACAACGGCGTGCTGATCTACGTGCTGCTGGCCGAACACGCGATTGAAATCGTCGCCGACCGGGGGCTGATGCGCCATGTGGACGCGACGCACTGGCAGTCCGTGGTGTCGCACATGGCCAGCGCCTTTCGGGAAAAACGCTATGAAGACGGGCTGACGCAGGCGCTGGAAGAAGCCTCGACGCTGCTGGTGGCGCATTTTGTGCGGACGGATGCGTCAGCCAGCCATCCCAACGAACTACCCGACACGCCGCTGCTGCAGTAATCCCGCCAGCCATTACGAACAGGAATAAAAAAGCCCCCGACTTGCGGCAGGGGCTCGGATTGCAGATATCCGTTGCCGGATGCCTGCAGTTGCAGACCGAAGTCTGCGTTTATTGGTTGTTATTTTTTCTGGCGGTATTTGCGCAGCGCTGCAATCTGGGCGGCCATGACGGCCAGTTCGGACTGCGCCATGGCGATATCAATATCGTTCTTGGCGTTTTTCAGAGCTTCTTCGGCCAGCGCCTTGGCGGCGGTGGCCTTGGCTTCGTCCAGATCCTTGCCGCGAATGGCGGTATCGCTCAGGACGGTCACGCAGTTCGGCTGCACTTCCAGCAGGCCGCCGGCGACAAACACAAACTCTTCCGTGCCATCCGCCTTTTCAATGCGCACGGCGCCCGGCCGGATGCGGGTGATCAGCGGCGTGTGGCGTGGGTAAATACCCAGTTCGCCCGCTTCGCCTGGCAAAGCCACAAACCGGGCCTCGCCGGAGAAGATGGACTCTTCTGCGCTGACGACATCGACGTGGATGGTATTCATACGTACTCCAATTTAAAAGATGTGAAGAAAGTTGGCGCATGAACCAAGCCGTCACGCGGCTGGCCCAAACGCCGGCTTTACTTACATCTTCTTGGCTTTTTCGAAGGCTTCATCAATGGTGCCGACCATGTAGAAGGCCTGCTCCGGCAAATGGTCGCACTCGCCGGCAACAATCATCTTGAAGCCGCGAATGGTTTCGGCCAGGCTGACGTACTTGCCGGGCGACCCGGTAAACACTTCGGCAACGTGGAAAGGCTGCGACAGGAAACGCTGGATCTTGCGGGCACGGGCCACGGCCAGCTTGTCTTCAGGCGCCAGTTCGTCCATGCCCAGAATCGCGATAATGTCGCGCAATTCCTTGTAGCGCTGCAGCGTACCCTGCACCGCACGGGCGGTGTTGTAGTGGTCTTCACCGACGACAGCCGGTGACAGCTGGCGGCTGGTCGAGTCCAGCGGATCGACCGCCGGGTAAATACCCAGCGAAGCGATGTCACGGCTCAGCACCACGGTGGAATCCAGGTGGGCAAAGGTGGTGGCGGGCGATGGATCGGTCAAGTCATCGGCAGGAACGTAAACGGCCTGGATGGAGGTGATCGAACCGACCTTGGTCGAGGTGATGCGCTCTTGCAGGCGGCCCATTTCTTCAGCCAGCGTTGGCTGGTAGCCCACGGCGGAAGGCATGCGGCCCAGCAGTGCGGACACTTCGGTGCCGGCCAGCGTGTAGCGGTAGATGTTGTCCACGAAGAACAGCACATCGCGGCCTTCGTCACGGAATGACTCGGCAATCGTCAGGCCGGTCAACGCCACGCGCAGACGGTTGCCCGGTGGCTCGTTCATCTGGCCATAGACCATGGCGACTTTGGAGTCTTCGAGCTTTTCGAGGTTCACGACGCCCGAATCGGCCATTTCGTGGTAAAAGTCGTTGCCTTCGCGGGTACGCTCACCGACACCGGCAAACACGGACAGGCCCGAGTGCGCCTTGGCGATGTTGTTGATCAGTTCCATCATGTTCACGGTCTTGCCGACACCGGCGCCGCCGAACAGGCCAACCTTGCCGCCCTTGGCGAACGGGCACACCAGGTCAATCACCTTGATGCCGGTTTCCAGCAACTCTTGCGATGGGCTCAGTTCGTCATAGGCAGGGGCCTTGCGGTGAATCGGAGCGGTCAGCGTCTGGTCAACCGGGCCGCGCTCGTCAATCGGCGCACCCAGCACGTCCATGATGCGACCCAGCGTGGCCTTGCCCACGGGAACGGTGATGTTCGCGCCGGTGTTGTACACGATGTTGCCGCGGCGCAGGCCGTCAGACGTGCCCAGCGCGATGGTGCGCACAATGCCGTCGCCCAACTGCTGCTGGACTTCAAGCGTCAGGGCAGAGCCTTCCATCTTGAGCGCGTCATAAATCTTTGGCATCTGGTTACGGGCAAACTCCACGTCCACCACCGCGCCGATACACTGAACAATCTTGCCCTGGATGCTTGTGTCCACTAGAGTCTCTTGAGCCATGACCGAATCCTTTTCGTTCTTTAAATCTTGAATGGCGGCTTAAACCGCTGCAGCACCAGCAACGATTTCCGAAAGTTCTTTCGTGATCGCCGCTTGACGCGTTTTGTTGTAAATAAGCTTGAGTTCGCCAATCACGCTGCCGGCATTGTCGGTAGCTGACTTCATGGCGACCATGCGGGCGGACTGTTCGGAAGCCATGTTCTCGGCCACGGCCTGGAACACCAGCGCCTCGACATAGCGAACCAGCAGCTCGTCAATCACGGTTTGCGCGTCCGGCTCATAGATGTAGTCCCAGCTATGCTCGGTCTTGTCGGGCTGCATCCGGTCCGCCGTCAAGGGCAGCAGTTGCTCCACTACGGACTCCTGCTTCATCGTGTTGATGAAACGGGTGTAGCAGAGGTAAACCGCCTTGATCTTGCCTTCGCTGTACGCGTCGAGCAACACCTTGACGGGGCCGATCAGCTTGTCCAGGTGTGGCTTGTCGCCCAGTTGGGTGGCATGCGCCGCGACCTTGACACCAATGCGGTTCAGGAAACCCAAACCCTTGTTGCCAATGGCGACCGCCTGCGCATCTTCACCGGCAGCCTGCATGTCCTTAAGCTTGGTCGTCAAGAGACGCAGCACGTTGGTATTCAAACCACCGCACAAGCCCTTGTCGGTCGTCACCACGATAAACCCGGTGGTCTTGGCGTCGTTGGACTCCATGAACGGATGGGTGTATTCGGGGTTCGCCTGACTCAGGTGAGCTGCAATGTTACGAATCTTGTCGCTGTAAGGACGGGCGGCGCGCATCCGTTCCTGCGCCTTGCGCATCTTGGAGGCGGCCACCATTTCCATGGCCTTGGTGATCTTGCGGGTGTTTTCCACCGACTTGATCTTGCCGCGTATTTCCTTGCCTGCTGCCATATGGGCTCCTACTGGGTTCTAGACACTTGCCAAACTTTGATCAAGTCGGCTAAGCTTAGGCAAACGTTTTCTTGAACGCAGTGACCGCTGTCGTCAACTCGGCCTCGGCATCCTTGTCCATGGCTTTGTTGGCTTCAAGCTTGGCCATCAAGGGCGCATGCTTGTCCTTCAGCCAGGCGTGCAGGCCGCTTTCGAAAGCCAGCACCTTCTTGACATCCACATCATCCATGAAGCCCTTGTTCACTGCGAACAAGGTGGCACCCATGGTGGAGACGGACAAAGGCGAATACTGCGACTGCTTGAGCAACTCGGTGACGCGGGCACCGCGGTCGAGTTGCTTGCGGGTGGCTTCATCCAGATCGGAAGCGAACTGCGCGAAGGCAGCCAGTTCGCGGTACTGGGCCAGATCGGTACGGATACCGCCGGACAGGTTCTTGATCAGCTTGGTCTGGGCAGCGCCACCGACGCGCGACACCGAGATACCGGCGTTGATGGCGGGGCGGATACCGGCGTTGAACAGGCTGGTTTCCAGGAAAATCTGGCCATCGGTGATCGAAATCACATTGGTCGGCACGAAAGCGGACACGTCGCCGGCCTGCGTTTCAATGATCGGCAGCGCGGTCAATGACCCGGTCTTGCCTTTCACGGCGCCTTTGGTGAAGTCTTCAACATACTTCTCGTTCACGCGGGCAGCGCGTTCCAGCAGGCGGCTGTGTAGATAGAACACGTCGCCGGGATAGGCTTCGCGGCCTGGCGGACGGCGCAGCAGCAGCGATACCTGGCGGTAGGCGACGGCTTGCTTGGACAGGTCGTCATACACAATCAGCGCGTCTTCGCCACGGTCGCGGAAATATTCGCCCATGGTGCAGCCCGAGTAGGCGCTGACGTATTGCATGGCGGCCGATTCGGAAGCCGAGGCTGCCACCACAATGGTGTAGTCCATGGCGCCGGCTTGTTCCAGCGAGCGCACCACGTTCTTGATCGAGGAAGCCTTCTGGCCAATCGCGACATAGACGCATGAAACGCCTTTGCCTTTTTGGTTGATGATGGCGTCAATCGCAACAGCGGTCTTACCGGTCTGGCGGTCGCCAATGATCAGCTCGCGCTGGCCACGGCCGATAGGCACCATCGAGTCGATGGACTTCAGGCCGGTTTGCAGTGGCTGGTCAACCGATTTACGGGCGATCACGCCGGGCGCAACCTTTTCGATCACGTCGCTCAGCTTGGCGTTGATCGGGCCTTTGCCGTCGATGGGCTGACCCAGTGCATTGACCACGCGGCCAAGCAGTTCAGGACCAATCGGGACTTCCAGAATACGACCCGTGCATTTGACGGTGTCGCCTTCGGCAATGTGTTCGTACTCGCCCAGAATCACGGAGCCGACCGAGTCGCGCTCAAGATTCAGCGCCAGACCATAGGTTGGCGTGCCATCTGCCGTGGCAGGAAATTCAAGCATTTCGCCCTGCATCACATCGGACAGGCCGTGGATGCGGACAATACCGTCGGCCACCGACACCACGGTGCCCTGGTTACGGATGTCGCTGCTTGCGGCGAGGCCTTCGATACGGCTCTTGATCAGTTCAGAAATTTCTGCGGGATTGAGTTGCATGACTCTTTCCTTCTTTCTATGTTATTGGCTAAAAACCCGGGTGACACTTGCGCGTCAGTTCAGGCAATCAGCGCCATTTTCATTTGTTCCAAACGGGCTTTTACCGAAGTATCCAGCACCTCGTCACCCACGACCGCGCGAATTCCGCCAATCAGCGAGGGATCAAGTTCAACCTTGATGCCGAGCTTGCGCCCAAACCGCTTTTCGAGCACTACTGCGATGTCGTTCAAGGCCTGCTCGTCCATCGGAAAAGCGCTGAAAACGACGGCATCGGTCATACCGCCTGCCGCGTTCTTGAGCGAACGAAACTGGCTGGCAATCTCGGGCAGTGCAGACAAACGACCGTTTTCGATCACGAGGCGCAGGAAGTTCCTGGCAGCCTCGGGCAAAGGATCGTTTGCATTGCTGGCCACACCGGCCACCACGTCAAACACCTGATCCACGCTGACCTTTGGACTGTCGGCAAACTGGAGCAACTGGGCATTTCCAGCCACAGCCGCCAGTTTGTCCACCCAAAGGGCAGTTGTGGCCAGATCGGAGCCCTGCGCCTTGTACAGCGCATCTGCATAAGGGCGGGCAATGGTTGCAAGTTCAGCCATAGTTGTTCTACCTTGCTTTGCTTACAGCTCGGTTTTCAGGCGGCTCAGCAAATCGGCATGAACCCCGGCATTGACTTCCTTGCGGAGAATCTGCTCGGCGCCCTTGACCGCCAGCAGGGCAACCTGCTCGCGCAGCGCCTCGCGGGCCTTGACCGTTTGTTGACCGGCTTCAGCCTGGGCTGCAGCAATGATCTTGTTGGCTTCTTCAACCGCGCGGGCTTTGGCATCTTCAATGATGCCTTGGCCCCGGCGGTCTGCATCTGCCAGACGGGTAGCGGTCTCGGTGCGCGACGTTGCCAGCTCCGCTTCCACGCGCTTGTTGGCGCTGGAAAGTTCGGATTTGGCTTTGTCGGCGGCAGCAAGGCCGTCAGCGATTTTCTGTGCCCGCTCGTCCAGCGCTTTTGTGATTGGTGGCCACACGAACTTCATCGTGAACCAGACCAGGATCGCAAAAACGACAGCCTGCAGGAACAGGGTGGAGTTAATGTTCACGGCTTATTCCTTATCGAACGTACCAGGGATTGCCGAAAAATTAACGCAGGACAAACGGATTGGCAAATGCGAACAGCAGGGCAATAGCAACACCGATCAGGAAAGCAGCATCAATCAGGCCGGCCAAAATGAACATTTTGGTTTGCAGGTCGTTCATGAGTTCAGGCTGGCGAGCCGAGGCTTCCAGGAACTTGCCACCCATCAGGGCGATACCGATAGAGGCGCCGATAGCACCGAGACCGACGATCAAACCACAAGCCAAAGCGACGAGGCCGAGAATGTTTTCCATGATTGCTCCAAAAGATGAGAGGAAAGGTAAAAAGAAAAGGGAAAAGAAAAGCTAACGACGAGAAGAAGAAAGCTTAGTGTGAATCGTGGGCCTGCCCCACGTAAATCAACGTCAACATCATGAAGATGAAGGCTTGCAGCGTGATCACCAGGATGTGGAAGATACTCCACACGGTTCCGGCGACAACATGCCCGAATCCCAGCCAGAACATACCCGTGAGGGGGTTGAACTGCCAGGCCCATGTGCCGCCCATCAGGGCGATCAGCATGAAAACCAGTTCACCGGCAAACATGTTGCCGAACAACCGCATGCCATGGGACATGGTCTTGGCGGCAAATTCAATCATTTGCATCAGGAAATTGATCGGGTACAAAAACCAGTGGTCGCCGAAAGGCGCGGCAATGAGTTCATGCGCCCAGCCGCCAAGGCCCTTGATCTTGATGTTGTAAACCAGGCAGACCAGCAGCACGCTGGAGGACAAGCCCAGCGTGGTTGACACGTCAGCCGTTGGCACGACGCGCATGAAATTATTGAAGCCCAGCGCGGGGCCGGCGTCATGCCAGAGGCTGGGGATCGCATCGACCGGCAGCATGTCCATGGCGTTCATCAGGAAAATCCAGACAAACACGGTCAGCGCCAGAGGCGACACCAGCTTGCGGCTCTTGGCATTGTGAATCACGCCCTTGGCCTGGTTGTCCACCAGTTCAGACAGGATTTCAACCGCCGCCTGGAAGCGGCCGGGCACTCCCGATGTTGCCTTGCTGGCGGCGCGCCACAAAAAGAAGCAGCCAATGACGCCCAGCAAGACCGAATAAAGCAGCGAGTCGAAGTTGAACAGGCTGAAGTCAACAATGCCGTGTTGCTCAACATTCTCAAAGAGAAATTTTTCTGCAAATGATGCAGGTGATGCTGGATGTACTCTCCAGACGTCGGGCCAGTTGTTCCAGCGTGTTCAGCAGCAGCCATAGATCACCAGTTATCAATGTTCAAAAATTATTGATCGACTTCTTGCGCACCGGGCGAAGCCACATGGCCACCCAGTACACCTTCATCGTCACCACAAAACCCGCCAGCAAAGCCAGCCAATTCAACCCTTCAACCAGCCTTGGCGCAGCAAAGAGCATCGCCACCGTCAAGGCAATCTTGACCATTTCCCAGATAAAAAACCCGACCAGCGCCGCATTTCCATGCATTGCCGATTTTTGACGCGACAGACCCCGGGCAAACAGTGCCGCGGGAATGACCACTGCCAGCGCACCATATCCAGCCGACCAGCCCATTCGCGCCTGGCCCGTCAACACCCAGGCCAGCAAAGCCACAAGAATGCCGACTCCGGCCTGCCCCGCCAGCACAACCCACAAAGAAGCAGGAGGATTTAACTCCCGAACTTTTTTCGCTTCTTCGCGCGTCAGGGGCTTGAACCCTTCGTCTTGCGCCTCATCTGTCACTTCTTCACTGCCTGAGCCAGTTGCCACTGCAGCGCTTTTGCGGGCAAAGTCTTTAGCGCTTTCAGAGTATTTAGCCGGTCCATCTGCCATTGTGTACCTCACAAATTACACGAAGGTTACGGGCTTCAACCCCAGCAAAGCCTCTGATTATACGTAGAAACCCCTGCTGTCTGGCAATAGCTTTGTGCCCATTCCGAATGGGGGCCAATTCATGGGCGTCTGATGATCAAGCTCCGGGGGCATGCCCCACAATGACGCCTCTGGCGTCCGTTGACTGCTGCCCTCCTCCCGAGCCATCGAGCGATTGAAAAGCATGTCGAATTGCGCACATTCCAATGAAAGACTCACGATGCCCGCCCTGATGAAATTCCTGCATGTTCTTGCCGCAATCGCCTGGCTGGGGGGAATCAGTTTCATGCTGTTTGCGCTGCGCCCCGCTGCGGCTGAACTGCTGGCGCCACCGCAGCGGCTGCCGCTGATTGCGCAAACGCTCAAGCGTTTCTTCAGCCTGGCATGGGCCGCCGTCATCGTTTTGCTGCTGTCCGGCCTGGCGATGCTGCTGGGCGTGGGCATTAAAAACGCACCCGCCGGCTGGCATGCCATGCTGGGTATTGGCCTGGTGATGTTTGCACTTTTCGGCCATCTTTATTTTGGACCTTTTCGCCGCCTTCAGCAGGCTGTCAATGCGGCCAACTGGCCTGAAGGCGGCCGGCGCGTCGGGCAGATTGCCACACTGGCCACGGTCAACCTGGGGCTCGGTGTTCTCGCCATTGCCGCCATATTTTTCATGGTTTGATGCTGTAGCGCCCTTGCAACAGGCGCCTGCGGCCTTATTTCAATCGCCTTGAAAGCATCGCCATGAACCCTGATCAGTTCCCTTTAATTCCCGCATTCAATTCACATCCATGACAACGTCCGCCGCCAGCGCCCTGCCCGATACGCCCTGCTACCTCAACGGCGACTTCAGCACGCTGAAGGACGCCAAGATCAGCGTGCTCGATCGCGGCTTCATCTTTGGCGATGCCGTCTATGAAGTCGTGCCCGCCTATGCCGGCAAGCTGTTCCGCTTCGGGCAGCACATGGCGCGCCTCGACCGCAGCCTGGCCGAGCTGCGCATCGCCAATCCGCTGACACACGCCCAGTGGCAGGGCATTGCTCTTAAATTAATAGCTGACCATGCCCTATCAACGGGCGCACAGACCCAAAAAGGCAATCAACTGATCTACATCCAGGTGACGCGCGGCGTGGCCATGCGCGACCACCCGATGCTGCCCGGCTTGACGCCCACCGTGTTCATCATGGTCAACCCGATGAAACTGCCCAGCGATGAGCAGCGCGCGCAAGGCGTGGCCTGCGTCAGCGCCGGCGATTTCCGCTGGGAAAAGGCGCATATCAAGAGCACCAGCCTGCTGGGCGCGGTGTTCTCGCGCCAGATCAGCGTGGACGCCGGCGCGCTGGAAACCGTGATGTTTCGCGGCGACCATCTCAGCGAAGCGGCCGCCAGCAATGTCTGGGTCGTCAAGCACGGCAAGGTGATGGGGCCGCCCAGGGACCACCTGGTGCTCGAAGGCATCCGCTATGGCCTGATCGAGGAAATCTGCCGCGCGGCCGGGATTGATTTTGAGTTGCGCCGCATCAGCCGGGCCGAAGTGCTGGCCGCCGACGAGTTGCTGCTGTCGTCGGCCACCAAGGAGATCCTGCCCATCACCCTGCTGGACGGCCAGCCCGTCGGCAACGGCCAGCCCGGCCCGATTTATGCAAAACTGTACGCCGCCTACCAGCAAGCCAAAGAGGAGTCATCGACATGAGCGCCGACAACGACAACACGCCCCCCAACCCGCCAGAAGCCGAAGCCCGCAAGGACTCGCTGATTGAATATCCGTCACTGTTCCCCATCAAGGTCATGGGCATCAAGGCCGAGGGTTATGTCCACGCGATCACCCATATTGCCCACCAGTTCGACCCGGCATTTGACGCATCGACCATCGAGCTGCGCGAAAGCAAGGGCGGCAAGTACCTGGGCGTGACCATCACCGTGACGGCCACCAGCCGCGAACAGCTCGACGAGCTGTACCGCACGCTGTCCACGCACCCGATGGTCAAGGTCGTGCTGTAGCCACAGCCCGGTGGGCCTCCTGACGAGGCCAGGCGCGTTACGCTATGAGGCTTACCTTTTTCCTCTATCCGCATGAACGACTTTTTCGACTACAACCTGCGCCATCCGCTGCCGCAGCAAAGCCCGCACCAGCCCCTGACCGAGGCCCAATGCGACGAGCTGTTCAAGCTGTTTGACGACGCCAGCCTGCCGGCCACCACGATGTCGGCCGAGATGGCAGACGGCTACCTGACCGCCTGCGTCGTCGGCCCTGTGCCAGTGCCCGCCCACGAATGGATGGAGGCCATTTTCGGCCAGCCCACGCTGCCGATTTCCGATGATCCCGAGCACCAGCACCGCCTGCTGCAGTTGCTGCTGCAGCGGCACCGGGACATCGCGGTGGCCACGGCGGTGGCACTGCACGACCTCACGCCCGACAAGCTGTTCGTGCCATTGAGCAGCGAAGTGGACGCAGGGGAACGCATTACCCCCTACCAGATCGACGAAAGCGGAAACCGCCAGGGCAACTGGGCTTGCAAAGACTGGGCCGACGGCTTTCGGTTCGCCATGCTGGACCACCCACAATGGGACGGCCTGACGAACAACCCCAAAAACTTTGACCTGCTCACGCCGATTGTGTTGTTCGCGGAAGGTTACAACCCCGACCGACCCGAGCTGCAGATTGACGAGCAAGCCAATCTGCCGGCCTTGTTGTCCCTGTCGATCTACAACATCCGAAGCTTCTGGAAGCTTCACAAACAAACGCACGCGCCTTCCTTGCGCGAAGCCCGCAAGGTCGGCCGCAACGACCCCTGTCCTTGCGGCAGCGGCAAAAAATACAAAAAGTGCTGCGGCGCCTGATCGATGCCGATCCTCGACTGGCTCAACCGCGCCCCTGCCTTGACCACCGCTGCCGTTTACCTGGGACAGGTCAAGTGCATCTGCATCGACCCGCCGTACAACACCCAAGAACTGAGGCGGACATAAGGCAAACATGAGCATCGACACACAACAACTCGGCCGGGTGGACTACCTGCCCACCTACCAGGCGATGCAGGACTTCACCGCCGCGCGCGACGCGTCCACGCCGGACGCGCTATGGATTTGCGAGCATTCTGCGGTCTATACACAAGGGCTGGCGGGCAAAATCGATCACCTGTTGAACCCCGGCGAGATTCCCGTGGTGCAAACCAACCGGGGCGGACAGGTGACGTTTCACGGCCCCGGCCAGGTGGTGGTGTACCCGCTGATCGACCTGAAGCGGGCCGGCTACTTCGTCAAGGAATATGTCTATCGCATTGAAGAATCGGTGATCCGCACGCTGGCGCATTTCGGCGTGACCGGCCACCGCGTTGCCGGTTCGCCCGGTATTTACGTGCGCATGGACGACCCGTTCTCGCACGCCGCGCTGAGCGGCCCGGTGCATCCGTCCGACCCGTTCCGGGGCCTGGGCAAGATTGCCGCGCTGGGCATCAAGGTCAGCCGGCAATGCACTTACCACGGCGTGGCCCTCAACGTGGCGATGGACCTGGAACCCTTCTCCCGCATCAACCCTTGCGGTTACGCAGGACTCAGGACGACAGACCTTTCTACAATCGGCGTATCGGCCAGCTGGCAGGAAGCGGCGGACGTGCTGGGCCAAAAGCTCGCCACCTACCTTGCGCCCTGAGTTGATGCCCTGTCCAAACCCCTCACCCCACCACACACACCATGAGCACACCCGAAGTCGTCCGCGAAGTCCAAAGCCTTGAAACCTACAACCCGCTGGCCAAGCAAAAGGCTGCCGCCAAGCTGTCGCGCATTCCCGTCAAGGTCGTGCAGGGCGAAATCCTGAAAAAGCCCGACTGGATTCGCGTCAAGGCCGGCAGCCCGAGCACCCGCTTCTACGAGATCAAGCAGATCCTGCGCGAGAACAAGCTCAACACGGTTTGCGAGGAAGCGAGTTGCCCCAACATCGGCGAATGCTTCGGCAAGGGCACGGCGACCTTCATGATCATGGGCGACAAATGCACCCGCCGCTGCCCGTTTTGCGATGTCGGCCACGGCCGGCCCGACCCGCTGGACGCCGACGAGCCGCTGAACCTGGCGCGCACGATTGCCGCGCTCAAGCTCAAGTACGTGGTGATCACCAGCGTGGACCGCGACGATCTGCGCGACGGCGGCAGCGGCCATTTTGTGGAATGCATCCAGCGCATTCGCGAACTCTCGCCCGGCACGACGATTGAAGTGCTGGTGCCCGATTTCCGCGGTCGCGACGACCGCGCGCTGGAAATCCTGAAAGCCTCGCCGCCCGACGTGATGAACCACAACCTGGAAACCGCGCCGCGCCTGTACAAGGAAGCGCGTCCCGGCAGCGACTACCAGTTCAGCCTGAACCTGCTGAAGAAGTTCAAGGCGCTGCACCCGGACGTGCCGACCAAGAGCGGCATCATGGTCGGCCTGGGCGAGACCGACGAGGAAATCCTGCAGGTCATGCAGGACATGCGCGACCACGGCATCAACATGCTGACGATTGGCCAGTACCTCGCGCCCTCAACCTCGCATCTGCCCGTGCGCCGCTACGTACACCCCGACACCTTCAAGATGTTCGAGGAAAAGGCCTACGAGATGGGCTTCAGCCATGCCGCCGTGGGCGCGATGGTGCGCTCAAGCTACCACGCCGACCAGCAGGCGCATGCCGCCGGCGTGTCCGACAAGCCAGCCGAGTGACTGGCCCGGGCCGCTGCCTGACGGGAAGCGGCCTTAATAACGGTAGGGATTATTGGGGCGGCGGTCGTCGCGGTTGCGCACGCCGTCGCCATCGCGGTCGCCCTGGCCCCGGTGCGGTCCGCCATAGTGACCTTGGGGCGGGCCGTTGTCATAAGGGACCGGGTAGGCGACACAACCGGTCAGGCTGGTCAGCACCAGCACGATTGCTGCGAGTATTTTCATGAGTTGCTCCTGGTAATCCACAGGGCTTGCCTGCGACAAGACGCTGTTGCCGGCAGCTTCGCAAACTTTTCTGCTGAGTCATTTCATCCGAAACACATGCCTGCCGGGTGTCTGCAATACGCATGAATCGTTAAGCTCGATACGACATGTAAGCCTGGGCAGTGAGCCTGAGCGCGAATTACGGCCCATTCTGGTTCAAAAATACGGCGTTTCGCGCTGCGTCTGCGCTCAAACCGCCACTATGCTTGCGGCCCATGCCAGCCAATTTATATGCCCTGGGCGCCATCGCGCTGTGGATCACCCTTGCCGCCCTCGGCGTGTCGCTCAGGCACATTCCGCCTTTTTTGCTGACCGGCATTGCCCTGCTCATGGGCAGCCTGCTGGCGCTGCCGGCCGTGCTGCAAGACCGCAAGGCCTGGAGCGTTCCCGCCAAAACCCTCGCGCTGGGCGTTTACGGCCTGTTCGGATTCCATTTTTTGCTGTTCATCGCCCTGCGCCATGCACCGCCGGTCGAGGCCAACCTGGTCAACTACCTGTGGCCGCTGTTCATGGTGGTGCTGGCGCCGCTGTTTCTGGCCGGGCTCAGGCTGCGCGCCGTGCATGTGGCGGCGGCGCTGCTGGGATTTGCCGGAGCGGCCATCGCCATCCTGAGCGCCAGCAACAACGCCACGGGTGCCGTGGGCTGGTCGTGGGGTTTTGTGCCGGCGCTGGCGTCGGCCTTCATCTGGGCCAGCTATTCGCTGCTGACCCAGCGCGTCAAACCGTTCCCGACGGCGGCCATCGGCCTGTTCGGGCTGGTGTCAGGCCTGCTGTCGCTGCTGTGCCACTGGGCGCTGGAGCCGCAGGCCGGGCTGTCGGCGCGCGACTGGTTGCTGCTGGCCGTGATGGGCTGGGGACCGCTGGGCGCCGCATTTTTCCTCTGGGACAAAGCGCTCAAGCTCGGCGATGCCCGGCAGATCGGCATCCTGAGCTACATCACGCCGCTGGGCTCCACCGCCCTGCTGATGCTGGTGAGCGGCCGCCCCTTGAGCTGGAACATTGGCCTGGCGGCCGTGATGATCATTGGTGCGGCGGTGCTGGGCACACGGGTGAAATAACAAGGGCAAGGCCTGGGGCGCGCAATTTTCAAGCTTTTTAGGGCCTTTGCGCTTATCCAGCATGCGTAAGCAGCTACTTTTTTAATAGCAATCGACAACCCTGAATGTGCCGCCGCACCGCGTCTAAAGCAAGGCCGCCGGATTTTCGCTTTGCAGCACTTCCTGCGCCCACAGCTTGAGTTTGCCGGTATCCGCCCGCAAGATTTGCTGCTTGACGGCCAGAATCTGCGACGGATGCATTGAAAAGCTGCGCAGCCCCAGCCCGAGCAGCAGCCGCGTCATGCTGACGTCTCCGGCCATCTCGCCGCAGACGCTGACGCCCTTTTTCTGGGCATTGCATTCGGCAATCGTGTCGGCGATCAGGCGCAGCACCGCCGGATGGCAGGGGTCGTAGAGGTGCGCGACCGACTCGTCCGAGCGGTCGATGGCCAGCGTGTACTGCGTCAGGTCGTTGGTGCCGATGGACAAAAAATCAAAATACTTGAGGAACACCGGCACCGTCAGCGCCGCCGCCGGAACCTCGATCATGGCGCCCAGACGCACCGGGCCATAGACAAAGCCACGGGCATCGAGTTGTGCGCGCGCCTGGTTGATCAGGTCCAGCGTCTGGCGGATTTCGCTGGCGTGGGCCAGCATGGGCACCAGCAGGTTGACCTGGCCATGGGCGGCGGCGCGCAGGATGGCGCGCAGCTGCGTCAGGAACATCGGCGGGTCGGCCAGGCTCCAGCGAATGGCGCGCAAGCCCAGCGCCGGGTTCAGATGCCCATCCTGCGCCTTGGCGGTGGGCCGGTCCAGCGGCTTGTCCGATCCGATATCGACGGTGCGGATGGTCACCGGCATGCCCTGCATGCCTTCGATGGCCTTGCGGTAGGCCAGGTACTGCTCGTTCTCGTCGGGCAGCTTGCCGGCCCGGCCCATGAACAGAAATTCGCTGCGAAACAGCCCCACGCCCACGGCTCCGGCCTCGACCGCGCCCAGCGTGTCGTCGGGCATTTCGATATTGGCCAGCAGCTCGATGCGCTGCCTGTCCATCGTCAGCGCCGGGGTGTGGCGCAGGCGGTTCAGCCGCAGCCGCTCCAGTTCGCCCTGGCGCTGCTTGAAACCGTATTCGGCCAGGATGATGGGCGATGGATCGACGATCAGCACGCCGGCATCGCCGTCGATGATGACCCAGTCATCCTGCTTGATCAGCTGGCTGGCGCTGCGCGCGCCGACCACCGCCGGAATGTCCATGCTGCGCGCCACGATGGCCGTGTGCGAGGTCTTGCCGCCCACGTCGGTGGCAAAGCCGGCAAACAGGCTCTGCTTGAACTGCAGCATGTCGGCCGGTGAAATATCGTGCGCCACCAGCACCAGCGGCACATCCAGGGTGTCGTCGAGCAGCAGATCCTGCTGCGACTGCTTGCGGCTGCTGCCGGCCCGCACCGCGCCTTGCCGGGCCGCCTGCAGCGGTGAGGCGGCGCCCTTCATGTGGCACAGCACGCGCTCCACGACCTGCTCCAGGTCGGCCTTGCGCTCGCGCAGGTAGGGGTCTTCCATTTCGTCAAACTGGCGCGCAATGAGTTCGTACTGCGTTGTCAGCGCCCATTCGGCGTTGTAGTAGCGCTCGGTGATCCAGTGCTTCACGCCGCCGATGAGCATTTCGTCCTGCAGCAGCATCAGGTGAACATCCAGCAAGGCCGCGATTTCGTGCGGCGCGTCCCTGGGCAGGTCATGCTGCAGCCGCGTGATTTCATCCATGACCGCATTGCGCGACAGCCTGACGCGCGCAATCTCGTCCTCGGTGGTGGCGGGATCGACAAAATAATGGCTGACATCCGCCCGGCTGGAGGCCACCAGCACCGCGCGGCCAATGGCAACACCGCGCGAGACCGCCAGACCGTGGACCGAGAACGTCATTTAGTTATCCCGAGAAAGAACCGACCAGCACAACAGCACGCGAAGCGAGAAGCGTGGTGGCGATGGAAGTGAGCGCAGCAGTTTTATGCAAGTCAGGGCCGCAGAACCGGCTTTGCCGGGCTGCAGGCGCAGCGGCCACCCCGGGGGGCAGGGAGCTACACGCAGTGAGCGACCGTGGGGGCATCATTCCCCTTCCCCGAACTTGTCGGCAACCAGCGCCAGCAAGGCGTCCATGGCCGCCTGTTCATCGGTGCCATCGGTTTCGATTTCAACGCTGCTGCCGATGCCGGCGGCCAGCATCATCACGCCCATGATGCTTTTGGCGTTGACGCGGCGCTCGCCCTTGCTCATCCAGACTTCGCTGCGAAAGCTGCCGGCGAGCTTGGTGAATTTGGCCGAAGCTCTGGCGTGCAGGCCCAGCTTATTGCTGATGGTGGTCCGGGTCTTGATCATTTTCTCTTCGTATTTGATTTTGGGGTGCGGTGACGGCCACCTGCATCACGCCCTGGCTGGCGCCCGCCAGCGCACGCGCCACCAGCACATCGAGCGACTCGTTGCGGTAACTCACCGCACGCAGCAGCATGGGCAAATTCATGCCGGTGACCAGTTTGGTCGCCACGCCGTCGGCCAGTTGCTGCGCCACATTGCAGGGCGTCGCCCCGAAGATATCGGTCAGAACCAGGGTCTGCGGGGTGTCGAGCTGCTTGAGCAGAAGGCTGGCCTGGGCCAGCGTTTCCTCGGGCGGCATGCTGGGCAGGACATCGAGCGCCGCCATGCCGGCGGGATGGTCGGGAAAGACATGCTGCACGCACTGGAGGAAAGCCGAGGCCAGCGGTGCATGGGCGATGATGAGAATGCCGTTCATTGCGCTGAATTATCGGCGTTCACACTGATGAAGTAGCTATATGCGGCGATAGAGCAACATAAAAAAACCGTCATGGCCGCCTGAAAGCTGGCGACCTGCGCCAGGCCAAGGGCGGAAAAAGCGTCAACCAGCAAACCAAGGCCCCACTGCGCGACAAATACCCCGGCAAAAATGACCAGATTAAAGGCCGACAGCGCACGCCCGGCCAGCGCGGCTCTGAACGACATGCCGACGGCCGGCTGGGCCAGCCCCATGACACTCGATGTGACGCAAAACAGCGCCCAACCCGGCCAGCCGGTGGCGCTGCCGGCAAGAATGTTGCAGGCCAGCACCGCCAGGCTGAGCGGCACGCCCCAGGCAATCAGGCGGGTGGCCGACCAGCCGTTGCGGGCCAGGCAGGGGTTGACCAGGCCCCAGCTCCAGAAGGTCACCAGCATGCTGGCGTTGATCCAGAACAGGCCGGTGGCCGACTCCAGCGGCGTGTCGCCGGCGACCCTGACCATCCACGGACCGGCCCACAGCGTCTGAATCGCCACCATGCCGCCGTAGTTGAAAAAAGCCAGCGGGGCCATTTTGCGGAAATAGCGGCTGCGCCAGATCGGTGCATAACCGGCCTCGTGCGGCAGCGCAGGCGTTGAGGGCGACGCGGCGGGCGCCACCCGCCAGCGCGGAACGAGCCAGGCAATGGCGGCCATCGACAGCACGATCAGCGCCGCCAGACACCAGAACAAGGCCCGCCAGCCGGTGAGCGGCATCAGCCACTGCACCGGCAGGGTCGAGGCCAGCATGCCGAGCGAGCCGGTCATCAGCATCCATGAATTGGCGCGCAGCAGCGTTGCCGTGTCAAACCAGCGCCGGTAACCCGTCAGCGCCGCCATCAGGCAGGCACCGACGCCCATGCCAAGCAGCACGCGCGCCACCAGCAACCCGGTAAAACTGCCGGCCGCTGAAAAGGCCAGGCAGCCCAGCACGGCCAGGCTCAGGAACCACAAGATGACGCGCTTGGGGCCATGGCGGTCCAGCCAATGGCCCAGCGGCAGCTGGACGGCGGCAAAACCCAGGAAATAGCCGCCCGCCAGCAGCCCCAGGCCCTGCGCCTGCAGCGAAAACTCCTGCGTCAGCACCGGCGCCAGCGTGGCGGTGATGGCGCGCAGCAGCGCCGAGCAGAAGTACGCAGCGGCAAAGGCCAGAAAAACGAGGGTGGCCGATTTGGCGTTCAGCCGATCCGGCAGGGCGATGGCTTCCTTTGGCGTCACGGCGTCATTCAAACTTCAGGCTGGAGAAAAAGGTGTCGGCCACCTCGGGCGCGATCCGAGGGGCATACATCACCACCTGGAAGACCTGCGAGCCCTGCGCGAAATAGGCGGCCTGCCCGCTCACGGCCGTGCCGTCGGCGCGCTGCCCCTGCGCCTGCACACGCGTGGCAGGCACCCCGGCCGATGCGCCCGGAATGGCCAGGGCAAGCGGCTGGCGGCTGCCAGGCGCGGCCTTCATGTTGGCCAGCGTCAGTTCTTGCCACAGCGCCAGCACCGATGCCGCCCTGGCGGCATCGCCGACATCCGCCACGGCGACGGCAAAAGTCGCGCCGCCCGCATCGCAGCCGAGCATGGCCAGCATCGTCGGCTGGCCGCCCAGTGGCACGACCTTTTGCGCCGTGTCGGGCTTGCAGGGCAGCAGCAGGTTCAGGCGCGTGCCTTCGGGATGCACGTCGCGCCAGTTGAAGGCCGGCGTGCAGGCGGCCAGCGCCAGCAGGACGGTCAAGAAGGTCAGGAATCGGGACATCTCGCGCACCAAGCCTTATGAATACTTGCAGGGAATCGGCAAGCCTTGCACTTTACAGGCTTGGAGCACCGCCTGCGCTTGCGGCCGGGCGCGCTGCCCGCCGATGGCCTGCGCCTGCCCATGAACTTCTTTGTGGTTTCAGTGCAAAACGCGTAAGATTCCAACGCGTAGGGCCAATCAAATCCTGGGAGCAATGCGGTCAACCACCCCGGCCTAAAGGCCGGAGCTTGAAGTCGAAAGACAAGCGAAGCCAGGTTGAAACAGGGAAAGCGGTATCCAGTCCGCTACGTTAGTAATGGGTCGTTCAGACGCACCAGCAAATGCTTCCTCAGTTTGCTGCTCTGCAAGGCTTTAATCATGCAGACCAAAGGTAAAGGGTCGAAGGTTTTAGTCGCTGCCCTCAAAAGCAGGAGCCGGTTGCTGACATTCCCGAGGGGACATACACCGCAAGGTGTGGGTCACAAGGTCTTTACGGACAGAGCCTCACGGCCCAGCCAGGTGGAAAGCCTGCACCTTACAACGGACTAAAAGAAAGGCAAGCGTGATTTAGGTAAGTCCAAGAGTAACGACTGCTGCGCAGTCGGCGCTCTACCTCCCCGGCCTGAAGGCCAAGGTTTCACGCGCAAACTGATGAACAGCCATGTGTACAAGCAGCTTGAGTTGACCGGTTCCTCAACCGTCGGTATTGAAGATGCGGTGAGCGCCGCCATTGCCAAGGCGCATGAGACGGTGCGCAACATCCAGTGGTTCACCATCACCGAGACCCGGGGCCATGTGGTCGATGGCAAGGTGGCGCACTGGCAGGTGTCCCTGAAAATCGGCTTCACGCTTGAATAATCGCCAGCGCACATCGGAAGCTTGCCATGTACCAACGAATCCTGCTGGCTTATGACGGCTCTGCCCCCGGACAGCAGGCCTTGCTCGACTGCCACGAAATTGCGCAGTGGAGCCATTCGGAGCTGACGCTCATCGCCGTGATGCAGTTGCCCCTGAGCACCCTCGGGCTCGATGGCGGCGTGTATGACGAAACGCTGCAGCAAGAAGAGAAAGACCGCTACCAGGCCATCCTCAATACCGGACTGCGCCAGCTGACCGATGCCGGGGTGAGCGCGCATGGCGAAGTGGTGATCGGGGATGCGGTCAGTGAAATCACACGCTGTGCCCGCCGGATCGGGGCCGACCTGATCGTGGTGGGCCACAAGCATCTGGACGGATGGGCGGCTCGCTGGTGGCGTGGCTCCGTCTCCAAGGCGCTGATCGAGCAGTCGCCCTGTAGCGTGCTGGTGGTCATCACGCACTGAAACGCACGGCCCGGGCACGGTTCGTTGACATGGACTTGTCCGGCATCCAAGGCATCCTCCTGGGTGACAAAGGCTTTATCCGCCTCATTCTCAAGGAAGACCTGGCCCGCCAAGGCATTGACTTATTCGTGCGCCAGCCCGCCCCCAAGGGCGACCGCATCAATGTCGCAATGTCGTACTGTCAGGCAAGTTTCTTCCGTACAAGACCCACTGAGGGTCTGTTCGAAGCATTTGGGTCCAGAGGCCGACGCCAATGGACACCGAGCCGGGCCAATTCAAGCGATTTAAAACGCCTTGGCAAAAGCAATCCGCCTCGTCCCGCCCTCATCCGTGAACAGGAGTTCATGGCGAAGGTCGGTGAAGTCGACGAGCAGCTCAGCCACCACAGGCCCGTTGATCCACCGCATGTGCAAGCAGCTGTCGTCGGTTGGCTCGACACTGAACGCGCCGTCGAACGCGGGATGCGCATTACGTAGCCGGATCAACTCGAGGAGCTGCTGTACGACTGGCCGCCCGAGTTCTGAATCGACCTCAGCGCTCACGTAACGGTGCCGGTTGATATCCCGACCCACGCGGGTACGCTCAAGCAAGTCCATGTCATTCCTGCCCGCCAGCAATCCGACGTAATAGACCTGCGGAATGCCCGGCATGAAGAACTGGATCGCGCGAGCCAACAGGTAGGCCGTGTCATCGCGGCCCATCGCGTCATAAAAAGTGCAATTGACCTGATAAAGGTCGAGGTTGGACGCAGCTGCGCCCGTTGCTTCGCGGCTCTGGCCGCCGCTGTTGATGTGGATGATTTCCACCAACCGGTCGAGCTCCTGGGGCGGCACCAGGCCGGGTCTGTTCACGCGATCAGACGGATCAGCGCCTATATCGATGATGCCGATCCCGTCGTGTGTGTCGAGTACCGTCAATGCGTTGGTCGGCCGCTGGGAAATCCATTGCTTGAGGTGCTTTCCTGTCTTGAAGAAAAACGCGTGGAGCACCAGGGGCGGCAGAGCGAAGTCGTACACCCAGTCAACGCGTTTGGCGATCTCGATCTGTTTGCGATAGTAGGAATGCACCTCGACCAGAACCTCAAGCCCCACCGAGCGGCACAGTGCAGCGAACTCGTCGATGAAACCGAAAGTCTCGGGCATCAAGAAGCAGCTGTCGCCCTGCTTCTTGATCGCATAGCCCACAGCGTCCAGTCGGATCATCTTCACACCGTTGGAAGCCAGTGCCTGCAAGATTGACTCAAGATAGCTGCGGCCTTGCGGATGCTGCACATCAATGTCCAGTTGCTTGGGCGTGAATGTTGTCCAGAGAATTTTTTTTTCGCCATTGGCCAGCGTCATGCAGGTGAAGGGCAAACCTGGACGCGGCCGATACACAGACATCAGATCTTCCTCGGTGGCGCCTTCAGGGAAAACAGCGTCAAAAGTCAGGAAAAGACCGTTGTAGGGCGACGCCGCGCCATGTTTTGAATAGTCGATGAACTGCGGGGAGTCTGACGACATGTGGTTGACGATCACATCGGCCATCACATCCATGTCCTGCGCCAGAGCCTTGATGTCGCTCCAGTCGCCCAGGGAGGGGTCCACGCGGGTGTGGTCTATGGGGTCGAACCCGGCATCCGCACCATGGATCGAGTAGAAGAACGGCAGGATATGAACAGCGCCGAAAACACCGGCCAGCGGGCCATTCAAAAGCGCACGTAGATCCTGGAGGGTTCCGCCGCTCAAGCGGTCGGCATAGGTGATGAGTTGGACTTCGTTTTTCATAAGGGAAATTTAGAGAATACCGATGCACGCACCCGTGCTGTCGAAAAGATGAAGGGCACCGCGAACAGCTCGCAATGAGATGGCGTCGCCGCTGCCCCAGGGGACGCAAGCCACTGCCAACTTGATGCACAGCGGCTGTGAAACGTCTGGCAGGCGGGCGTACAGCAAGGTCGTATCTCCCAGCCGCTCAACAAAATCAATGCGCGCGACCCAGCCTGCTTCGCCAGCCGGCACGACTTCGATCGACTCCGGGCGTATGCCGATTTGCGCGCAGCGCGACACGTCTAGGCTCCCAGGCACGCTGACAGGTAGCTCGCCGAGCCCCGGAACCTGCAGGATGTGCTCGTTGCCCCGCCGCCCAATCGTTGCGGGCAGCAGGTTCATCCGGGGTGAGCCCAAAAACTGCGCCACGAAACTGTTGACCGGATGCTGATACAGCTCCATCGGAGCGCCTACTTGCTCCACTATTCCGCGGTTGAAAACAGCAATGCGGTCGCCCATGGTCATTGCTTCCGTCTGATCATGCGTCACGTAAATCATGGTGCTGCCAAGTTCCTTGTGCAGCTTGGTGAGTTCGACCCGCATCTGCACGCGCAGACCCGCATCCAGATTGGACAGCGGCTCATCGAACAGGAAGACCTCGGGCTTGCGCACGATGGCGCGGCCGATGGCCACGCGTTGCCGTTGACCGCCTGAGAGTGCCTTGGGCGTGCGGTCCAGCAAATGCGTGATCTGCAGAATTTCCGCCGCGCGGCCGACTTGCTCTCGTATCTGGTTCTTCGACAGGCCCGCCATCTTCAGACTGAAGCCCATGTTTTCGGCCACGGTCATGTGCGGATACAGCGCATAACTTTGAAACACCATGGCCACACCCCGGTGCGGCGGGGGCAGATCGTTGGCAATGCGGTTGCCAATGCGCAACTCTCCTTCGGAGATGTCCTCCAACCCGGCAATCATTCTCATCATCGTGCTCTTGCCGCACCCGGATGGGCCAACGAACACCATGAACTCGCCATCGCGAACTTCCATGTCGATGCCATTGATGACGTCGACCGTGCCGCCATAGCGCTTGCGAATTCCGCGCAGTGTCACGCTAGCCATAAAAGAGCTCCTGTCTGGTTTTTCATGAATTTATTAACCTTTGATACCGCTGGAAATCGCACTTTTCACGAACCAGCGCTGGAATACGATGAACAACAGCAAGGTTGGCAGCGTAGCCATCGCGGCGAATGCCATCACATCGCCCCATTGGCGAGGAAATTGGCCAAAGAAAGTCTGCATGGCCAACGGCAAGGTCGCGAAAGTGTCACCGCGCACCACCATCACCGGCCACAGCAAGTCACCCCAGCGAGCAAGGAACTGCAACACCGTGACGGTGGCGATCACCGGCTTGGACAAGGGCATCACAATGCTCCAGTAAATCCGCCACCTCGAAGCCCCGTCCATCAGCGCTGCCTCCTCCAGATCCTTTGGTAGCGCAATGAAGAACTGGTAGAAGAGGTAAACGGAGAACGCATTCGCGATAAACGGAATCACCTGTACGTGGTAGCTATCGAGCCACCCTGTCACCACGCTATGGCCGTTGAACCAGGGGAGTTCGTTTACCAGCAGCAGCAGGGGCACGGCAACTGCCTCAAAGGGAATGATGATGAGCGCCACCACCATGGCGAGCAGGGTATCGCGTCCGCGAAATTGAAAGCGCGCAAGCGCATAGGCCAGCATGCTGTTCACAATCAACCCCAGCGCAACCGTCAAACTGACAGTGAGCACCGAATTGAAGAAGGCTAGCTTGAAGGGCGAGCGGTCGAACACATCATGGAAGTTCTGCAACGAGAGATCTCCATGGGGAACGAAAGCCATCAGGCTGCCCATGTCACCAAGCAGTTGAAGCTCATCGCCCTTGAAGGCGGAAACAAACATGAAGACCAGCGGCAGCAAAAAGAAAGCTACGAGCAGCGCATGCAGGGCGTATTGCGCCACCTTGGCCAGGAAGACACCGCGCTTTTGCGAGGGATTGCGGGTGGTATTCATTGCACAGCCCTTTCTTCGCGCAGCACGATACGCTGCACCAGTGACACGGTCAAAACGATTACGAAGAACACGACTGAGACCCCCGATGCGTAGCCAATCTTTCCGTTGCCAAAACCTTCGTGGACCATCAGCATCACCATGGTTCGGAAGCTGTCCACCGGGGCTGATGCACCGCTGGCCTGAATGATCTGCACCTGCGTGAAAAGCTGAAATGCCTGGATCGTCGTTGTCACCAGCACGAAAATCGTGGTGTTCTTCAGCATGGGGAGCGTAATGTAGCGAAACTGCTTCGATGGCGTGGCGCCATCGAGCTTGGCCGCCTCGTACAGGTCGCCCGAAATCGACTGCAAGCCCGCCAGGAAGACCAGCATCTGGAAGCCGACGCCCTGCCAGATGGACAGCACCATCACTGCCGGCATGACCAACGCCGGGTCGCGCAACCAGTCTTGAGGCCCTATCGCGCCAAAACTGAGCAGACCGACCAGACGGTTGATCACCCCTGCATCAGGGCTGTACAGCAGCGACCACACAACGGCGACCACCGCCATCGTGGTCGCCACCGGCATGAAATAGATGGTGCGAAAGAACCGCGTGCCGGCCAGCGCCTGGTTGACCAGCAATGCCAGGCCCAGTGCGGCCAAGGATTGCAATGGGGCCACCACGCCCACAAAAAGGAAGTTATTTCTCAGCGCCGCCCAAAAACTGTCGTCTTCAAAGAGGCGCATGTAATTGCGGACACCGACAAAGCTGGTTCCCAGCTCGTCGTTGCCGATCAATCGCTGGTCCGTGAAGGAAAAGACAAACGCCAGCGCGAATGGCAGGATCAAAAAGACGAACAACAGCACCAAGGCTGGCGCCGCGAAGAACCAGGGAGTGAGCTGGTAAGAGGTGAATCGTGGTGGTTTTACAGAAACTTGTCTGTCGATAAAAGTCATGGCTACAGCTTTCGGTCAAGGGCGCGCGGCACGCGCTTTCTCTATTTTTCGATCTATGTTGATCACCGCCTGGTTCAGTGTCTGCTGAGGGTCTGCACCGCGAGCGATGCGATTCACAGCATTTGAAAACTCGGCAGTGATGGCAGGGTAATCCGGTGAAGCCGGACGCACCTGAGCCTGGCCCGACATTAGCTGGTCGGCGTACAGGCGCAGCTCTCCGGTGGGCCCATAGTGCCGGCTAAATGCCATCGCGACGCCAGTGCCGGGTACCGCGCCGTTTACGTCCGTGACGCGCAGTACCTCGGCGCTGCTCATCAGGTGTTCAATAAAACGAATGGCGAGCTGGGGCTCCTTGCACGACGCCGCGATGCCGAAGTTCCACGACCCGGAGCCAACCACGGGCCGCACACCGAAGCGAGGCAGGGGCATCAGCACCAGGTTGTCTCCAAGCGCTTGCTTGTAGTCCTTGTAGACCCAATGCCCCACCCAAGACAGGGCCGAGCGACCTTCGATGAATGCGCGATCATCCTTCGGCATGACATCCACGTAACCGGCCTTGATCCAGCTCTGCAAGGCGCTCATGGCCTTGACGGCGCCCGGGCCGTTGAGCACACCCTGGGCACTGCGCATGCTGCGGCGCTCGATCAGGTCGCCGCCGAAGCCCTGAACAATCGGGGCAAGCCCATAAGTGAACCATTCTCCGACGCCATAGTTGAACTTCATGTCCAGCGGCGAAGGCACGCCAGCGTTCTTCAGCCGCTTGAGAACGTCTTCAAACTCTGTCAACGTCCAGCCGTCGCCCGCTCTGGCTGGAATTCGCACACCGGCGGCATTCAGCATGTTCCGATTTCCCCATAGCCCCAGACCTGAGTCGTATTGAGCCACGCTGTACAGCCGCCCATTGACCGTTCCCTGACGCACCAGCGACGTAAGCATCGAATTGCGAATCCTGGCCAGCGACTGCACGTTTTCCAGCGGCAGCAGGTGCCCCGCCGCGGCGTAGGCCGCGACATTGGGGCCATCGAACTCAAGCACACAAGGCAGCCGCCCGTCAGCCGCCGCCTTCGCCACCGCCTCGTTGTAGCCCACTTCAGGCACTGGAACCAGGACAGCCTGCGCCTTGCCGCCGAGATTGCGCCCTGCCTCGTTGAACGCCTTGATCGATGCCGTGTAGGCATCGCGCTCTGGACCCAGCCCGGCGTGAACCCAGACGTCCAGCGTCTGGCCCGCAACTGGCAGCGAACAGGCCAGCCCGATCGCTAGAAACGCCATGTGCGCACGCTGGGCTCTCACACCTGCGGTGAGTTCAAGGGGGTTTTCCATGGTGACTCCGGTGAAATGGTCCTGATGATGAACGGCTACGGTATCAACAGGATCACTTGATCGGGTAACCCTTGTTGTCCTCTATGTTCTGGTCGATCTTTTTGGAGGCGCGGTCGAGCTCCTTTTGGACGTCAGCGCCCGCCACAATGTTGTTTAACGCCTCGGCAAAGGCCGTGCTGATGGCCGGATAGGCCGGCGTTTCAGGGCGTACCAGCGCCACTCCCTGGCGAACCTGCTGTACATAAATGTGCAAGCCGCCCTTGACGCCGTAGTCCCTGCTCTGGGCCAGCGCTGAATTGGTTCCAGGCATTGCACCATTTGCCTCGGTCACGCGCAGGATCTCCGGGGTCGACATCAGATGGGCCAGCACCTTGGCTGCCGCCTTCGGATCTTTGCAGTCGGCCGAGATGCCGAAGTTCCATGAGCCAGCGCCAGTCACCGGCTTGGCGCCGAAGGCCGGCATGGGAATCAGCACCAAATCATCGCCGAGCGCCTTCTTGTAGTCCTTGACGGTCCAGTGGCCCACATAGGACAGCGCCGCCTTGCCCTTGATAAAGTCGCCGTCATCCTTGGTGGCAGGATTCACGTAACCCGCCTTGACCCAGCCCTGCAGCGTGGTCAGCGCTTTCACCGCGGCATCGCCATTGACCACCCCCTTGGAGGATTTAAATGTCTTGCGGTCGATCAGGTCTGCGCCAAAGCTCTGCACGATTGGCGAGAACCCATAGGTGAACCACTCTCCGACGCCATAGTTGAACTTCATGTCCAACGGAGTGGCTACGCCGCTGCTTTTGAGCTTCTTCAGCGCGTCCTCGAACTCGGCGAGCGTCCACGTCTCGGGCGCACTGCCAGGAATACGCACCCCCGCCTTTTCGAGCAACTTTTTGTTGCCCCAGATTCCCAAACCTGAGTCAAACTGGCCCAAGCTGTAGAGTTTTCCGCCGTAAGTTCCCTGGCGAAGCAGCGATGGAAGCAGGTCTGCTTTTACCGCGGCCAACTCCGGAAAAGCGTCCAGGGGGATGATCTTCTTCGTCCATGCGTAGTTGTAGACGTTGGGACCATCGAAGTCCAACAGGCAGGGCAGCTTGCGGGCAAGTGCAGCAGCACTCACCTGGTTGCTGTAGCTGCCTTCGGGCAACTTCACGAGGTCGAGCTTGATGTCCTTGTTCTGCGCGTTGAAGGCATCTGTCGCTGCGGAATAGGCAACCGCCTCAGGGCCTGGCCCGGCATGCACCCACATCGTCACCATGGTCTGAGCCTGCACCGGCATGGCGGTGGCGAGTGTTGCTGTCAGCGCAGCGATAAATCCCGAATATTTCTGCTTCATCTATGTCTCCTGATGGGGCCGTTTTCCGCGCCTATATCTGGTCACGGTCTTGAAGGTGGCGAGCACCTTGGGAGTGATTATTATTTAATGCAATCGATTGCATAACTAGGGTTTATACCAAGTTTCATTCGTTTTTTACACCGTTATTAATTTATTTGCCAATAGATATGTGCCATGTTCGGGTGCTATTGACATGGCAATAGGCTGCTGCCTATTTATTTCAGAATCCGGATTCTTGCAAACGAATGACAATGCGCTTGCTTTTGCTTGGGCGACAGGTTGGAAGGGCCTGTCAACCCGGATCCGGCCTCGTGCTGGACCGCACCACCAGCTCCACTGGCAGAACCCGGGGAACCACCACCACCCCATCGATAACGCAAAGCAGCGCATCCACCAGTTCAGCACCGGCCGCACCGATAGGCTGGCGTACCGTGGTCAAGGGGGGGTTGCAATGGCTGGCCCATTCGATGTCGTCATAACCCACCACACCCACCGCGTCCGGCACTGTCCGTCCGTGCAGATGAAGTACCTGACTCGCCGCCGAAGCCATGACGTCGCTGCAGGCGAACACGGCGTCAAAAGACACCCCCTGCTCGCACAGCCGGTTGATACCCGCACGTGCTTCATTGGCGTCAAAAGGCACGCACACCAGCAATTGCGGATCTGGCTGCAGGCCATACGTCGCAAGCGCCTCGACATAGCCCCGGTGGCGGTAGGTCACCTCGGCCAGTTGCGGGTCGCCAATGAACACGATGCGGCGGTATCCCCGCTCAAGCAGGTGCCGCGTTGCCATGGCACCGCCAGCCATGTTGTCGCCGCCCACCGTGCAATAGAGTTGCTGAGGAATCTGGGTGCCCCACACCACGATCGGCATGCGCTTTGCAGCCATCTGGTTCAGTTGGTCATGGTGCCGCCACTGCCCGATCAAGATGATGCCGATGGCCTTCCCCGAGTTGTACAAGTCTGCGGCGGAATCCAGGCTTTCAGCATCCACGCGCGACAGTAGCATGTCAAACCCGCGCTCGGTAAGGGCATCAGCCAGGCTGCCCACCATGGCCAGGAAAAAAGGATCCGAAATATGCTGGCGTGACCCCCTGTCATACGGAATCACAACCGCAATCGTGCGGTTCTGCTTGAGCCGCAGATTCTTGGCGCCGATATTGATGGAGTAGTTGAGCGAACGCGCAAGCTCTTCAATTCGCTCACGGGTGTCCTTGCTGATCAGCGCGCTGCCATTAAGTGCGCGCGATACCGTGGCCACGGAAACGCCTGCCAGCCGCGCAAGGTCGGCCATTTGCGGGCGCCCCTTCTCCGTGGCGTCATCCGCGGACCGTGAAGACGTCTTCTGGGTTCTTTTCATCTCCGCATTCTGCCTCCAGTAAGCGGCGTTGGAGACTAACCAGCGGCCATATCGGCTCTTGCTACGCGAGGAAAACGCCGACGAACCTGCTGCTCCGGGTTTTTCAGACACCGCACAGCCGACAAATTCCGCAGATTCGTTCTGCATCTGCTCTGGGACTAGGGATTCTACCAAGACGGATTCAAATCGCTTTGGATACATTAAAAGCGCTTTGAATAAACTTCAAAGCGCTTTTAATAGAAGAAGAGACGATATGAACTTGGCACCAACGAAGCTCTGACGCTTCTTCTACTAACTCAAACACCCACCTGTGAAACTGAACATGAACAATCTTTCGAAAACTGCCATCGCGCTAGCGGTCACGCTGGTGACTGCTAGCGCAGCGCATGCCGCCGAGTTCAACGCCAACCTCGAACTGGACAGCACTTACCTCAATAACAACCGGGGGCTATCGCAAAACGGGCGGGTCGAAGTAAACGCCATCGGTAAGGTAGGCAGCAACTATTTCGTGGCGGGCCGCGCCAGCTTGCTGGCCAAAAAGGACGGGACCGCCGCGACCGACGACATGTGGGTGCAGCTCGGCTCCAGCACGGCGGACCTGAAATTGGGCCGCTTCGAAGCGGCAGACCTGTTCCGCATTCCGCGCGATGTGCTCGTTCTCTACGCCACCGGAGATGGCATCTCCTCGGTGTACCGGGCCAATGTGCTGCGCGGGCGCACAGGCTCCGAGGTGTTCCAGGCCGCTGGCACGGTGAACCTGGGCTCGGGCCTGTCGTTTGAACTCGGAGCCGTCGAAACCCGGGCGACCGTCGACACGTTGCCCGGGGCAGCCTACGTCGCCCCGAAAGGCCTGCGTCCAGTTTTGAGCTATGAACAAGGCCCTTGGTTATTGCGCGCGGGCCTGGAGTCCATCAAGTACAACGTCGGTGGCAAAACCCGTACAGGCTTCGGCTTCACGGGCAGCTACAACTTCAGCAACTTCACCTTGGTGGGCAACGCCGCAGCCAACAAGGATGCCAGCGGCAACAAGCAGACCAGCTATGCACTCATTGGCGACACCAATTTCGGTCTGGGTGGCGGCCTGATCTTCGGCAACACCAAGCTGCCGGCAGGGGGCTACAAGGTCACCACCGCCTATGCCGCTTACACCTTCCCCTTGTTCGACATCAAGGGCGCCACAGTGACTCCAGCCGTCTCGTTCTCAAAGGCCGGCGGAGTGAACCGTTCCAACGACGAGACCGGCGTCAGGGTCCGTGTCAACTACACCTTCTGAACCGTCCCAAGAACTTCAGATGTACTCAGGGCCGGACTTGTCCGGCCTTTTTTCGCCATTGCCAGCGTCGCGGGTCTTCTGTCACCACCGGCCCAGCGCCCTCAATGCTCGCTGATCGGTCCGTCCGACGAGCCAGCGGCGATTCGAGGAGACCACAGCGTCTGCAATTCCTGCACAGGCTGGCCGGCGAGAACCCCAAACATCAATTCCGCGAGCTGGACGCCCACGTCATACGACGTGGGCTGCTCAATCGACGTGACCTGCACCGAGGTTACGACGGAATCAACAGGTACGCCGTCATAGACGATGAGGGAAAGCTGGCGCCCGATCTCCAGGCCCGCATCCAATGCACAGCGCAGGACACCCACACCACACAAATTATTGTCAACGATCACTGCGGTCGGACCTTCGGCGCGGTCGAGCAGCTTCTTCATCGCCTCGTAACCACCGCGACGCCCGAACCCCGCCGGAACTACAAGACCTGGATCCACGGGCAGGCCCGCGGCATGCATGGCATCCAGGTAGCCCTGGTAGCGTTGGTAGGCGAAGTGCAGTTCCAAAGGCGCATGCATGTAGGCAATCCGCCGATGGCCAAATCCTTGTAACCGCCGGACCGCCAGAGAGCTACCGAGGGCATTATCGAAGTCGAACCAAGCATACGAGTCAGGCGTGTCCGTGCGGCCATAGGCCACGAACGGCGCACCGCATTCCAGGAGGTAGTCAAGCCGGGGATCGACACGGCGCGTGTGGTGGACAATGAACCCATCGACACGGCGTCCCTGCAACAAGCGCTTGTATGTGGCAACCTCTTCTTTCTGGCGCGCTGAAGCGATCAGCAAGTCGATGCCAGCTTTGGAAAACCGTTCAGTCAGCCCATTCACCACCTCCAGAAATCGGGGGTCATCCAGATGGCCGGCTCCGGTGGGGTGAACGATGCCAATGGCGTCCACGGCACCTCGCGCAAGGCGTCGCGCCGTCACGTTCGGCTCGTATCCCACTTCCTTTGCTGCCTCGATGACGCGCTCCCGGGTGCGCTCACTAACCTCGGGATATCCATTCAAGGCTCGACTTACCGTAGTCGGAGAAAGGCCCAAGCGAGCAGAAAGCTGTTTGAGGTCCATATGTCTTGGGGTTCAATTTAGTAGCGCGTGAGAATACCATTGTGTGTCAAGTATGGGCGAACCACGCGCAGGCATGCCGGATGAGGGCTGGTATGGGTCACCAATCCAGGCGAAACACCGCGCAGTGATAAACGGCACGCAAGTGAATGCAGTGCCGTTTGAACCATTTGGGTCAAAATGGCTGGATGAATTCACTCGATGGCATCCGCATTCTCGATTTGTCCCGCGTGCTCGCGGGCCCGTGGTGTACCCAGACGCTGGCCGACCTGGGGGCCGACGTCATCAAGATCGAACGCCCCGGCAGCGGCGACGACACCCGCACCTGGGGGCCGCCGTTCCTGACGGACGACGAAGGCGCGGAGACGCACGAAGCCGCCTACTACCTGGGCGCCAACCGCAACAAGCGCTCGGTCACCTGCGACATCGCCAAACCCGACGGCCAGGCGCTGATCCGCGAGTTGGCCCGGCATTGCGATGTGTTCGTCGAGAACTTCAAGGTCGGCGACATGGCGCGCTACGGCCTGGACTACGCTTCGCTTAAAAGCCTGAACCCGCGCCTGGTGTACTGCTCGGTCACCGGCTTTGGGCAAAACGGCCCGTATGCCGAACGCGCCGGCTACGACTACGCCATCCAGGGCATGGGCGGGCTGATGAGCGTGACCGGCGAGCGCGACGACCTGGGCGGCGGCCCGCAAAAAGTCGGCGTCGCCGTGGCCGACCTGATGACCGGCATGTATGCCACCGTCGGCATCCTGGCCGCCCTGCGCCATGCCGAAAAAACCGGCGTTGGCCAGCTGGTGGACCTGGCGCTGCTCGACACGCAGGTCGCCATGCTGGCCAACCTCGGCGCCAACTACCTGGTCAGCGGCAAGGTGCCGCAGCGCGTCGGCAATGCGCACATGAACATCGTGCCCTACCAGGTGTTCGAGGTCGCGCCTGCGCTTGATGGCAGCAAGGACCACCTGATCCTGGCGGTCGGCAACGACGCGCAGTACGTGAAGTTCTGCGCCATCGCGGGGATTCCCGAACTCGGCGTGAACCCGCTATTTGCCAAGAACCGCGACCGCGTGCACAACCGCGCCCAGCTGGTGCCGATTCTGGAAAGCGTCATGAAACTGCGCGGCAAGGCCGACTGGCTGGCCGCGCTGGAAGCGGCCAAGGTGCCGTGCGGCGCCATCAACAACCTGGCCGAGGTTTTTGCCGACCCGCAGATCGAAGCGCGCGACATGGTCACCCACTGGCAGCATCCGTTCAAGAACGACCTGCCGCTGGTGGCCAGCCCGATCAAGCTCAGCGCCACGCCGGTGCGCACGCCGGGCCAGGGCGGCCTGCCACCGCCGCTGCTGGGCCAGCATACCGAAGAAGTCCTGCGCGAGCTGCTGGACTACTCCGATGCGCAACTGCTCCAACTCAAAACCGCGCAGGTGATCTGATGGCCAATTTTGTACTGGTGCATGGCGCCTGGCACGGCGGCTGGTGCTGGCAACGCGTGACGGCGGCGCTGCAGCGCGGCGGCCATCGCGTGCATGCGGTCACGCTGACCGGCCTGGGCGAGCGCGCCCACCTGCTGTCGCCCGCCATCACGCTCGACACCCACATCGACGACGTGATCAAGCTCATCGAGGCGGAAGAGCTGAGCGATGTCGTGTTGGCCGTGCATTCCTACGCCGGCATGATCGGCACGGCGGTGGCCGACCGGCTGGGCCAGCGCCTGAAGCACCTGGTGTATGTCGATGCGGTCGTTCCCAAGCCCGGCGAAAGCTGGAGCAGCACGCAGTCCAGCACCACGCAGCAGCAACGCCTGGCCGCGGCGCAGGCGTCAGCGCATTTCAGCTTTCCGCCGCCCGACCCGGAGGTGTATGGCCTCAAGGATGACGACCGCGAATGGGTCGGGCGCCGCCAGACGCCGCACCCCGGCAACACCTACCAGGCGCCGCTGGACTTTGACGTGCAGCGCGTGGCCGCCGTGCCGCGCACCTTCGTCAGCTGCACCGAGCCGGCGCTGGCGACGATTGCGCCCAGCCGGCTGCGCGCCAAAGACCCGAAATTCTGGGACGGCGCCTGGCGGCCGGGCGCCAGCGTCATCGAACTCAAGACCGGCCACGACCCGATGATCAGCGAGCCTGCGGCGCTGGCGCGGATTCTGCTGGGCTGCGGTGCGTAGGCCCTTCGCGGCATGGCACAACTTGATTTAATGATAAAAAATGCCGTTTGCGCAATGAATACGGGCGCTACCCGCTATATAAACAATAGCATCAACCAAGCAGCCGGGTCACGCTGTAGATGGCCAGCCCGACCAGCCCGCCGACCAGCGTGCCGTTGATGCGGATGAACTGCAGGTCACGCCCAATCGCCAGTTCGATGCGGTCGGTCATCTCCTCGCGAGTCCACTGGGCCAGTTTCGCCTCGATGAAGCGGCCCACCTCGCCCCGGTAATTGCGCACCAGCAGGACGCTGCCCGACTCGATGGCGCCGTTGAGCCCCTCGACCAGCCGCGCATCCTGCGCCAGCGCTTGCCCGACCTTGCGCGCCAGCACCGAAACCTGCCGCGCCATGGCCGGATCGTCCAGGCCCAGGTCATCGAGCAGGCGCGCCTTGACCCGGCCCCACAGGCCGCCGAGCAAGGCCTGCACCCGTTCATTGGCCAGCGTGTCCTGCTGGTGCCTGACGATGAACTCCCGCCATTGCGGATCGTCCTTGAGGTGCAGCACGAAGTTTTGCACCCAGCCGTTGAAACGCTCGCGGGCCGGATGCGCGGGGTCTTCCAGCACCTCGTGGGCCGACCGGCTCAGGGAGCGCAACGCTCTCGGACCGATGGCGGCCGTTCCGACCTTGTAGAGCATGTTTTCGACGCCGAACGCGGCAATCAGGAAATCGGTGGCCTGCTGCTGGTTGGTTTCCTCGCCCAGGTAGTCGCCCAGACTGTGCAACACGCTGTTGAGCAATTGCTGGTGCTTGCCCTCGGCCACCAGCAGGTCCAGCAGTTGCCCGGCGTTGGCCGAGATGTCGAAACGGGCCAGTTGCCCGGCGGCCGCGTCCTTCAGCAACTGGCTCATCGAGGGGTCATCCAGGGCATTGAGCAGTGCCTTCAAGGCTTTGGCCGTGGCATGGCCCAGCTGCGCCGCATGGCCGGGAGCCAGCAGCCAGGCGCCGAGCAGGCCGGCCGGGTTGGCCTGCCGGATGCGCTGGGCAATGCCCGCTTCGGTGACGAAATGGCTTTCGACAAACTGGCCCAGGTTGCGGCCGATGTCGTCCTTGCTGTTCGCAATGATGGCCGTGTGCCACACCGGAATGCCCAGCGGATGGCGAAACAGCGCGACGACGGCAAACCAGTCCGCCACCGCGCCGACCATGGCCGCTTCGGCAAAAGCTTCCACATAGCCCCAGGCGGGATGCAACCCGGACAGGCTGCGGGCCAGGCAAAACACCGCAAAGGCCAGCAGCAGCAGGCCGCCGGCCACCCGCTGCATGGCGCGCAGCCGGGCGCGCCTGAAGGCATCTTCGACGGAGTCCAGATGCTGTTGAATTTCGGTAGGGGATTGCATGCCGGGCAGTCTAGCCTTTTGGCTGAATACATCATGCATGGCGCGCCGGACCGCCAGGACGAAAAAAAGCCCCGTCACGCCAACGCATGACAGGGCGTTTGTTCAGGAAATACTGAACTTAGAAGCGCCAGCCCAGACCGACGCCGACCAGCAGGGGGTCAACCTTGAATTCGCCAATCTTGGTGCCGGCAGCCGCCACGTCGGTGCGGATATAGACCTTTTTCACGTCCAGATTGAGGTACAGGCCCTTGCTGAGGGGAATGTCCACGCCCACCTGCAGCGCCGGACCCCAGCTGTTCTTGTCCACAGTGGCCACGCCGCCCAGCAGGTTGACACCGGAAAAACGCGTGAAGTTGACGCCTGCGCCGACATAGGGCTTGAACCCGTTCATGTCAAAGTGGTACTGGCCCAGCAGCGTGGGCGGCAGGTGCTTGAGCGTGCCGATTTCCACACCGTTGGAGTACATGGTGTGCTTCTGCGGCACCGTCAGGACCAGCTCGACCGCCACGTTCTTGTTCACGAAATAGCTGATGTCCACTTCGGGCATCCACTTGTTGTTCACCGACAGGCCCAGGCCGGTGCTGTCACCGTTCGTGCTGTCCAGATGCACGGCGCGGGCGCGCACCATCCACGGACCTTCCGTGGCTTGCTGTGCGAAGGCCGCGCCCGACAACAGGGTGGACAGAACGGCGGCGGCGATGAGTTGTTTTTTCATGATGAGCGGCGAATAAAGAACCGGGAATATTCCCAGAACTGATTGGACGCTTTCAGCGTTTAAAACAAGCTGATGTGACGCAAACCCTGGTCATCCGGCCTACTCGCGCACCAGGTGTTTGAGCCAGATCAAATTTCCCGTTCGTAATATGGGACGAACCGTTGCGCCATCGCAACGATCAGGCTGCGGCATCAGACCGCCGCCAGCGCCTGCTCCAGGTCGGCCAGCAGATCGTCGATGTGCTCTATGCCGACCGACAGCCGCACCATGTCCGCGCTCACGCCGGCCTTGGCCAGTTCGGCCGGGTTCAGCTGGCGGTGCGTGGTCGAGGCCGGGTGGCAGGCCAGCGACTTGGCGTCGCCGATATTGACCAGCCGGGTGAACAGCTGCAGCGCATCCTGAAAACGCGATCCCGCCGCCATCGCATCGGCCTGCGACTTCACGCCAAAGCTGATGATGCCCGAGGCCTTGCCGCCCATGTACTGCTGCACCAGCGCATGGTCGCGGTGCTCGGGCAGGCCAGCGTAGTTGACCCAGGCCACTTTCGGATGGTTCTTCAGGAAATACGCAATCGCCAGCGCGTTGTCGCAGATGCGGTCCATGCGCAGCGCCAGTGTTTCGATGCCCTGCAGAATCTGGAAGGCAGCCATGGCGCTCAGGGCCGCGCCCATGTTGCGCAGCGGCACCACGCGCGCCCGGCCGATATAGGCGGCAGCGCCCAGCGCCTCGGTGTACACCACGCCGTGGTAGCTCACGTCGGGCTCGTTCAGGCGCTTGAAGCGCGCCTTGTGCTCGGCCCACGGGAACTTGCCGCTGTCAACGATCACGCCGCCCAGCGTCGTGCCGTGGCCGCCCAAGTACTTGGTCAGCGCATGCACGACGATGTCGGCGCCATGCTCGAACGGGCGGCACAGGTAGGGGCTGGAGACGGTGTTGTCAACGATCAGCGGCACGCCGCCAGCATGCGCCACCCCGGCCAGCACGGCAATGTCAGTCACGTTGCCCAGCGGATTGCCCACGGATTCGCAAAACACCGCCTTGGTGCGGCCGTCGATCAGCGGCGCGAACGAGGCTGGGTCGCGCGGGTCGGCAAAGCGCACCTCGATGCCCATTTGCGGAAAGGTGTGGGCAAACAGGTTGTAGGTGCCGCCATACAGCGCAGACGAGGCGACGATGTTGTCGCCGGCTTCGGTGATGGTCTGGATGGCATAGGCAATCGCCGCCATGCCCGAGGCCACCGCCAGCGCGCCGATGCCGCCTTCGAGCGCCGTCATGCGCGCCTCCAGCACCGCGTTGGTCGGGTTCATGATGCGGCTGTAGATGTTGCCCGCCACCTTCAGGTCGAACAAATCGGCGCCATGCTGGGTGTTGTCAAACGCGTAGGCCACGGTCTGGTAGATCGGCACCGCGACGGCTTTGGTGGTCGGGTCGGGCGTGTAGCCGCCGTGGACGGCGATGGTCTCGATTTTCATGGGTTTCCTGTGCGAAAAAGCGCAAGGCTAACAGGCTGGCCCGCAGCCGTCCAATCAGCCATGGTTGCAAGCTCATGCGGTTTTTGAGCCTGGGCCGCCGACTTATTTCAGCGCGCCAAATACCTTCTGCAAGATGGCGCTGCCGGTGCCGACCGGATCCTGGCGGATTTTCTTTTCTTCTTCACCGATCATCAGGTAAAGGCCATCGAGCGTTTTGCCGGTGACGTACTGCTGGATGTTGGCGTCTTCTTTCCTGACCAGGCCAAAGCTGGCGGCCTTGCCGGCGAATTCGTTGTATTTATTCGCCAGGCCGACCTTTTCAGTGGCCCGGTTCACCACCGGCAAAAACTTCACGCCCAGCGGCACGCGGGTCTTGTCGGCAAAGAAAGCCGTCACCGAGGTGTCGCCGCCCGTCAGGATGTTTTTGGCGTCGTTGACATTCATGCCGCGCACGGCACTGACCAGCAAGTCCTTGCCCATCGGCACGGCGGCCTCGGCGGCGCGGTTGATCGAGGTCGTCAACTCGTCGATACGCCTGCCCTGGCCAAAGGTTTTCAGCAGTTTCGAGGCATCTTCGAGGTATCCGGGCAGCGGAATGCGAACTTTTGGGTTGCCGAGGAATCCATCGGGTTTGCCAAGCAGGGCAACGGCCATCAAGGCGCCTTTTTCAAGCGCGGTTTTCAGGCCGCTGCTGGCTTCGGCATTGGTCAGGTCACCCAGGGACAGCGCATGGGCATGGCGCCAGGTGGCCAGAATCAGCAAGCCCAGCGCGCTCATACCCGCCTGGTTAAAATTTCGACGTTGCATGAAGAGGTCTCCAATGAAAAAAAATTCTCCCGTGGCAGTATGCCGCATGGTGCTGGCGGGCGCACTGGTGCTGATGGGGGCTTTGTGCCTGGCGGGCTGCAGCGGCGCGCAGGCCGCGCCCGAATCGACCTTCGTGCTGCTCGACGGCAGCAAGCAGACCACGGCCGACCTGAAGGGCAAGGTCACGCTGGTCAATTTCTGGGCCACCAGCTGCGTCACCTGCGTGGCCGAAATGCCCAAGATCATTGCCACCCACAACAAGTACAAAACCCGGGGCTATGACACGCTGGCCGTGGCCATGAGCTACGACCCGCCAAGCTATGTCGTCAATTACGCCGAAACCCGCCAGCTGCCGTTCAAGGTCGCCATCGACAACACCGGCGCCAATGCCAGGGCCTGGGGCGATGTGCAGCTCACGCCGACGACCTTCCTGGTCAACAAGCGCGGCCAGATCGTCAAGCAGTTTGTCGGCGAGCCCGATTTTGCGGCGCTGCACCAGCTGATTGAAAAGCTGCTCGCCGAGACCTGAATCGGCCCACCTTCTGTTTTTCATCCAAAAAAATGCCAGTTTCAGATGAAACTGACATTTTGCGCTTGATGGACGGGCGCTGGTAGCTATCAAAACAGTAGTGAATCAACCCTCTGGCGCTGAAATCACTTGTTGCGAAAAGCGTCGTGGCAGGCTTTGCAGGTTTCTGCCGTCGCGCCGAAAGCCGTCTTCAGCGCGTCGAGGTTGCCGGTCTTGCCAGCAGCAGCCAACTTCGCGGATTCGGCCGCCAGCTTGTCGCTTCCGGCCTTGAACTTGGCCTGTTCGGTCCAGACTTCCGACATCGCCTTGCTGCGGCTGTCCTTGTCGGTACCGGGGCCAAAACCGGCCCATGGCAATTTGGCCATCGTGGCGACCAACTCGGCACTGTCGGCAGCCACCTTGGCATCGAACGGCACCTTGCCGTTGACCATGGCGCCCAGGCGGCCGAAATGCGTGCCCATGACCGACAGCGCGCTCTG
Source organism: Polaromonas hydrogenivorans (assembly GCF_040105105.1). GTDB lineage: Bacteria > Pseudomonadota > Gammaproteobacteria > Burkholderiales > Burkholderiaceae_C > Polaromonas > Polaromonas hydrogenivorans. The sequence goes on along the minus strand of NZ_CP157675.1, from coordinate 219,294 downwards.
GCGGTATTTGACGGCGTCTTCAGGCTTGGCAAACTGCGCCGAGGCCGGGGTAGCCCAGGCAAACAGGCTGGCTGCGGCAGCAATACAGACAAAAGCTTTCATTGAATTCCTCGTGGTTGTTGGGATGGGTGAAGCGGCAACACTGTTACGCTTGTTGCCGATTTGCTGGAGTTTGGCAAGTGCCGATAAGTTCCACCGGAACTTATCGGCTGGGGAAAAGCACCAATGCGCCAGTGCGGCAACCCGCGCGATCCCAAAGGCGCCAGCCTTCGCAAGAAAAAATAACGAGGATGAAAATGTACAGCAACAAAACCCTGACCAAGATACGCGTCTGGGACTTGCCGACGCGACTTTTCCACTGGGCGCTGGTCGCCGGCATCACCGGGCTGGCGATCAGCGGCACCGTCGGCGGCAATGCCATGGTCTGGCACTTCCGCTTTGGCCATGGGGTGCTGGCACTGCTGCTGTTTCGCATTCTGTGGGGCCTGGTAGGCGGGCGCTGGTCACGTTTTGGCGCCTTCATCTATGCGCCACAAAGCCTCATCCATTACCTCAAGGGAAAGGGCAAGCCAGAACACTCCGTCGGCCACAACCCTATCGGCGCCCTGTCGGTCTTTGCGATGCTCGGGTTTCTGGTGCTGCAGGTGGCCAGCGGCCTGCTCAGCGACGATGAAATTGCCTTTTCCGGACCACTGACCCGTTTTGTCGCGAATTCCACGGTCAGCCTGGCCACCGACTACCACGCGAACATCGGCAAATGGATACTCCTGGGCCTGGTGCTGCTGCACATTGGCGCCATCGTGGTTTACCTGCTGCGCAAACACAACCTGGTGGGCGCCATGCTGCACGGCGACAAGGAACTGGTGGTGAAAGCGCCTGCCTCGCGCGACGACACGGTGTCCCGCACGGCGGCGCTGCTGCTTTTCATGCTGTGCGCGGGAGTCGCCTATTGGGTATCCACACTGGAGGCTGCCGCTTTCTGACAAGCTCATCTTTGGCATGCGGCTAAACTGAAGGCCGATTTTTTCTCAAGCGACACCGTGTCACGACCCACCATTCAGTTCATCACGCCCGACTCTCCCGATCAACTGGCCGCCACGCGGCAGATTTTTCTCGAATATGCGAAGCAACTGGGCGTTGACCTGTGCTTCCAGAACTTTGAAGCTGAACTGGCCGGCTTGCCGGGTGAATATGGCGAACCCGGCGGGGCTCTGATGCTGGCCCTGGTGGACGGGGAAATCGCCGGCTGCTGCGGCTTGCGCGCGCTGGATTCAGCCGATTACCCCAACGCCGCTGAAATGAAACGCCTGTATGTTCGCAAGGCGTTTCGCCGCTTCGGCCTGGGCCGGCAGTTGGCTGAAGCAGTACTCGATGCAGCGCGCATGGCGGGCTATCACTGCGTGCTGCTCGACACGCTGGACGACATGGAATCGGCCCGGGCGCTGTATGCCGAGCTGGGCTTTGTGGACATTCCGCCCTACTATCACAACCCGATTCCCGGTGCCCACTATCTGAAAGCCGATCTGTAGGGGGCGTGCAAGAAGTCGGCCGATAAAAAAGCCGCCATTCTTGCGAGTGGCGGCTTTTTGGCATCAGGACTGGTCGATCAGGCAGCCGCTTGCGCCAGCAGCGTATCCGCATCGCTGACTTCAAACTTGCCCGGCCCTTCGACATTCAGGCTCGCGACCTTGCCATCCTTGACCAGCATGGAGTAGCGATTGCTGCGCAAGCCCAGGCCCTTGCCGTTCAGGTCCAGCGTCAAGCCGGTGGCTTGGGCGAAAGCGGCATCGCCATCGGCCAGCATGCGTACCTTGCCCTCGGTTTTCTGGTCGCGCGCCCAGGCGCCCATCACGAACGCATCGTTCACGCTCAGGCACCAGATTTCATCGACGCCAGCGGCCTTGAATTCGGCGAACTTCGCGACATAACCGGGCACATGCTTGGCCGAGCAGGTCGGCGTGAAAGCGCCTGGCACGGCAAACAGGGCAATCGTCTTGCCGGCACTGGCCTGGGCCACATCGACCGGATTGGGCCCGAGGCTGCAGCCGTTGCCTTCGACTTCGACAAATTCCATCAGCGTGGCTGCGGGAAGGGTATCGCCTACTTTAATCATGGGTGCTCCTTGTTTAGACTCAACGAAAAATCACGTTGCGGGCAGCATTTTGTCTCACCCCAAGAGTCATCGGTTGAGCACGGTCTTTGAAGCAAAATTGCCCGAACACTCACAGGAAACGAAAACAAAAAAGGCCCACACAGTGGGCCTTTTTTGAGGACGTAGCCGCCAAAGTCTTGTGGACTTAAACGATTTCAGCCTTTTGCACCAAGCGGGTCACAACCCAGTTCTTGGTCTTGGAGATAGGACGGCTTTCGGTGATCTCGATCACGTCGCCTGTCTTGAACTCGCCCTTTTCGTCATGGGCGTGGTACTTGCTGGACAGGGACACGATCTTGCCGTACAGCTCGTGCTTCACGCGGCGTTCGACCAGAACCGTGACGGTCTTGGCGCGCTTGTCGCTGACCACCTTGCCAATCAAGGTGCGCTTGAGGGATTTTTTAGCTTCCGTCATTATTTGGCTCCTTGCTTGACGATGGTTTCGGCCAAAATGGTTTTGGCACGAGCGATGGCACGGCGCGTCGAGCGCAGCGTGGAAGTGTTGGTCAGTTGCTGCGTGGCTTTTTGCATACGCAGGCCAAAGTGGGCTTTTTGCAGCTCTTTGACTTCGGCTTTCAGACCGTCAACGTCTTTTTGGCGCAGTTCAGTAGTGTTCATTTCTTCATTCTCCTGATTACTGGCCGATCATGCGGCTGACGAACGTGGTGCGCAGCGGCAGCTTGGCGGATGCCAGGCGGAACGCTTCGCGGGCCAGTTCTTCAGTCACGCCGACAATTTCGAAAACGATCTTGCCGGGCTGGATTTCAGCCACGTAGTACTCTGGATTGCCTTTACCGTTACCCATGCGCACTTCAGCAGGCTTTTGGGAAATCGGCTTGTCCGGAAAGACACGGATCCAGATACGGCCGCCACGTTTGACGTGACGGGAAATCGCACGGCGTGCGGCTTCAAGTTGACGAGCAGTCAGGCGACCACGGTCGGTGCATTTGAGACCGAAGTCACCAAACGCCACCGAGTTGCCACGGGTGGCGACACCCGTGTTACGGCCTTTTTGCTCTTTGCGGTATTTTCTGCGAGCGGGTTGCAGCATGTTTATTCTCCGTTATTAGACCGATTACTCGGTCTTGGCACCGTCAGCTGCTGCAGCTGGCGCGGCTTTGCGGACGCGCTTAACGGTGTTGTTGTCGGCGCCAGCGGCTTCAGCTGGCTTGTCGCTGCCGTCAGCCGGAGCATAGTTGCCGCGCGGGGCGCGCGGGGCGCCGCGAGGCGCTCCACGGTCCGGACGGTCACCTGGACGTGCGTCACGACGCGGGCCGCGCGGCTTGCGCTCTTCGTCGGCCACTTCGATCATCTTGGCACCGGTGCCGTCATTGCGGCCCAGCGTGTCACCCTTGTAAACCCAGACCTTGACACCGATGATGCCGTAGGTGGTTTGGGCTTCCGAGGTGCCGTAGTCGATGTCGGCGCGCAGCGTGTGAAGGGGCACGCGACCTTCGCGATACCACTCGCAACGAGCGATTTCAATGCCGTTCAAGCGGCCAGACGACATGATCTTGATGCCCAGGGCACCCAGACGCATGGCGTTTTGCATGGCGCGCTTCATGGCACGGCGGAACATGATGCGTTTTTCAAGCTGCTGGGTGATGCTGTCAGCGATCAGCTTGGCATCAATTTCAGGCTTGCGAACTTCTTCGATGTTCACGGCAACCGGCACGCCCAACTGGCGGCTCAGTTCCTTCTTGAGGGCTTCGATGTCCTCGCCTTTTTTGCCGATCACGACGCCCGGACGAGCCGAGAAAATCGTGATGCGGGCATTCTTGGCGGGACGCTCGATCAGAACGCGCGAAACTGCGGCATTCTTGAGCTTCTTCTTCAGGTACTCACGCACCTTGATGTCTTCAGCCAGCATGCCGGCGAAGTCACGGTTGTTGGCGTACCAGCGGCTGGACCAGTTGCGGCTAATTGACAGCCGGAAACCGGTTGGGTTAATTTTTTGTCCCATATCCTGCTGCCCTTAGTTGCCAACGACCACGTACACATGGCACGTAGGCTTGCTGATGCTGTTGCCGCGGCCTTTTGCGCGCGCGGAGAAACGCTTGAGCGTGGCGCCTTGCTCGACGTAGATGGTTTTCACCCTCAACTCGTCGATATCTGCACCGTCGTTGTGTTCAGCGTTGGCGATGGCGGACTCCACAACCTTCTTGATGATTCCAGCAGCTTTTTTCTGCGTGAAATTCAGGATGTTGAGCGCTTGATCCACTTTCTTGCCGCGGATCAGGTCAGCGACCAGACGGCCCTTGTCGACCGACAGACGAACGCCCCGGAGGGTTGCACGTGTTTCCATGGTCTTTCCTTACTTTCTCACAACTTTTTTGTCAGCCGGATGACCTTTGAAAGTCCGGGTGAGTGCGAACTCGCCGAGCTTGTGGCCAACCATTTGATCGGTGATGTAGACAGGGACGTGCTGCTTGCCGTTATGCACGGCGATGGTCAGGCCGATGAACTCGGGCAGGATCATGGAGCGGCGCGACCAGGTCTTGATCGGCTTTTTGTCTTTATTGGTAACGGCTTTATCAGCCTTGGCTACCAAGTGATGGTCGACAAAGGGACCTTTTTTGAGTGAACGTGTCATTTCCTGCCCTTACTTCTTGCGACGCGAAACAATCATCACTTGCGTGCGCTTGTTGTTGCGGGTGCGGTAGCCCTTGGTCAGGTTACCCCATGGATCGACAGGATGGCGACCTTCGCCGGTCTTGCCTTCGCCGCCACCGTGTGGGTGATCGACCGGGTTCATGACCACACCGCGAACGGTCGGGCGAATACCCATCCAGCGCTTGACACCGGCTTTGCCGAGGCGGCGCAGGCTGTGTTCTTCGTTGGCGACTTCACCGATGGTGGCGCGGCATTCGATGTGGATCTTGCGAACTTCACCGGAGCGCATGCGCACCTGGGCGTAGGTGCCTTCACGGGCCAGCAGCGTCGCCGATGTACCGGCGGAACGCGCGATTTGCGCGCCCTTGCCGATTTGCATCTCGATGCAATGGATGGTGGAACCCACAGGGATGTTGCGGATCGGCAGCGTGTTACCGACGCGAATCGGTGCTTCGGAACCGCTGAGGATCGTGGCGCCAACTTCAAGGCCGCGAGGGGCGATGATGTAGGCGCGCTCGCCGTCGGCGTAGCAAATCAGGGCAATATGGGCCGTGCGGTTGGGGTCGTACTCGATACGCTCGACCTTGGCCGGAATGGCATCCTTGTTGCGCTTGAAGTCAACCACGCGGTAGTGGTGCTTGTGACCGCCGCCTTTGTGGCGCACGGTGATGTGCCCGTTGTTGTTACGGCCGGAGTGCTGGAACTGGGGTTCGAGCAGCGGCGCGTAAGGTTCACCCTTGTGCAGGTGATCCCGGGAAATCTTCACCATGCCGCGCATACCCGGCGAGGTGGGTTTCATCTTAATGACGGCCATTATGCGGACTCCCCACCGAGGTTCAGCTCTTGACCGGCCTGCAGCGTCACATAGGCTTTGCGCAGGTTGTCCCGGCGGCCTACAGACTTGCCAAAGCGCTTGGTCTTGCCTTTGATGTTCACGACAGCCACTGCCTTGACATCCACCTTGAACATCAACTGCACGGCGGCCTTGATTTCAAATTTGGTAGCGTCCTGCAGAACCTTGAAGGTGACCGAATTTGATTTTTCCGCAATCATCGTGGCTTTTTCGGACACGATGGGAGCGACCAGCACCTGCATCAGGCGGCCTTCGTCAAATTTGACTTGGGTGCTATTGAATTTGTTGGCTGCACTCATGCGAACATCTCCTTGAGTTGGTCCATGGCGGCCTTGGTCACGAGCACCTTTTTGTAGTGCACCAGCGACAGCGGGTCGGCATAGCGGGGCTCGACAACCAGGATGTTGACCAGATTGCGCGATGCCAGGTACAGGTTTTCATCAACCTGATCAGCAATCACCAGCACCGAGTTGAGGTTCATGGCCTTGAATTTGTCAGCCAAAACTTTCGTCTTGGGTGAATCCACGGTCAGGGAATCAACCACAGCCAAGCGGCCTTCGCGCGCCAGCTGCGAAAAGATCGAAGCCATGCCGGCGCGATACATTTTCTTGTTGATTTTGTGCGTGAAGTTTTCATCAGGCATGTTCGGGAAAATACGACCGCCTCCGCGCCACAGCGGGGAAGACGTCATACCTGCACGTGCGCGACCAGTACCTTTTTGTTTAAAAGGCTTCTTGGTCGAGTGACGGACCTGCTCACGGTCCTTCTGGGCACGGGTGCCCTGACGGGCATTGGCCTGGAAGGCCACGATCACCTGGTGAATCAGGCTTTCGTTGTATTCGCGACCAAAAACGGTGTCGGACACGTCCACTTTGGACGATGACAGACCCTGGTCATTCAGGAGTTCGACCTGCATCAGTTCGCTCCTTTGGCAGCGGTTGGTTTGGCCTTGATGGCGGCGCGAACCGTCACAAAACCGCCTTTGGAACCAGGTACGGCGCCGCGAATCATCAGCAGTTGACGGGCTTCGTCAATGCGCACGATGTCGAGGTTTTGCGTGGTCTTGGTGACATCACCCAGATGACCCGTCATGCGTTTACCAGGAAACACGCGACCAGGATCCTGCGCCATGCCGATGGAGCCGGGAACGTTGTGCGAACGGCTGTTACCGTGCGACGCGCGCTGCGAACTCATCTTGTGACGCTTGATGGTGCCGGCAAAGCCTTTACCAATGGAAGTACCCTGCACATCCACCAACTGGCCGACAGCAAAGATATCAGCAGCGGGCACAACGGCACCAGCGGCGTATTTACCAGCAACGTCAGCCGTCACGCGGAATTCTTTCAGGATTTCACCAGCTTCAACGCCTGCTTTCGCAAGGTGGCCGGCTTCAGGCTTGGTCACGCGCGATGCTTTGCGCGAACCAAATGCCACTTGGAGGGCATCGTAGCCGTCATTTGCTTCGGTTTTAACCTGGGTCACGCGGTTGTTTGACACATCCACCACTGTGACAGGAACTGTGTCCCCATCATCAGTGAACAGACGCATCATGCCCACCTTGCGGCCCAGCAACCCGAGGGAGTTGCTCAGACTCATGATTTTCTTTCGTAACTTCCACCGTTGCCACTTCAATTGGTGGCAAGCGTTTTGATGTGAAAGACTGTTAATAAAACTGCCCCTAAATTCATATGATTTCTCATGGCGAATTTAGGCCAGCCCAAAAGTATAGCGCAGACTGCCAAAAATGGCAAATCCGCGCTAGACCAGAAGAAATTAAAGAAGCCATGGTGTTGGGTTTTCACCCAACACGTTCACGCCTGCTTCAGTTTTCGTTTACTGCAGCTTGATTTCGACGTCCACGCCAGCAGGCAGATCGAGCTTCATCAACGCATCAACGGTCTTGTCCGTGGGGTCAACGATGTCCATCAGACGCTGGTGCGTACGAATTTCCAGCTGGTCGCGGCTCGTCTTGTTGACGTGGGGCGAACGCAGGATGTCGAAACGCTTCATGCGGGTTGGCAGGGGCACGGGTCCCTTGACAATCGCGCCGGTGCGCTTGGCGGTGTCAACGATCTCGGCGGCTGACTGGTCAATCAGTTTGTAGTCAAACGCTTTGAGACGGATACGGATTTTTTGCTTGGTGGCCATGGTAATTCCTTGGGTTGTTCTGGGGAATTACGCGAGGATCTTGGCCACAACGCCAGCGCCCACGGTACGGCCGCCTTCGCGGATGGCGAAGCGCAGGCCTTCTTCCATGGCAATCGGGTTGATCAGCTTGACGGTGATCGACACGTTGTCGCCTGGCATGACCATTTCCTTGCCTTCTGGCAACTCGATCGCGCCGGTCACGTCCGTCGTGCGGAAGTAGAACTGGGGACGGTAGTTGTTGAAGAAAGGCGTGTGACGGCCGCCTTCGTCTTTCGACAGGACATAGATCTCGCCGGTGAAGTGCGTGTGCGGCTTGATCGAGCCGGGCTTGCACAGGACTTGCCCGCGCTGCACATCTTCGCGCTTGGTGCCGCGCAGCAAGATACCGACGTTGTCGCCAGCCTGGCCCTGGTCGAGCAGCTTGCGGAACATTTCCACGCCGGTGCAGATGGTCTTTTGCGTGTCAGCGATACCGACGATCTCGATTTCTTCGCCGACCTTGATGATGCCGCGCTCGATGCGGCCGGTCACCACGGTGCCGCGGCCGGAGATGGAGAACACGTCTTCCACGGGCATCAGGAAGGCGCCGTCAACAGCGCGCTCTGGCAGTGGAATGTAGTTGTCGAGAGCGTCGGCCAGCTTCATGATGGCCTCTTCGCCCAGCGGACCCTTGTCGCCTTCGAGGGCGAGCTTGGCCGAGCCGTGGATGATGGGGGTGTCGTCACCAGGGAAATCGTATTTGTCGAGCAACTCGCGCACTTCCATCTCGACGAGTTCGAGCAGCTCGGCGTCATCGACCATGTCGCACTTGTTCAGGAACACGATGATGTAAGGCACGCCCACCTGGCGGGCCAGCAGGATGTGCTCGCGGGTCTGGGGCATCGGGCCGTCGGCGGCCGAGCAGACCAAAATGGCGCCGTCCATCTGCGCCGCGCCGGTGATCATGTTCTTCACATAATCGGCGTGGCCTGGGCAGTCAACGTGGGCGTAGTGGCGGGCAGCCGTTTCGTACTCGACGTGGGCGGTGTTGATGGTGATGCCGCGCGCTTTTTCTTCCGGTGCCGCGTCGATCTGGTCGTACGCCTTGGCTTCGCCGCCGAACTTGGCGGCCAGCACGGTCGCAATCGCTGCCGTCAGCGTGGTCTTGCCATGGTCAACGTGGCCAATCGTGCCGACGTTTACGTGCGGCTTAGTCCGCGAAAATTTCTCTTTTGCCATTTTTATCTCCAGATAAAGAACTCGCCCGTGTACGGTTTAATGTCTGCACTGTGTTGCTGGTTCCATCACCACGGGCAGTGGGGGGCACACAATCGCAGACAGGAAAATTTTTGATGCCGGCGCTTTTGGCGCCAGCATCGGCTTGGGTTTACTTCGCGCGGGCAGCCATGATGGCTTCGGACACATTGCGCGGCGCTTCGGTGTAGTGCTTGAACTCCATCGAGTAGGTCGCACGGCCTTGCGTCGCAGAGCGCAGCGTGGTCGAGTAGCCGAACATTTCGGACAAGGGCACTTCAGCCTTGATGACCTTGCCGCCGCCGAGCATGTCTTCCATGCCCTGCACCATGCCGCGGCGTGAGGCCAGATCGCCCATCACGTTGCCAGCATAGTCTTCAGGCGTCTCGACTTCAACGGCCATCATCGGCTCAAGAATGACTGGACCGGCCTTGCGGCAGCCTTCCTTGAAGCCAAAAATCGCGGCCATCTTGAACGCGAGTTCGTTCGAGTCCACGTCGTGGTAAGAGCCGAAGTGCAGCGTGACCTTGACGTCCACCACCGGGTAACCGGCGAGCACGCCAGCCGTCACGGCTTCGTTGATGCCCTTTTCGACCGCAGGAATGTATTCGCGAGGAACCACACCGCCCTTGATCGCGTCGATGAACTCGATGCCCTTGCCAGGCTCGTTCGGCTCGATCTTGAGCACCACATGGCCGTATTGGCCCTTGCCGCCGGACTGACGAACGAACTTGCCTTCGGCATCTTCAATCGTCTTGCGGATGGTTTCGCGGTAGGCCACTTGCGGCTTGCCAACATTGGCTTCCACGCCGAATTCGCGCTTCATCCGGTCAACGATGATTTCCAGGTGCAACTCGCCCATGCCAGCGATGATGGTCTGGCCCGATTCTTCGTCGGTCTTGACGCGGAACGATGGATCTTCAGCGGCCAGGCGTTGCAGGGCGATGCCCATTTTTTCCTGGTCGGCCTTGGTCTTGGGTTCCACGGCCTGCGCAATCACCGGCTCAGGGAAGACCATGCGTTCCAGCATGATGATGGCATCGGGATCGCACAGCGTCTCGCCGGTGGTCACATCCTTCAGGCCGACGCAGGCGGCAATGTCGCCAGCGACGATTTCGCCGACTTCCTGACGTTCGTTGGCGTGCATCTGCACGATACGGCCAATGCGCTCTTTCTTGCCCTTGATGGGGTTGTAAACGGTGTCGCCTTTTTTCAGCACGCCGGAGTACACGCGAACAAAGGTCAGCTGACCCACAAACGGATCGGTCATCAGCTTGAAGGCCAGTGCCGAGAATTTTTCGGAGTCGTCCGCATTGCGGGTGACTGGCGCTTCATCGTCATCAGTGCCCTTGACTGGCGGAATGTCAATGGGCGAAGGCATGAAGTCGATCACGGCGTCGAGCATGCGCTGCACGCCCTTGTTCTTGAAGGCCGAGCCGCAGTACATGGGCTGGATTTCGCTGGCAATGGTGCGCGTGCGAATACCGAACTTGATCTCTTCTTCGCTCAAATCACCCTCTTCGAGGTATTTGTTCATGAGCTCTTCGTTGGCTTCAGCAGCAGCCTCGACCATCTTTTCGCGCCACTCATTGGCCGAATCCACCAAGTCCGCAGGAATATCGCGGTATTCGAACTTCATGCCTTGCGAAGCTTCATCCCAGATGATCGCCTTCATCATGATCAGGTCCACGACGCCAGTGAAGTTTTCTTCAGCGCCAATAGGGATGACCATAGGAACAGGGTTGGCCTTCAGGCGCAGCTTCATGCCCTCGACGACCTTGAAGAAGTTCGCGCCGGTGCGGTCCATCTTGTTGACAAAGGCCAGGCGTGGCACCTTGTACTTGTTGGCCTGGCGCCAGACGGTTTCGGACTGGGGCTGCACGCCGCCGACGGCGCAGTAAACCATGCAGGCGCCGTCAAGCACGCGCATCGAGCGCTCGACTTCAATCGTGAAGTCAACGTGGCCCGGGGTGTCAATGATGTTGATGCGGTGCTCGGGGAAGGACTTGTCCATGCCTTTCCAGAAGCAGGTGGTCGCAGCGGAGGTGATCGTGATGCCACGCTCTTGTTCCTGCTCCATCCAGTCCATCGTGGCCGCGCCATCGTGAACTTCGCCAATCTTGTGGCTCACGCCGGTGTAGAAAAGAATCCGCTCGGTGGTGGTGGTCTTGCCGGCATCAATGTGCGCGGAAATACCAATATTGCGGTAGTTTTTAATGGGGGTAGCGCGGGACATAAATAACTTTCAGTTCGATGTTGCGAACAAAGACTCGTTGCCAAGATATTTCTCTTGTTTTTCTACGCGTCTGCCGGCTGGGCGCTTTTGGCACCGAGCCGGCAGGAGTTGGGGTTGAACCGCCAGGAGTCAAGGTCTTTTGGTAACCCTGAATGACCGGCGGCAACCCGTCAAATACGCGCAGTCAACACTGCAATCGATTTGACTTAGAAGCGGAAGTGGCTGAACGCCTTGTTGGCTTCGGCCATGCGGTGAACTTCGTCACGCTTTTTCATGGCGCCGCCACGGCCTTCGGTAGCTTCCATCAATTCATTGGCCAGGCGCAATGACATCGATTTTTCGCCACGCTTCTTGGCAGCTTCTTTGAGCCAGCGCATGGCCAGCGCCATACGGCGGACAGGACGCACTTCAACCGGCACCTGGTAGTTTGCACCACCGACGCGGCGGGACTTCACTTCAACCATGGGCTTGATGTTGCCGATGGCCATGTGGAAAGCCTCCAGCGGATCTTTGCCGGGGTTCTTTTTCTCGATTTGCTCCAGAGCGCCATAAATGATGCGCTCTGCGACGGCTTTCTTGCCGCCTTGCATGATCACGTTCATGAATTTGGCAAGATCGACATCGCCAAATTTTGGATCAGGAAGAATTTCACGTTTAGGGACTTCGCGACGACGTGGCATTTTTTCACCTCTTTGCTTCAGTTGGCGCTGCTTTGGGCAACACCGCGAGAGTTAGCAAACCCTCACTTACTCGACCGGCGCAAACAACTTGCACTTGGGTCACTTCGCTCAAAACATCGGCCAGGATGAGTCAAGCACCTGTTTTTTTGAAAATAGTCATGACAACTCACGACATTTTCTGGCGCGAACCGCAAGGTTCGAACCGAGTGGCTTATTTGGCCTTTGGACGCTTCGCGCCGTACTTGGAACGCGACTGCTTGCGGTCTTTCACGCCTTGCAAATCGAGCGAGCCACGAACGATGTGGTAACGCACACCCGGCAAATCCTTGACCCGGCCGCCGCGAACCAGCACGACGCTGTGTTCCTGCAGGTTGTGGCCTTCGCCGCCGATGTAGGAAATGATCTCGAACCCGTTGGTCAGGCGCACCTTGGCGACTTTACGCAGAGCGGAGTTTGGCTTTTTAGGCGTCGTGGTGTACACACGGGTGCAAACACCGCGGCGCTGTGGAGAATTTTCCATCGCGGGGCTTTTTGACTTGATCTTTTCGACCTCGCGCCCCTGACGAACTAATTGATTGATGGTTGGCATTGAAAACGTCCCTAAACGTCTGGAAAACGATATAAAAATACGGAAAACTTTCCCGCACCAAAAGCGGAAAAGCCTTCTAGTATAAGCCGGATGGCAAAAAGGCTCAAGTTCGGCCTGATAACAGGCGCACCAGCAGCCTCTTTATTACTTGATCCACAGCCGGATCGAATCCCAGGCACGACCCAGGATGCCGGCCTCTTCGACGGTTTCCAGCGCCACCAACGGCACTTCGGCCATGGGCGTTGGGTTGTCGCCCAGCATGATCTTGAGACTGCCCACCGGCTGGCCCTTCTTGAAGGGCGCGACCAGCGGCTCGGGCCGGGCCACCTGGGTTTTTAGCTTGGACGCGCTGCCGGCCGTCACGGCCACCACAATCGCTTCGGGACGACCCAGCTTGACGACCGCGTCCTTGCCTTTCCAGACCGCGGGCGTCACCACCGCCTGGCCGGCATCGAACAGCTTGACCGCTTCGAAGGCGGTGTAACCCCAGTTCAGCAGTTTTTGCGACTCGGTGGCGCGGGCGCTGTCGCTGGTGGTTCCCAGCACGATGGCCAGCAGGCGCCGGCCGCCGGGCTTGCCGTCTGCGCCGAGATTGGGAAATTCGCGCTTTGCCGTGGCAATCATGCAATAGCCGGCGGCATTGGTATGGCCAGTTTTCAGGCCATCGACCGTCGGGTCGCGAAACAGCAGCGTGTTGCGGTTGGTGTCGTTGGTGGCTGGCGTGCCGGGGTAGCGGTACTTCTTGATGGCCGAGTAGCCGATGTAGTCAGGGAAGTCGCTCATCAGGCGGGTGGACAAAATGCTCAGGTCGCGCGCCGTGGTGATGTGGCCGGCTTCGGTCAGGCCTTCGGGGTTTTTGTAGCTGGTCGATTTCATGCCCAGCGCCTTGGCCTGCTGGTTCATCAGTTCCACGAAATGCTCGGCCGTGCCGCCCACGCCCTCGGCCAGCGCCATGGTGGCGTCGTTGCCCGACTGCACGATCATGCCCTTGATCAGGTCTTCGACCGGAACCTGCATTTTCGGGTCGATGAACATGCGCGAACCCGGCATTTTCCAGGCGCGCGGGCTGACCCCGAAGGTTTGCTGAAGGGTGATTTTCTTGGACTTGAGCGCATCGAACACCAGGTATTCGGTCATCAGCTTGGTCAGCGACGCTGGCTCGACCGGAGAATCGATGTCCTTGGCGGCGAGGATCTGGTTGGCCGTGACGTCGAGCAGCAGATAGGAGCGCGCGGCGATTTCAGGCGCCTGCGGTGCCTGGGCATGTGCGGCGGGAAGCGCCACCGAGACAAGCAGGACGAAGGTGGCGGCGAGGCCGCGCAGGCCGGCGGGGGCCTTGAGGAAGCATTGCATGGAAAAAAACCGGTTGATGAAATTCAGAAAAGGAGGGCAGAAGTAACGACAGACCGCGCAGGATCAAAAAGATTCAAACCGCAGGCGAAGCCAGGTGGCGAATCACCAGATTTTTCAGCAGCGGCAATTGTCCATGAAAGAAATGACCGACCCCCGGCACAACCGTAACAGGCAGTGCCTGCGGACGCGCCCAGTCCATCACGGCGGCCAATAGCACGGTGTCGTCCTGCTCGCCATGCACCACCAGGGTTTTGTTGTGCGCGGCGGCATCCACCGGCGCGGCGGGGGCGCGGCTGACGCTGGTGCCGACCAGCACCAGCTTTTCAATCGGGCGGCTGGCATGCAGGCGCTCAAAGGCATGGGTGGTGACAAAAGCGCCGAACGAGAACCCGGCCAGCGCCAGCGTGGCCTGGCCTTCGCCAGCGGGCGCCACATGCTGCACCACCGCCAGAAAATCCTCCAGTTCGCCCCGGCCTTCGTCATGGCTGCCGGCGCTGCCGCCGACGCCGCGAAAGTTGAAGCGCACGGCCGTCCAGCCGGTCTGCACGAAAGCCCGCGCCAGGGTCTGCACCACCTTGTTGTCCAGCGTGCCGCCGAACAGCGGATGCGGATGGGCAATCACGGCGATGCCGCGTGATTCACCAGCCGGCAGGTCCAGCGCAATGTCCAGCGCGCCGGCCGGGCCTGCGATGCTGGACTTTTGGGTTTTAGAGTTCATGAGAAATGCTTTCGAGCCGATAACTTGCTATACAAATAATAGCTTACTGCGCCCGCTGTTATTGCGCAAAAGGCATAAATGATGCTTGTTTTTGATGCGGGCCACGCGGCGGGCACGTTTCAGCGCCCCAGATGCGGCGGCGTCAGCAGGCGCTCGACCACCTGGCCGTTCTTCAGGTGCGACTCGACAATCTCGTCGATGTCGCTGGCGTCCACATAGCTGTACCAGACCGCCTCCGGATAGACCACCGCCACCGGGCCGCCGGCGCAGCGGTCCAGGCAACCAGCCTTGTTGACCCGCACTTTTCCCGGCCCGGCCAGCCCGGCGGCTTTTACCAGCGACTTGCAGCGGTCGAACGCCTGCTGCGCGCCCTGGTCGGCGCAGCACGACTCGCCGGTGCGCTGGTTCAGGCAAAAGAAGATGTGGCGTTCGTAATAGGAGTCCGGCTTGGCGGCATCGGACGAAGTGGTTTGGGTGGCAGCAAGAGTCATCGGGCGATTTTACTTTTCAGCGGCTGCTTGCGGTTCGTGGCCGGAAAGCCTTGCCACCAGGCAGGTCAATGCCGCATACGGCCAGAGCCAGCCCAGCCACTGGACCAGGCCATAGAAATGGATGAACCGGCCCTGCTCCCAGATTTGCAGCGTCTGGGCAAAGTAAGGGTCGGCGGGCGCCTGGTTGAGCAGGCTCAGGTGAATGGCCAGCGCCAGCAGCGCCAGCGCGGCGGCAACGCGGCGCGGCAAGGCCAGCAGCAGCACGGCCAGTACCACGGCCAGTCCGATGCCGACCCGTACCGGCGCATCAAGCCAGGCCCAGGCGTGTTCCGGTCCGTAGCTGAGCGCCGCCGACAGGGCTGACGCGCCCAGGCCGAGCGCAATCGTCGCTGCGGCAAACACCCCGCGCTGCCACAGCGTTCGCATCACGCAATAGCCGAGCAGGCAGGGAATCAGCGCGCCCAGCGCCACGCAGACCAGTTCGGCGATAGGCACCAGGGGCTGGAGTTCGACCTCGCGCATCGGCATCCACTCCAGGAAAGGCGTGTCGGCCAGCGCATCGGCCAGCGCCGTCTCCAGCCGCTCGAACACCTGGCCCAAGCCCATCGGCACCGCAGCCGGAAACAGCAAGGCCAGCGGCCACAGCAGCAACAGCACCAGCACGCTGCGCGCATCGGGCGAAAACCACCGCGCCCTCACGCGGCCCCAGCGGCCCACCAGCCCGGATCGCTCCAGCGCCAGGGCGCAGCAGGCGCCCAGCCAGGCGCCCAGCGTGTTCAGCGCCAGATCGACATTGGAAGGAATGCGCGACGGCAAATAACTCTGCAGCGATTCCATCGTCAGCGACAGTATTGCAGCGCCAAGAACCGACACGCTGACCGCCCAGGCGACGCGCCGGCTGCGCAGCGCCGACAGGGCCAGCAAAAAACCCAGCGGCGCATAACCCAGCAAATTGGTGCCGACATCAAAACCGGTCCAGTATTTGGGCAATGGCGAAGTCAGGAAACGCAGCGGCGAAATGCCCTGGTTGCGCCACTCCGAAAACGGATAAAGGCTGGCATAAATGATCAGGCACACCAGCACCAGGGCCAGCGGCCAGGCGGTGGTCTTTTGCCCATCCCCGACGGAATGTGGCACACCCCCGACGTCCTCACTGCGCTTCGCTGCGTGTAGTTCCGCCCCCCCTTGCAGGGGGCGACGCATGGCATCCGGCAAAGCCGGACTGCTTGCGTCTGCTGGTGGGGGAATGTTTGCCACGTCGTGTAGATGGGCTGCGAGCCGTCAGAACGGCTTGACCACCACCAGAATGACAGCGGCCACCAGCAGCAGCACCGGCACTTCGTTGAACCAGCGCAGCCAGACATGGCTGCGGGTGTTGCGCTTGGCCACGAACTTGGCCAGCATCCGGCCGCAGGCATGGTGATAGCCGATCACCAACACCACCACGGCCAGCTTGGCATGCATCCAGTAGCTGCCCGGCGCGCGCCCGATGCCGTAACCCAGGTACAGCCACAGGCCCAGGGCCACGGCCGGAATGGCCAGGATGGTGGTGAAACGCATCAGCTTTCCGGCCATCAGGATCAGCCGCTCGCGCTCGGCGATGCTTTGCGGCGGCACCATGGCCAGGTTGACGAAAATACGCGGCAGGTAGAAAAGCCCGGCAAACCAGCTGGCAATGAAAACGATGTGAAAGGATTTGACCCAGAGCATCCGCCTAGTTTAGCCCCGGCCATTTCCTGACCTGGCCTTGGTCACCGCAAGCGGGCCGTTGTGAAGAGTGCAAACCCGGATATTTATGCGGCCAAAAAAAATCCCGGCGACCTGCTGGCCAGCCGGGATAAATGCCTTTTTGCTGTCACACGCCAAGGCCCCGCTCAGGGAGGAAAAGCGGGATGCAGCCGTCCATACACTGGAAACCACACCATTTAATTCTAAACCCATGGTATTAAACTTCCATGGCACCTGTCAGAAATAGCAGGTAATTTCATGTAAATAGAAGTGAATTCTGCTAGGAAGAAGAGCACTTTCCAAATAATCCGGGCTAGATACAAAGCTTTGGCACAATTTGCCCCCATGACCTTTCACGCTTCCAACTTCGCTCCCTTCCCGATGGGTCGCCCCCGTCGCCTGCGCCGTGACAGCTTCACGCGCAACCTGGTGCGTGAAAACGCCCTGACGGCGCACGACCTGATCTACCCCGTGTTCGTGCTGGCCGGCCAGCACCGGCGCGAGCCGATTGCCTCCATGCCCGGCGTGGAGCGGCTCAGCCTGGACCTGCTGCTGCCGGTGGCCGAGGAATGCGTGAAGCTGGGCATTCCGGTGATGGCGCTGTTCCCGGTGATCGACGCCTCGCTGAAAACCGAAGACGGCCGGGAAGCGCTGAATCCGGAAGGCCTGGTGCCGCATGTGGTGCGCGAACTCAAAAGGCGCTTTCCCGAACTCGGCGTGATGACCGATGTGGCGCTGGACCCGTTCACCACCCACGGCCAGGACGGACTGCCGGATGCCAACGGCTACATCCTGAACGACGAGACGCTGGAAGTGCTGGTCGGGCAGGCGCTGACGCAGGCCGAGGCCGGCGTCGATATCGTCGCGCCCAGCGACATGATGGACGGCCGCATCGGCGCGATTCGCCAGGCGCTGGAAAGCCAGGACCTGGTCCACACGCGCATCATGGCCTACAGCGCCAAGTACGCAAGCGCGTTTTACGGCCCGTTCCGCGATGCGGTTGGCTCCAGCGGCAACCTGGGCAAGGCCGATAAAAAGGTCTATCAGATGGACCCCGGCAACAGCGACGAAGCGCTGCGCGAAGTCGCCATGGACATTGCCGAAGGCGCGGACATGGTGATGGTCAAGCCCGGCATGCCGTATCTGGACGTGGTGCGCCGCGTCAAGGACGAATTCCAGGTGCCGACGTTCGCCTACCAGGTCAGCGGCGAATACGCGATGCTCAAGGCCGCCGCACAAAACGGCTGGCTCGACCACGACGCGGTGATGCTGGAAAGCCTGCTGGCCTTCAAGCGCGCCGGCGCCGATGGCGTGCTGACCTACTTTGCCATCGACGCGGCCAGGAAACTGCGCCGGGCTTGATGCCACCGGCTTGCATACGCATTGCTATTGAAAATATAGCTATAAAGGCAAGCAGGACAAGCGCAAAGTGCTTATTTTTCCCCTGAAACCAGAGATTTAAGCTTTCATGCGCATCTTCACCATTACCTCCGGCAGCCAGGGCGTCATCGAAACCGATGCCCTGCCGGCCGAATTGCCGCCGCAAGGCTTCATCTGGATTGCCTGCGCCCGGCGCGAGTTCGAGGTGATGCTGGCGCCCATCCAGGCGACGCTGCAGCGCCTGTGCGCCACCCAGCTGGTGGACCTGCATGTGTCCGACCTGCTGAACAACCAGCTGCCCTCGCATTACGACTACACCTCGCAGTACGACATGCTGGTGTTTCGCCGGCTGGCGGCGGGCCAGACCGAAACCGACCTGTCCCAGCCCGGCGAACCGCTGCACCAGCCCATCAAGCGCAGCGGCCCGCCGGTGCTCAAGCGCATCGACACCAGCCCGGTGGGTTTTGCGGTGTTTGACCGGGTGCTGCTGACGGTGCATCCGGCTGGCTGCAGCGTGCGCGAAGCCTATGCGCTCAAGCTGCTCAACGCCACCTCGCCCGAAGCGCGGGCCAACGGCGTCAAGCTGCCGCCCAGCCCGGCCGACCTGATGCTGCGCATCGTCAACCAGATGGTCGATGGCTACCTGGCGCTGCGCCGCGAACTCACGCGCCAGATGGACCACTGGCAGTCCGAGCTGCTCAATCCGAACACGCGCTTCAACAACTGGAGTTCGGTGCTCGATGCCCGGCTGGCGCTGCACCTGCTCGACGAGATCTGCGAAGACCAGCGCGCGGCCCTGCAGGACTGGATCGATTCGATTGAAACCTGGCCCGATGCCGACTCGCCCGCCACGCGGCGCGAGCGCGAACTGCTCAAGGTGCGCTCGCGTGACGTGCTCGAACACATCGAGCGCGTCGTCCACCATGTGCGGCGCATGGAGCAAAGCGCTGAAGCGGCGGTGCAGATGCATTTTTCGGCGCAGAGCCACCGCACCAACGACATCATGCGCACCCTCACGGCGCTGACGGCGGTGTTTTTGCCGCTGAACCTGATCACCGGATTTTTCGGCATGAACTTCGAGTTTTTGCCGGCCATCCACAGCTCGGCCGGATTCTGGTGGACCTTCAGTTTGATGCTGCTGCTGGTGGTCGTGGTGGTGTCGGTGTTCTGGCGCAAGCGCTACCTCGCCAGAACCAGTCGCTAAAGACCGGATGATTGCGGGCCATGCAAGCCAGCCTCTTTCCCGATCAAACCCTTTCTCCGGGTTCCCGCATCAAGGTGGGCTGCGCAGGCTGGAGCCTGCCGCGTGCGCTGTGGCCCGAGTTTCCTGCCGCCGGCACGCATCTGCAGCGTTATGCCGCGCGCCTGAACGCGGTTGAAATCAACTCGTCGTTTTACCGGCCGCACCAGCGGGGCACCTATGCGCGCTGGGCGGCCAGCGTGCCGGACAAGTTCCGTTTTTCGGTCAAGCTGCCCAAGACCATCACCCACCAGCAGCGCCTCGTCGATTGCGCCTGGCTGCTCGACACGTTTCTGGGCCAGGTCAACGGCCTTGGCGAGCGCCTGGGCTGCCTGCTGGTGCAATTGCCGCCCAGCCTGGCCTTCGAGGCGGGCACGGTGACAGACTTTTTACACGCCCTGCGCGAGCGCCACGGCGGCCCGGTCGCGCTGGAGACGCGCCATGCCAGCTGGTTCAGCGCGCCGGCCAATCCCCTGCTCGATGCCTGGCAGGTCGGCCGGGTGCTGGCCGACCCGGTGGTGCATGCGGCCGGCCGCCTTCCGGGCGGTTTTGCGGGCCTGGTCTATGTGCGCCTGCATGGCTCGCCGCGCATGTATTACTCGGCGTATGACCGCGCCGTGCTCGATGCGCTGATCATCCGGCTTGAACTGGCGGCCAGGTCTGGCGCCAATGTCTGGTGCCTGTTCGACAATACCGCCGAAGGTGCGGCAGTTGCCGATGCCCTGTACACCCTGCAAGGCCTGACGGTCCGCTGAACTGGCCAGGCCGAATCCCCCCAAAAAAAGGAATCCTGATGTCTATTTTGTCCCGCATCCATGCCGGCCCTGGCGCGACCCAGGCCAGCGCCGATGACCTGACAAGGGACAACGTGGAGTCGATGCGCCGGGTCGAGGAGCAGGCGCTGGCCAAACGCAGCCGCGCCGACCGCATCGCCGCTTTCGTGGCCAGCTTTTGCGGCTCCATGCCCTTTGTCTGGCTGCATGTGCTGCTGTTTTTCGTCTGGCTGGCGCTGAACTCGTGGCCGGGCATCCATCATTTCGACCCCTACCCGTTCACTTTTCTGACACTGGTTGTTTCGCTGGAGGCGATTTTCCTGTCGGCCTTCATTTTGATCAGCCAGAACTATGAACTGCGCATCAGCGACCGGCGCAACCAGCTGGACCTGCAGATCAACCTGCTGACCGAGCAGGAAAACACCAAGATGCTCCAGTTGCTGGAGCAAATTGCCGCAAAAGTGGGGGTTGACGTGAGCGGTGATGCCGAGCTGCGCTTTCTCAAGCAGGTCACCCACCCCGAAAAGCTGATTGCCCAGATAGAACACGCCCAGCAGGAACGCCCGCTGAAGACGTCTTCGGTTTAAGGGCCGCTCAGCCGAGCCTGTCGGCCAGGAAGGCCAGCGAACGCTCGCGCGCCAGCTTGGCGGCGGCTTCGTTGTAGGAGGCGCGCTGGTCGCAGTTGAAGCCGTGGCTGGCCGGATAGACATGCACCTCGACCTCGGGATGTGCCTTTTGGAACGCTTCAATGCCGTCCATCGGAATCCAGTGGTCCTGGTCGCCGAAGTGCGCCATCACCGGGCACTGCGGCTGGCGGGCGATTTCGCCTTCGCCGGTGATGCCGCCGCCGTAGTAAGGCACGGCAGCGGACAAGCCCTTGAGCAGGCAGGCCGCTTTCCAGGTCAGCAGGCCGCCCCAGCAAAAACCGATGATGCCGACCTTGCCGCCGCCAAGCTGCGCCGCATGGTCGATGGCGGCCTGGATGTCCTGCAGCACGCCGGCGCCCGGCAGGGCATCCACGGCGGTCTTGAGTTCAAAGCCGGCATTCATGTCGGCCTCGGTATAGCCCAGTTCCACGCCGGGCTTGACGCGGTCGAACGTAGCCGGCGCCACCATCAGGTAGCCTTCTGCGGCAAAGCGGTCGGCAACCGAGCGGATGTGCGAATTGACGCCGAAGATTTCCTGCAGCACGACGATGGCAGCGCGCGGCTTGCCTTCGGGTGTTGCCACATAGGCCGACAGCGTGAAGCCGTCGGCGGCGGTGAGAGTGGTGAATTGACCCATGGTGTGAAAAAGCTCCTTGTTGAATCGTTGTTTTCATTTTCAATAGCGTCAGGCCGGCTTGAGCCTGCGCTCGACAAAATCAAGCCGGTCCTGGCCCCAGAACAGTTCGCCCTCGATCAGGTAGCTGGGCGCGCCGAAGATGCCGGCTTGAATGGCTTGCCCGGTATTGTCCTCGTAGCGCTCCTGCACCGCCTGGCTGTAGGACTGCTCCAGCCGCGCCGCGTCCAGTCCGCACTCATTGAGCAGTTCGGCCAGCACCTTTTCGCTGGCAATGTGCCGCTCCTCGGCCCACAGCGCGGTAAAGATCGCGCCGCTGATCTTCATGGCGGCGTCAACGCCGTCGTGCAGATCGACCGCGATGATGAGGCGCGAGGCGTCATCGCCCGAGACCGGGAAAAACTTCGGTTTGACGTGCAGCGGCAGCCCCAGGAAATCCGCATGGCGGCGCAGTTCGAGCAGCCGGTAGGCCTGGCGCTGCGGGGCGCGCTGGCCCAGCGGCAGCCCGCCTGAAATCGGAAAGACCTTGCCGCCCAGGTCTATCGGCAGCACGCGAACCGTGGCGCCCGCCGCGCGTGCTATCTGCGCAAAACGCGCGTGGCCCAGGTAGGTCCAGGGGCTTTGCGGGGTGAAGTAATAGTCCACGGTGGTGCTCAAGGTTTTTTCTCCGGTGGTTGCCAGGAAGTCAGTACAGTCACTGCTTTCAGCCCGATCCCCTTTTTAACCGGGATTGCTTTTTTTTGCAGGAGACTGGTTTGTCCCAACTTGTTTTGATCCCCGGCGCGCTGCTGGACGTGACGGGAGGCCGCTGATGGACTTCAAGCCCCTGGTGACGCTGCTGGCCATCGTCAACCCGCTGGCCATCGTGCCGTTTTTCATTCATTACACGCAGGGGTTTTCAACGCCGCAGCGCCAGCGCACGGTGGTGGTGGCCTCGTTCAGCGCCTTTGTCGTGATTGCCGTCAGCGCCCTGCTGGGCTTGCAGATCCTGGAGTTCTTCGGCATCTCGCTGGCCAGCTTCCAGGTCGGCGGCGGCATGCTGCTCTTGATCAGCGCCATGAACATGCTCAACGCCCAGCCGGCCGAAGCCAAGCCGCTGACCAACGAGTTCGAGGACGGCGCCGAAAAGGCGGCCCGGGGCGCCAGCATTGCGGTGGTGCCGCTGACCATCCCGCTGCTGACCGGCCCGGCCACCATGTCCACCGTGGTGATCTATGCGGAAAAAGCCAAGACTTTTTTACAGCTCGGCACTTTGGTCGGCTACGGGATGGTGATCGGCCTGGCGACGGCGCTGTGCTTTTCGCTGGCCGAGCCGATTTCCCGGGTTCTGGGCAAGACCGGCATCAATGTCATGACACGCCTGATGGGGCTGATCCTGGCCGCGCTGGCGGTGGAAGTGATGGCCGATGGCTTGGGCAAGCTGTTTCCTATCCTGCGGCATTGAGGTTTGTTATCGGGCCAGGTTCATGCTGCGGGCTTGGCTTGGCTTGGCTTGGCTTGGCTTGGCGGAATCCTGTGCTTGATTTGTGGCTGGGTTGACTCTTCTGGGTTGGGCTGGCCGGGAGTCGCCCGGCGGCGACTCACTTTTCTTTGCTTCGCCAAAGAAAAGTAAGCAAAAGAAAGGCGACCCTGCTGTCCGCGACCCTTCGCTTCGCTACGGGCACCCTGCGGTGCTCAGTCCAGCCGGGGTCTCGTGCAAACTCGGCTATCGCCTCAGACAAGCACGAGCCCTTATCCGTCTGGCCTTCCGCTCCTCAGCGCTGACAAGGGGGGGGCTCGGGGGAAAAACCAATACCAGCAGCCAACAGCCGAATACACAGAGCGCGCCATGCGCGCTCTGCTCCCCGATTCTGAATCCGAATCCGAATCCGACCCCAAACCCGTCGTGGCCGGGCCTGTGCTGCGCCAGAAAAGCGGGATCAGGGCCGCGCGCTGTTTGAGCGAAGCGAGTTTGCGCGGACCCCCGCTTTTCTGGCGCAGCACAGGTTGCCCGAAGCGAAGCGCAGGAACCCGGACTGCGGGTCGCCTTTTCTTTGGTGACTTTGTTTTGGCGAAGCAAAAGAAAGTTACTTGCCGCCGGGCAACCCCCGGCCAGCCCAACCACGCAAAGCCAACTCAATCAGCGCGCGGGCAGTTGCCGCAGCCACTGGTCCAGCTCGTCGATGGCGGCGTCGGTGGCCGCAGTCAGGGCGCGCACGCCCCCGGCGGCATCGGCGCGGGTCGCGGGGCGCTGCACCGACAGGTTGCGCTGCGCAACCAGCCTTTCGCCAGCCGGCGTGATTTCAACCAGCGTGGCATGCAGGCGAACCAGGCCCACGCTGGCGTCAGGCGCGCTGAACAGCTGGCTGAATTCCTCCAGCTCCAGGCGCAGCATCAGCAAATTGGCGTTCTGGCTGCGGTTCAGCGCCGCGCCTTCGCGGGCATTGAACACCACGCGCTGCTGGCCCAGGCGTTCGCGCAAACGCTGGCGCAGCAGTTGCGCCGGCGGCATGCTCCAGCGCGCCTGCGAATAAGGGCGCAGCTGCTGGGCGTCTAGGTAGCCCAGCCGGTAAAGCACCGCCTGGTTGTCCAGCGCGCCGCCCGAGGTGGCAATGTCGGCGATGGCCAGCGGCGGCAAGGCAGGCGCGGGCGTCGCGCCTGCCTGGGTGGGCAACTCGCCCGGACCGAAGTCGTACAGGGCGGCGCGGGTCGGCTTGTCAACCACCGAGCAGCCGGCCACGAGCCCGAGCGCAAAAATCAAGAAAAAAACAGGCTTTGCGCACGACTGGCATGCATTTTCAGCTATTGTTTTAATAGTAATTTGGATGGATTTCAAGGGCATCATTTTTTTACTCCGTCGGCGGAAAAGCCGGCCTCGCCGGGGCCGGGAACGGCCGGGCCGTTGCCAAAGATCAGCGCCTGCGGGTTGTCATCGACCGCGTTGACGGTGCGCCGCAGCTGGCGCATGGTGCGCGCCGTCTCGTCGGCCACCTCGCCGAGCTTGGGCAGCGTGGCCGCGCTGAAGGTTTCCACGCCTGCGGCCAGCGCCGTGCCGCCGTCCCTCAGCTTGTCGAGCGGCCCGCCTTGTTCATTCAGTCGCCCTGCGGTGGCGGCCACTTGATCACTGGCGCTTTTCAGCGCTTTCATGGTCGCGCTGGAATCACGCGACAGCGCCGGCAGCGTCGCCACCGTCGGCTCCAGGCCCTTGGCCAGGCGGTTGATGCTGCTGGCGGCTTCGGCCAGCTGCGTGATGGCGGTGTTGATGGCTTCTTCGTTCTGCCTGGACAGCAGCTGGTTGATCCGCGTCGCGGCCTGCTCGGCCTGGGTGAAGATGGCATCGCTCTGCTTGAGCAGCTTGTCCAGCGTTCCCGGCTTGAGCGGGATGCGCGGCGGGTCGTCGTCGTTGGGCACCAGGCGCTGGGTCGATTCGCCGTTGTCGTCGAGCTGGATGAAGCCCAGGCCGGTCACGCCCTGCGACGCCACGGTGGCAAAGGTGGACTGCATCATCGGCGCGGCGCGGTCGATGGACACGCGGATCAGCACATTGCCCTTGACCTTGTCGTCAAACCCGATGCGCTCGACCTTGCCGACGGGCACGCCGCGAAACCGCACCACGGCCTGCGGCTGCAGGCCGGAGATGGTTTCGGCGGTGCTCATTTCATACAGGTCGCGCTGGGTGTTGTCGCGCGTGAGCCAGACGCCCAGCAGCGCCAGCAGGGCGGCAACCACCACCACGAACGCGCCGGCTATCAGCGCATGGGCCTTGTTTTCCATGATGAAAACCTTTCTAGATAGGGCTGGATGCAGGGGTCAGCAGCGCCATGGCGCGCTGGCCGCGTTCACCCAGAAAAAATTCACGAATGAAGGGATGCTCGAAAGCCACCACCTTTTGCGGCGTGTCGTTGATGATGACTTTTTGCTGGGCCAGCACGGCAACCCGGGTGCTGAGTTCGAAGATCGTGTCCAGGTCGTGCGTGACCATCACCACCGTCAGGCACATGCCCTGGTGCAGCGAGCGCAGCAACTCGCAAAAGCTGTCGGCGCTTTCCGGGTCCAGCCCGGCCGTCGGCTCGTCGAGCAGCAGCAGCGGCGGGTCCATGATCAGGGCGCGGGCCAGCGCGACGCGCTTGATCATGCCGCCCGACAGGTCGCTCGGCATCTTGTCGGCCGCGTCAGGCGGCAGGCCGACCATCTGCAGCTTGACCATGGCGGCCTCGCGGATCAGCTCGCCCGGCAGGCAGTTGAGTTCGCGCAGGGGAAAGGCGATGTTCTCCAGCACCGTGAACGCTGAAAACAGCGCGCCCTGCTGGAACAGCATGCCGACCCGCATGGCCGCGCCGCGCTTGCCCAGTTCGGCGGCCGGCTTGCCCAGCACGGTGATCTCGCCGCGCGCTGGCGTTTCCAGCCCGAGCATCTGGCGCAGCAGCACCGTCTTGCCGGTGCCCGAGCCGCCGACCAGCGACATGATGGCGCCGCGCTCGACCGTCAGGTCGAGGTCTTTGTGAATCACGGCTTCCTTGTCGTCATTCTGGAAAATGGTCCACAGCTTGCGGATTTCAACCACGGGTTCGGTCTTGACCGTCATATGCCGACACTCTTGAACAGCACCGCGAACAGCGCATCGACCAGGATGACGACGGTGATCGACGTGACCACCGAGGCCGTCGTGCCCTGCCCCAGGCTTTCGGTATTGGGCTTGACACGCAGGCCGTAATGGCAGCCTATCAGCGCAATCAGCAGGCCGAACACCACCGACTTGGCGGTCGCCAGCACCAGATTCGACACCTTCACGGCCGCCGGCAGCGCGTTGAAGAAAAACGCGGGCGTCACGCCCATCGAAATATCGGCCGCCAGCATGCCGCCCAGCAAGGCGGCAAGGGTGGTCCAGACGCTGATCAGCGGCATCACCAGCGCCAGCGCCATGGCACGCGGCATCACCAGGCGAAAGCCGCGCGCGATGCCCATGACGCGCATCGCGTCCAGCTCTTCGGTCACGCGCATCACGCCAATCTGCGCGGTGATGGCCGAGCCGCTGCGCCCGGCGATCAGGATGGCCGCCAGCACCGGGCCGAGTTCGCGGATCAGCGAAATGCCCAGAATGTTGACGATGAAGGCGTCGGCGCCGAACTGGTGCAGCTGCTGCGAAATCAGGTAGGCCAGCACCACGCCGATCAAAAAACCCACCAGCGCCGTGATCGGCAGCGCGGTCGCGCCGAAGTTGTAGAGATGGCCCGAGAGGTCGCGCCACGGACCCTGCTGCGGGTGCCGCACGAGCCGGCCCATGTCGAGCAGCAGCTGGCCCAGCAGGCGCAGCATGCCCTTGGCATGGGACAGCAGGCTGAGCAGCCGCCCGCCCAGCATCAGCACGGGCTCAAGCCACGAAGGCCTGGGCGGCGGCAGCGGCCTGACGGTGAATTTTTCAACCGTTTCGAGCATGGCGCGCTGCTCGGGCTCGATCTGCAAGCCGGCGGGCCAGTGGTGCTTCCACGCGCTCCACAGCACCTGGGCGCCCAGATAGTCGAGCTTTTCAAGCTGCGCCAGGCTCCACTGGAGCGCGGCGGGGGATGCGGAAGATGCGGGAGATGCGGTTTGAGCGCGCAGGCCCTTGAGTTGCGCCGCCAGCGCGTCCCAGACCGGTTTTTGTGTCAGGTTCGCCGCCGTCCACGCGCCCTGCAGCAGCACCCGGCCTTCAGGGCCGTGCTCGACTTCAATTCGCGGTGGAGAGTCTTCCATGGGCATAGTCAGTCAGTCGGACGCCAGGTCAAAGCGTGATGGTAACCGCTGAGAATGCTGCGCGTCAGCGCGTCCACGGATGAGTCGGCCCTGTCCCACAGGCCGTGGCGCCATGGCGGCAGGCCGGCTCATCGCCAGGCCTGCGCCAGCGCGCCCCAGGCGCTGGCCACCACGGGTTCGGCCACCCGCGCCTTCAGGCAGATGAAGCTCAGCACGCAGTCCAGGCTGACCCGGTCCGCCACCACCAGGCCATGCGCCTGGCTTTCGCGGATCGCGATGGAGTCGCGCGCCAGGCTCAGGCCGACGCCGGATTTGACCAGGTCGAGCATCGACGCTTCCTGGTCCACCAGCGCCACGCGGCGCGGCTCCAGGCCGGTCAGCGAGGCCGCGCCAAACACCCGCGACAGCAGCCGATGGTGAACGCTGGCCGGCGGCGTGGCCAGCCAGGGCAGCGCGGCCAGAGCCTTCCAGTCGCGGCCCTGCACCTGCTGGCCCCAGCCGGCGGGCGCGATGACGCGGTACGTAAAGCGCGTCAGCTCCATGACTTCAAAATCAATAGCAGCCTGCGCCCGTCCATCCTGCGCAAACCCCTGATTTGCTTCACTTTTTTCTGGCCGATCGAGGTAAAAGCCCACATCCAGGTCGCCCCGGACGATCTGCGCCAGCACATTGCCGCTCATGCCCTGGCGCAGCTCGGTGTCGATCTGCGGCGCGGCCTCCACCAGTTCCTTCAGGAACGCCCCGAGCCGGGTGAACTCGGGGTCCAGAATGGTGCCGATGCGCAGCGTGCCACGCACAGTGCTGTGCAGCCCCAGCGCCGCCTGCGCAAAATCGGCCAGCGCCGCCAGGGCTTTTTCGGCCTGCGGCAGCAGCGCCGCGCCGTCGCGCGTGAGCGTCAGCCCCTGCGGCGTGCGGGTGAACAGCGTCAAGCCGGTGTTGGCGGCCAGCCCCTTGAGCTGCAGGCTGACCGCAGGCTGGCTCAGGTGCAGGCGCTCAGCCGCCCGCGAGACATTGCCATGCCGCGCCACGGCCACGAAAGCGCGCAAGGTTTGGGGATCAAAGTTCAGGCTCATATTTGCAAAACTTATAACGCTATTTGGCTCAAATCATTGGATATGAAACCCCATTGTGAAGATACTTGGCGCATCAAAGGGGACATCGCGTCATGAGCACAGCAAATAATTATCCAGGCCCTGGCGGCCGCGAGGTGAGGCCATGAGCGAACACAGCTTCGACTACATCATCATCGGCGCCGGAACGGCCGGCTGCCTGCTGGCCAACCGGCTGAGCGCCGACGCGTCCAAGCGCGTGCTGCTGATCGAGGCCGGCCGCAAGGACGATTACCACTGGGTACACATTCCGGTCGGCTACCTGTACTGCATCGGCAACCCGCGCACCGACTGGCTGTTCACCACCGAGCCCGACGCGGGGCTGAACGGCCGGTCGCTGCGCTATCCGCGCGGCAAGACGCTGGGCGGCTGCTCCAGCATCAACGGCATGATCTACATGCGCGGCCAGGCGCGTGACTACGACCAGTGGGCGCGGCTGACCGGCGACAGCGCCTGGACCTGGGACAACGCCCTGCCTCACTTCAAGCTGCACGAAGACCATTACAAGGGCGCCGACGCGCTGCACGGCGCGCGCGGCGTGGCGCCCGAGCTGATGCAGGACAAGACCAATCCGTACCAGAAAATCCTGCGCCACCGCAACGCGGGCGGCGAATGGCGGGTGGAAAAGCAGCGCCTGCGCTGGGACATTCTGGATGCCTTCGCCGAGGCGGCGCAACAGGCGGGCATTCCGCAAACACCGGACTTCAACCGGGGCAACAACGAAGGCGTGGGCTATTTTGAAGTCAACCAGAAAAACGGCTGGCGCTGGAACACCGCCAAGGCCTTCCTGCGGCCGACCTGCCTGGGCCGGCCGAACTTTGAACTGTGGACGAATGCGCAGGTCAGCCGGTTGGTGATCCAGCCGCAGCCGGACGGCAGCCAGCGCTGTACCGGGGTCGAGGTCTGGACCGGCCAGGAGCGCGTCACGGCGCTGGCGACGCGTGACTCGGAGCACATGGGCGAGGTACTGCTGTGCGCCGGCAGCATCGGCTCGCCGCACCTCCTGCAGCTCTCGGGCATCGGCCCGGCCGGCTTGCTGCGGCAGCACGGGATTGCCGTGGTGCAGGACTTGCCGGGCGTGGGCGCCAATTTGCAGGACCACCTGCAGATCCGCTCGGTGTACAAGATCCAGCACGCGCCCGGCCAGAAGCGCTGGGGCCTGTCGCTCAACACCATGGCCGATTCGCTCTGGGGCAAGGCGCGCATCGGGCTCGAATACGCGCTGCGCCGCACCGGCCCGATGAGCATGGCGCCGTCGCAGTTGGGCGCCTTCACGCGCAGTTCGCCCGACCAGCCGTATCCCAATATCGAGTACCACGTCCAGCCGCTGTCGCTCGACGCCTTTGGCGAGCCGCTGCACCGCTTCAATGCCTTCACCGCCAGCGTCTGCAACCTGAACCCGACCAGCCGGGGCAGCGTACGCCTGAAGACCGGCCGCTTTGAAGACGCGCCGGCGATTGCGCCCAACTACCTGAGCACGCCAGAGGACCGGCAGGTGGCCGCCGATTCGCTGCGCATCACGCGCAAGATCGTCAGCCAGGGGGCGCTGGCCAAATACCAGCCCGAGGAATTCAAGCCGGGCGTGCAGTTCCAGACCGACGAAGACCTGGCGCGGCTGGCCGGCGACATCGCCACGACCATCTTCCACCCGGTCGGCACCACGAAAATGGGCCGCGCCGACGACCCGATGGCGGTGGTCGATTCGCACCTGCGGGTGCGCGGCGTTCGCGGGCTGCGCGTGGTCGATGCGGGCGTCATGCCGCTGATCACCAGCGGCAACACCAACTCGCCTACCTTGATGATTGCCGAGAAGGCGGCGCAGTGGATACGGGACGGAATTTAAACGCCAGCCAGCGCGGGCAGCACCGTGCCCCGGCATTCGCCAAAACCAATCGGCGCCGCACCGGGCTTTTCGCACCATCCGCGCAGCACCACGCTGTCGCCATCGTGCAGAAAGGCACGCTGCTCGCCCCCGGGCAAATCCAGCGGCTTGCGCCCGCCCTGCGTCAGCTCGACCAGGGCGCCGGCTTCTTGCGCGGTGGGGCCGGAAATCGTGCCGGTGCCAAGCAGGTCGCCGGGCCGCAGGTTGCAGCCGCCCATGGTGTGCTGCGCCACCATTTGCGCCAGCGTCCAGTACTGGTGGCGAAAGCTGGTGCGCAACACCCGCGCCCGCTGTTGCGGCGTTTCAATCAGCACTTCGAGCTGGATGTCGAACACGCCCTGCGCACGGTTGGCGGGGCTGTCCAGGTAGGGCAGCGGCTGCGGCTCGCCGGCAGGGCGGCTGAACGGCAGCCGAAAAGGCACCAGCGCCTCCAGGCTGACCACCCACGGGGAAATGCTGGTGCAGAAGTTTTTGCCCAGAAAAGGCCCCAGCGGTGTCATTTCCCAGAACTGGATGTCGCGGGCCGACCAGTCGTTGAGCAGGCAAACGCCAAAAATATGGTTTTCGGCATCGGGCAGCGCAATGGTTTGGCCCAGGGCATTGCCCGCGCCCATGAACATGCCCAGTTCCAGCTCGAAGTCCAGCCGCGCGCACGGTCCGTACACCGGCTGGCTGCCGCCGGGCAGCGCCGACTGCCCCATGGGCCGGTGAAACGGCGTGCCGCTGACCACCACGCTGGACGCGCGGCCATGGTAGGCAATCGGTAGCCACTGGAAGTTGGCGGGCAGCGGGTCGTCGGGCTTGACAATGCGGCCCATATTGCGGGCGTGGTGAATGGAGGTATAAAAGTCGGTGTAGTCGCCAATGCGGGCGGGCACGGCGTATTCGACGACGCTTTGGGGCACCAGGCAGGCGCGAAGGGTTTGCTGCTGTGCGGGCGTAGCCTGAACGTGCAGCAGCGCAAACAGGGCATGGCGCAAGGCCTGCCAGGCCGCCGGGCCGAGTGCCATGAGGTCATTCAGCGTGCTTTGGGTGCACACCGTACAAGCCTGCAGGGCGACGCCTTGCAACAAACCCGCAGCACTGAGCGCGGCAAGATCCACGACCTGGTCGCCAATCGCCACGCCGCCGCGAAAGCCTTCATGGCTGCCTGCAGTGCGAAACACGGCCATGGGCAGGTTTTGAATCGGGAAATCACACAAGGTATTGGCGGATTCCAGCCAGCTGCGTGCCGCAGGGTCGTGGGTGTGGTTGAGTAATTTGTTCATGCTCGGCCCGCCGCCATCAGGGCATCGTCAAAAATGGCCACGGCCCGTGTCCAGCCCGCCGAGGCACCGCGAATCTTGTGCGGAAAGCAGCTGATGAAAAACCCGGTGGGCGGCAGCACTTCGAGGTTGTGCATTTTTTCCATGTGGCAATAACCAATGTCGCGCCCGGCCTTGTGGCCTTCCCAGATCAGCGAGGCGTCCCGGGTTTCCCGGTATTTTTGGGCGGTGTGGACAAACGGCGCATCCCAGCTCCAGGCATCGGTGCCGGTCAGGCGCACGCCGCGCTCCAGCAGGTACATGGTGGCTTCGTAGCCCATGCCCGCGCCGGCGGCCACATAGTCGCTGTGGCCGTAGCGTGAGCCGGCGCGGGTGTTGATGATCACGATTTCCAGCGGGCTCAGCGTGTGGTTGATGCGTTTCAGCTCGGCCTCGACATCATCGGCCTGCACCACGTAGCCGTCGGGCATCCGGGTGAAATCAAGCTTGACACCGGGCTGGAAACACCACTCCAGCGGCACGTCATGGATGGCAATCGCCGGCTTTTTATCGCCCAGCTTGTCGTCCATGGTGCTGTGAAAGTGGTAAGGCGCATCCAGGTGCGTGCCGTTGTGGGTCGAAAGCCGCACCAGCTCCACCGCCCAGCCCTCGCCGTCGGGCAGGTCTTTTTTCTGCAGTCCCGGAAAGAAGGGCTCGATGTGCTCGTAGGTGTTCTTGTGGGTGAAATACTCAATTTTCGGACCCAGCCCGGGCGGGTCGGACTGGACGTCGTTTTCAAGAAAAATCGATAAATCTACAAACTTGCGTGGCATGCCTGACTCCGTTGGTATTTAAGAAATTCCGCGCATTTCCTGGCCCTTCAAAAGGCCGGAATCACGACTCGGCGGTGAAACCGATTTGCTTGATGAGGCGTTGCCACTGCGCGACATCGGCCTGGAGCAAATCGGCCAGCGCGTCGGCGGATGATGAGGTGACGGCCAGCCCGAACCGTTGGCCATACGCAACCACATCCGGCTGCGACAGCACCGGCTGCAGGTAAGCCGATGCGCGGCGCGCGGTTGCTTCGCTGGCTTTTCCAGGCAGGAAAAAACCGTACCATTCCGTCACGGAAATCGGATAGCCAAACGAGCTGAAGGTCTGCACACCGGGAAGAAATGGCGAAGCGCCTTTGCTCGAAATCGCCAGCACGCGCAGTTTCTGGCTGGCAACGTAGGGCAAATAGTCGCCAATCGGCCCGCAAAAGGAACTGATCTGTCCGCCCAGCAAATCCTGCACCCCCGGCACCGAACCCCGGTACGGGATGTGCTGAAGCTCGACCCCGGAAAACTTGCCCAGCAAAATCCCGATCAGGTGCGGCATGGAGCCGCCCCCCGGGCTGCCAAAATTTGCGCGTTCCGGATTGGCTTTTGACCAGGCCAGAAAGTCCTTGAGCGTCTTCACGCTCTCGGGCACCCCCGGACCCACCGCCAGCCCATGATTGATATGAGCACCCAGCGCAACAGGCTTGACGTCGTTGACGCCGTACTGCAGCCGGGGATAAGTCAATGGATAGATGGACAGCATGGACGATGGCGTGAGCAGCAAAACGCTTCCATCGGGGTTGCTGTCTCTCAGGGTGATGATGCCGACCTGGCCCGCCGCGCCCGGCTTGTTTTCAACCACCATGTTGGCGGCATAAGCGCCGCGCAGTTTGTCCGCCACGCGGCGCGCCAGCACATCAAGGGTGCCGCCGGGGGGAAATCCGGTCAGGATTCTGGCCAGTTCGGGCACCGCCTGCGCCCGGCTCATGAGCGGCAGGCCAGAAGCCATCGCCACTGGCAGGCTTGCGGCGGTTTGTAAGAATCGGCGGCGTTGAATCATGCTTGTCTCCTGATGGCTGTCAATGAAAAAATTATACGTTTGTACAATTAAATATACGACCGTATAAACCCTAGGGTTCGGCAGCGGTTTGAACGGTTTAAAACCGGTGGCGAATGCCCACGACCAATGAATTTCCCGAGGCCAGGCTGGCAAACCTGTCGTTCATGTAAAGGACATAGGCATCGGTACGCCTGGAAAAGTTGTAGTCGTAAGCCAGCGTCGTCGTCGTGCGTTTGGTGGTGCTGCCCACGCTGGGGGATTGACGGCTGTGCGCGGTCTGCAGCAGCAAGGCACCGGGTCCGACGGGCAGGCTGGCGCCCAGATGGACGGTACTGATCCTGTCGTCCACCACGCTCGCGTAGTCCCGCTTGTGGTTGAAGTAGCCGGCGCTCACGCGCGCGAAATCGAAGGCATAGGCGCCCGAGACCTGCACGCTGGTCTGCGATTGCAGCGCTGCGGCCGCAGGGCCGGAAGGCGGCACCGCGCCAGCCCCGAACCTGTCAACGGCCAGTGCCAGGTTCAAGGGGCCGTTGGCGTAGAAGACGCTCAACTCCTTTCTGTTGCCAACGCCCGCCACCTCTCCCGGCGCATAGAGCGCGGAAACCGTGACGCCGCCCGCAGTCGGAGAGACGTAACCCAGCGCGTTGTTCCATGCGCTGTCGGTGGTGCCCAGCGCGCCGGTCAGGGTACGGCTGGCAGGCGGTGCGCCAGGGCTCAGGAATTGCGCGCCCTGTCCAATCGCATTGCGGAAGGTATGCAGGAAGACCGGGCTGAACGCGGCGGAATCGCCCAGCGAATTGGTTCGCAGCATGTTCAGAAAGCTGTTGGAGGTCTGGCGGCCCAGCCGAACGGTGCCCCAATCAGTCTTGAGGCCTGCAAAGGCCCGGCGGCCAAACAGCGGGTCGTTGTCAAACCGGCCGCCGGCCCCGGTGTCGGTCCGCAAAAACATGCCCAGCGCGAACTCGGCCTTCATGCCGCCGCCAAGGTCTTCCACACCATCGAAGTTGATTTGCGGCGTTGACAGCCCGCCGCTTTCCACGCGGTTTTGACGCGTTGCGCCACCAAGGTGCATGCTGCCGGCGTACGCGTCCACGGTGCCGCTGACGGTGACGCTGGTCTGTGCATGGGCTTGAGCGGCCAGCAAGGCGACTCCGAGGGTGGCAAGAACTGCTGCTTTTTTCATGATTTACCTTTTTTTGACGTGAGTTGACCCGCAGGACGGCATGAACCGTTCTGAAATTAATCGAAAGGGGGGGAGTTAAAGGCGCGCCGTGGCTAGGGCGGCTGGCCGTACCGGAAGGTTTTCATCGCCGTGACTGCGGCTAGTGGGCGGAGCGCGCAAAAACGCCGCGAATACCTGCCGTGATGAACTTCAGCAGCAATGCTTCTGCTTGCGGGTCGCAGGGCAGGAATTCGCCCCTGGACAGCACCTCGATACGCTTGTCGCCGACATGGTGCAGCAGCGAGCCCAGGGCAAACTGGTAGCAGCAGGCGGCGGCTCCCCGGCTTACACCCGGCAGCGCGGCGGTGAAGGCGTCAATGAACGCATGCGCCATGGGATTGAACAGGCTGCCAATCACGGCCTCGTCTTCCACCAGCTGTTCGTCCATGCCGCGCTGAATCAGGCGCAGGAAGTTTCGGCGTTGCGGATCGCGGGCCACTTCCAGCACCGGAGTGACAAAAGCCTCGACGATTTTTTCCAGCAACTGCCCGGGCGCCGCATTTTTCTGCGCCGAGGCCAAAAAGGCCAGGCGCTCCTGCACGTAACCGGCCCGCTGCCTGAAAATTTCGTGGTACAGATTGAGCTTGGGTCCGTAGTAGTAGCCGACCAGCGCAAACTGCACGCCCGCTTCATTGGCGATATCGCGAATCGATACGCCATGGAAACCGTGCAGGGCAAACAGTTGTTCCGCCGCCAGCAGAATGTCGCTCTTGCGGTCAGCCGAAGCTTCTGCGTTCGCGCGCCCTTTGGAAGGACGGGCCAGCGGGACAGCCTGGTCCAGTTTTTTCGAAGTTGTCATGGTTTCCCAAGGTTGATCTTGCAGGTGTCTAAATATACAAACGTATCATATATTTATACACTCGTATAAACCCTGAGAAAATCCGGCTTCACATCTGATCGGCGAGTTTAGAAAAGCGGGCTTTTGCCATCACGGCAAAGCCGCCGCATCATGGAGCGGCCAAAGGCGCCTGGTTCAGCGCAGCCCCTTGACATAGCGCGGCGAATTCGGCCTTGGCGCTCCGTCCACGCCCGGCTGGCTGTCGCCAAATGCACTGTCCCCGCCGGGAGCGGGAGGCGCTGGCGCCCTGGCGCTCAAGGCCCGGGCGCTGTGCGCTTTTGCAGCCTCCGACACCCGCTGGGCCAGCGGCCTGTACACCGGCGCATCCGGAAAAGCCATCGCCGCTTCAAGCCGGTCGGCCAGGATGCCCAGGTCGTCATGACCGCCCTCGGCCGCCTTTTGGTGGGCCAGGCGGATGACTTCAGCGGCGTAAACCGGGTTGCTGGCCATCCATTCGGTGTCGGTCACGCGGCCGGTCTTGCGGCGCAACAGCACATGCAGGTGAGCGGCAATCGCCAGTTTTTCATTGGAAGACATGCTCATGCTCAAGCTCCTTCAGGGTAAGCCAATCGGTCAGGTTCCCATGCGTTCGGCATGCTGGTCAATGTCCAGGCCGTCGATTTCCGCCGTCTCACTCACGCGCAGGCCGACGCACAAGGAAGTGATCCACAACAGAAGGCCCGTCATGACCAGGCTGTAGAGCATGACGCTTGCGGCGCCCACGAACTGGATCAGCACACTGCCCTCGACCCCGGAAATGGTCTTGCTGGCAAAGACGCCCGTGAGCAGCGAGCCCACGATGCCGCCGATGCCATGCACGCCGAATACATCCAGCGAATCGTCGGCGTTGAGCAGGCGCTTCAGGCCGGTGGCGCCCCAGTAGCAGGCGACCCCGGCGACCAGGCCAAAGACCACGGCCGACCCCGGCGACACGTAACCGGCCCCCGGCGTGATGGCGACCAGCCCGGCCACCAGGCCCGAGCACACGCCCAGCAGCGAAGGGCGACCGCGCGACAGCCATTCGGCCGCCATCCAGGACAGGGCGCCGGCGGACGCGGCAATGTGGGTCACCGTCATCGCCAGGCCGGCCCGCCCGTCGGCCGCCACGGCAGACCCGGCGTTGAAGCCGAACCAGCCGACCCACAGCATGCCCGCGCCGGCCATGGTCAGGCCCAGGTTGAAGGGCGAGAACGGCTCGGTGCCATAGCCCTTGCGCGGGCCGAGAGCGTAGGCGCAGACCAGCCCGGCAATGCCGGCGTTGATGTGCACGACCGACCCGCCGGCAAAATCCAGCGCGCCGAGGCGCGCCAGCCAGCCGTTGGGCTCCCAGACCCAGTGGGCAATCGGCGCATAGACCACGACCGTCCACAGCGCCATGAAGATCAAGGTGGCCGAAAAACGCATCCGCTCGACGAAGGCGCCGACCACCAGCGACGCCGTGATGATGGCAAAACTGAGCTGGAACATTGCATAGACCGATTCGGGAATGTTCGGCGCGATATGGCTGACCGCGACCTTTTGCGCGTCCTTGATGTAGTCGAATCCGGCAAACCAGAGCCGGTCCGTGCCGCCCAGAAGGTGGCCCAGCGCACCACTGCCGGGCGTGAAGGCAATCGAATAACCGACGGCAAACCACAGCAGGCTGACAATGGCGCAGGTGCCCACGACGCAGGCCATGACATTGAGCACGCTTTTGCGCCGCACCATGCCGCCGTAAAACAGGGCAATGCCGGGCAGCGTCATCAGCAGCACCAACGCGGTCGAGGTCATCATCCAGGCCGTGTCCGCACCATTGAGGGTCTCGGCGCCCACCAGGCCCGGCTGCGTCAGCGCAGCCGGGGCCACGGGCATGACGGCATTGGCCACGCTCGCATCATTCAGCGGCGCCGAAACCGGAACCGCAGGGGCCGCCAGTGCGGCCGGCGGGGCGCCAGCGGGCGCCTGGGCGCGGGCCTGCTGGGTAACCAGGCCCATCCACAGCCAGAAGAACAAACTCACTGCGATCCATCTCATTGCATGCATGCGGGGCCTGCCTTTTTAAAATACTTTCAGTTGGTAACAAAAAGCATGATCTGTGCCGGATTGTCGAATACGCTACAAATCCTGAAAAGTCAGGCGACACGGCCTCCCGTCGCACAGCCACAGGCGGGCAAAATCTGCATCCATGCGGTTTTTTAACCAGATCAACTCCTGGGGATTTCCCCATCCACGGGAAATCCCTGATGCACTGTCTCAGTGCGCAAGTTATATTCAAGGACTTGCTATCGAGCCTTGCTGCTCGCATTGCGGGGAGACGAGGAGACACTTTAGAAGTAAAAAACAGCGGGCATGGCACAAGAGGCCTGCTCGGAAAAAGCGCCGGCAACCCCGGCGCTTTTTTTTGCCTGCCGCTCTTTATTTATGGATAAAAAATGGCTTCTGCGCTTGTTCAGCGGCCGTTTATAGCTATAAATAAGATAGCAAAAAATAGAATCAACGAATGCGACAATCGCGGCCATGGAATTGTTGCTTGTTTCTATCGCCTCGCTGCTGGCCGGTTTTGTGGACTCCATCGTGGGCGGCGGCGGCCTGATTTTGGTGCCGGCCCTGTTTGCCGTCTTTCCCACCACCCACCCGGCCACCCTGTTTGGCATCAACAAGGGCGCTTCGGTCTGGGGCACGGCGGTGGCGACCACGCAGTACGCCCGCCGTGTCCAGCTGCGCTGGTCAGCGCTGCTGCCTGCCGCTGCCGCCGGGTTTTTCGGTTCGCTGGCGGGTGCCTGGCTGGTCACGGTCATCGACCCCGGCTTCCTGCGCAAGGCCCTGCCCTTTGTACTGCTGGCGGTGCTGGCCTATACGCTGGCGAAAAAAGACCTGGGCCGCCACCACACGCCGCGCTTTACCGGGCGCACCGAAACTGGGATAGCCTGCTGCATCGGCCTGGTGATTGGTTTTTACGACGGTTTTTTCGGCCCCGGCACCGGCAGTTTCCTGGTGTTTTTGTTTGTCCGCTGGCTGGGCTACGATTTCTTGAACGCATCGGCTTCGGCCAAGCTGCTCAACACCGCGACCAACCTGGCGGCCCTGGGCCTGTTTGCCTACAAGGGACATGTCTGGTGGCATTTCGCGCTCACCATGGCCGTGGCCAACGTGGCCGGCAGCCTGCTGGGCACGCGCCTGGCGCTCAAGCATGGCGCAGGCTTTGTGCGGCTGGTGTTCATCGGAGTGGTCAGCGCGCTGATCCTGAAAACCGGCTTTGACGCGTTCCTGAAATAAGCGGGGCTAATTGGGCTGGGTCGCCAGCGGAATGGCCGGCGGGGTTTTCCGGGGCGGGGGATTCGCGGCAGCCTTGGCGGCCTTGTCCGCTTTTGCCGGCCGGAGAGCCTTGTCCTTGCCGCCACGGCTGGGAGGTTCGGCTTTTTGCGGCGCGGCAGACGTTGAGCCGCCGGGCGTATCGTCCACCAGCAGCGCATTCATCTCGGCAGCCAGGCGCGGCTTGCCAATCGGCGCGGCGGCCCGTCCGGCCTGCACCGCGAGCATGTCTTCTTCGCTCGGGTACTGGCCCATCAGCACATAGTCGAACACCCTGCGAGCAATCGGCGCTGCCACGCCGGCGCCCCAGCCGGCGTTTTCAACAATCACCGCCAGCGCGATTTTGGGGTTGTCGGCCGGCGCAAACGCCATGTAAACCGCATGGTCGCGCTGGTGCTCTTCCATCCGCGACTTGTTGTACCTGTCCTTCTGGCCTATCGTCACCGCCTGGGCCGTGCCGGTCTTGCCGCCGGACAGATACTGCGCCCCGGCAAACACCTTGGTCGAGGTGCCGCCCTGCGTCACCCCGACCAGCGCCTTGCGGACAATGGCCACGTTCTCGGGCTTGTAGCCCAGATCGACCGGCGGGTCGGCGGGCAGCGGGTGCAGGGCGCGCGTCACCGTGTCCTGCGTGCCCATCACCAGGCGCGGCTTGTGCCTGAGCCCGTTGTTGGCCAGCGTGGCCGTGGCCTGCGCCAGCTGCAGCATGGTGAAGCTGTTGTAGCCCTGGCCGATGCCCAGCGAGATGGTTTCGCCGGCAAACCACTTCTGCTGCTCGACGCGCTTGAAATAGCCGCGTTTCCAGGCCTGGCTGGGCAGCACGCCGCGCACTTCGCCATTGATGTCGATGCCGGTGATCTGGCCAAAACCCAGCGGCGCCATGAAGTCGTGGATCGCATCGACGCCCAGTTCATTGGCCAGCGAATAAAAATACACGTTGCTCGACTCGACAATCGCGCGGTTCATGTCCATGGCGCCGCCGCGCTCGTTCTCGGGGCTGCCGAAGCGGTGGCCGCCGAACATGTAAAAGCCCGGGTCGTTGATGATGGCGCCCGGCGAACGCGCGCCCGTCTGCAGCGCGGCCATGGCCATGAAGGGCTTGTAGGTCGAGCCCGGCGGGTAGGTGCCGCGCAGCGCCCGGTTGAGCAACGGCTTGTCGATGGACTCGTTGAGCGCCTGCCAGCTTTCCTGGTCGATGCCATCGACAAACAGGTTCGGATCGAAGGTCGGCTTGCTGACGAAGGCCAGCACCTCGCCGTTCCTCGGGTCCAGCGCCACCAGCGCGCCGCGCCGCGACCCGAACATGTCCTCGACCAGTTTTTGCAGGCCGATGTCCAGCGACAGCATGACGGTGTTGCCTGGCGTGGCCGGGCTGGTGGCGAGCTTGCGCATGGCGCGCCCGCCGGCCGAGGTTTCCATCTGCTCGACCCCGGTCTGGCCGTGCAGCTGCTGCTCGAAACTCTGCTCGACGCCGAGCTTGCCGATGTAGTCGGTGCCGCGGTAATTGCCTTCCTCCTCGCGCTCCTCGATGGCGTCTTTCTCGGTCTGGTTGATGCGGCCGATGTAGCCCACGACGTGGCTGCCCAGCTCGCCATAGGGGTAGCTGCGAAACAGCCGGGCCTTGATGTCCACGCCCGGAAAGGCAAAGCGCCGGGCCGCGAACCGGGCCACTTCCTCGTCGCTCAGACGCGTTCGCAGCGGGATCGACTCGAAGCTTTTCGACTCCTCGCGCAGGCGCTTGAAGCGCCGCTTGTCCCGGGGCTGGATATCGACCAGCTGTTCCAGCGCGGCAATGGTTTCGTCCAGGTTCTCGACCTTGGACGGGGTGATTTCCAGCGTGTAGGCCGAGTAGTTGGACGCCAGCACGATGCCGTTGCGGTCCAGGATCAGGCCGCGGTTGGGGACGATGGGGACAATCGCCGTGCGGTTGCTCTCGGCCTGCGCGCGCAGGTCTTCGTGGCGATAGACCTGCAGGTACACCAGCCGCGACGCCACCAGCGAAAAGCAGAGAAACACCACCAAGCCGGCCACCAGCACACGGGTGCGAAAGCGTGACAGGTCGGCTTCAACATTTCTGAGTTCAGTCATGGCGATGGGACTCGGCGCAGGGCAAAAAGTGCCGGGGAGGAATGCATTTGATCAGTGGGTGACGGCCGCAGCGCCGGGCCGCCCCAAGCAAGGCCAGCCCCCTCGGGGGGCAGCGCAGTACACGCAGTGACAAGCGTGGGGGCCATATGTTTAGAGTGGGCGGTTCTCATCCCGGTCGGGCGTGCGCAGCTGCGGCACCAGCAGCAGCACGCTGGCCACCGGCCACAGCAGCGCCTCCAGCAGCGGCGCCGCGAGCACGATCCAGCCCGGAAAGACGCCGCCGCCCAGCAGCCGAAGGATGATTTCAACGCCATGCGCCGCGGCAAACAGGGGCAGCACCTGCAAAGCCTGCAGCGGCACCGTGAACCACAGCAGCCGGCGCTGGATCATGGCCGCGAAAAAACTCAGCATCGTGTAGGAAAAGGCATGCTGCCCGAGCAGCGAGGTCTGGTGCACATCTATCGCCAGGCCGAACATGAAGGCAATGCCGATGCCGACTTTGAGCGGCTGGTGCACGCTCCAGAACACCAGCACCAGCGCCAGAAATTCGGGCATCCAGGGGATGCGCCCCAGCGGCAGCATGTCGAGCAGCAAGGCCGCGATCAGGGTGAACCAGATGAACACCGGACTGGCGGGCAGCAGCAGTTGCTGGCCGGAACGCATGATCATTTGGCGCTTCCCCTTTTGGCGGGCACGACCGGCGCGGCGACTGGCGGGCGCAGCGCCACGTCGGAGGTGACCGGCTTGACCACGATGACATGGCGCGCGCCGGCGGTCAGCGCTTCCGGCACGCAGTAGATCTTAGAAAAAGCCGATTCGGCGCGGTGCTCGATCCGGCTGACCCGGGCCACCGGCAGGCCGGGCGGATAGACGCCATCGACGCCGCTGGTGGTCAGCAGGTCGCCCTGCTGCACGTCCGCATTGCTGCCCATGAAGCGCAGTTCCATCCCGCTGCCGCCCAGGGTCGGGTCGCCATAGGCCACGCTGCGCGCGCCGGTGCGCACATTGAGCACCGGAATGGCCAGCTCCCGGTCCACCACCAGCGTGACTTCGCTGACCAGCGGATGCACGCGCGTGACCTGCCCGAGCACGCCGGACTCATCGAGCACCGGCGAACCCAGATCGACCTTGTGCGCCTGCCCCTTGTCGATGATGACCTTGCGGGTGTAGGAATCGGCCGCGTCGTAGAGCACCTCGGCCGCCATGACGGGCGTGGTGATTTGCTCTTTCAGCTCCAGCAGCTTGCGCAGGCGGTTGTTTTCCTGCATCAGTTCCTCGACCTGGCCGGCGCGCAGCGACTGCAGCGCGAGCTTTTTACGGGCTTCCGCGCTCTCGGACTGGGCCTGGCTCAGGCTGGTGAAATACTCGCTGGCGCCCTGCACCGCATGCACCGGCTGCACGGCCAGCCACTGCACCGGGTACAGCGCGGTCGCAATCACGGCGCGGATCGGCTGGGTGACGTTGAAGCGCGCATCGGCCACCATCAGGAACAGCGACAGCGCGCCGAAGAAAACCAGCTTGGAATAGACCGACGGCCCCTGGTTGAAAAAGGGCGGCAGGGATCTGTCGAGAGTTCCTAGAGCCATGGTGCGTTGTCAAGCCGGTCTGGTGTCATGCTGCAGGTGTACAGCATCAAACTGACTTGAGGAATGGCGTGGTGGAAAAACTTATTCCGTGGTGAAGATCGAGCCCATGCGGTCCATGCGCTCCAGCGCAATGCCGCAGCCGCGCACCACGCAGGTCAGCGGGTCTTCGGCGACCAGCACCGGCAGGCCGGTTTCCTCGGCCAGCAGGCGGTCCAGGTCGCGCAGCAGCGCGCCGCCGCCGGTCAGCATCATGCCGCGGTCGGAAATGTCGGCGCCCAGTTCGGGCGGCGTCTGCTCCAGCGCGTTCTTGACGGCCGAGACGATCTGGTTCAGCGGGTCGGTCAGGGCTTCGAGGATTTCATTGCTTGAAATCGTGAAGCTGCGCGGCACGCCTTCGGACAGGTTGCGGCCCTTGACTTCCATTTCCTTGACTTCGGAGCCCGGAAAGGCCGAACCGATGGTCTTTTTGATGACTTCGGCCGTCGGCTCGCCGATCAGCATGCCGTAGTTGCGGCGGATGTAGTTGATGATGGCCTCGTCAAAACGGTCGCCGCCGACGCGCACGCTGCCCTTGTAAACCATGCCGCCCAGCGAGATCACGCCGACTTCGGTCGTGCCGCCGCCGATATCGACGACCATCGAGCCGCTGGCCTCGGACACCGGCAGGCCGGCGCCCAGGGCGGCGGCCATCGGCTCTTCAATCAGATAGACGGCGGCGGCGCCGGCAGCCTCGGCCGCGTCCTTGATGGCGCGGCGCTCGACCTGGGTGGAGCCGCAGGGCACGCAGATGATGATGCGCGGGCTCGGCGTGAGCAGGCGGCGCGGATGCACCATCTTGATGAACTGCTTGATCATCTGCTCGGTGATGACGAAGTCGGCGATCACGCCGTCCTTCATCGGGCGAATCGCCTCGATGTTGCCGGGCACCTTGCCCAGCATCGCCTTGGCTTCGCGGCCGACGGCCTGAATCACCTTTTTTCCGTGGGGGCCGCCTTCGTGGCGAATCGCAACCACCGAGGGCTCGTCCAGCACAATGCCCTTGTCGCGCGCAAAAATCAGGGTGTTGGCGGTGCCCAGATCAATCGCCAGGTCGGTGGAAAAGTACCGACGGAATGCTTCAAACATGTTCAGGAATCCAGTTGGGGCATGCGCAGACTTCGTTGCAGCATCGCCTTTTATTATTAATCAGTAACCGAGGGAGGATGGACGAGACCAGGCTGCATAACCGGCCTGAAGCTGTTAACAAGCGCCTAAAGGGAGTATCAGGCCTTGATTTCACGCCAAAGGCGGGATAATACCGCATCCCTGTGAAATCAGCGGTCTACAATGCCCGTTTTTTAGGCGTTACAACTGGTTTCAGCCCGTTTTTCATGCCGTTTTCCCGGCCCATTTTCCTTCTTCCGCATCACCTCACAACTCCTATGGCATTGACATTTAAAGACATTGAGCGCGTGGCCAATCTGGCGCGGCTCGAACTCAGGCCTGACGAAACCGAGCACACGCTGAGCCAGTTGAACGGTTTTTTTGCGCTGGTCGAGCAGATGCAGGCGGTCAACACCGACGGCGTCGAGCCGCTGGCGCACCCGGCGGCGCTGCTGGGCGAAGTCGCCCTGCGCCTGCGCGAGGACATTGCCAGCGAACCCAACCAGCGCGAGGCCAGCCAGGCCAGCGCACCGGCCGTCGAGCGCGGTCTGTTTCTTGTGCCGAAAGTGATCGAATGAGCACCCCTTCCCTGACCCCGTCACATCTCGACCTGCACGACCTCGGCGTGGCAACGCTGGCCGCCAAACTGGCCGCCGGCGACATCTCCAGCGTCGAAGTCACCCAGCATTTCCTGAACCGCATCGGGCAGCACGCCGGCCTGGGTGCCTTCCTGGCGCTTGACGCCGACGTGTCGCTGGCGCAGGCCCGCGCCGCCGATGCGCGCCTGGCCGCCGGCGAACGCACGCCCCTGCTGGGCGTGCCGCTGGCGCACAAGGACGTGTTCGTCACGCGCGACTTCCCCACCACCGCCGGCTCGAAGATGCTGGAGCACTACCGCAGCCCGTTTGACGCGACCGTGGTCAGCCGGCTGGGCGTTGGCCCAGGTGGCGCCGGCATGGTCACGCTGGGCAAGCTCAACTGCGACGAGTTCGCCATGGGTTCGGGTAATGAAAACAGCGCCTATCAAAAGGTGCAAAACCCGTGGGACACCAGCCGCGTTCCGGGCGGCTCCTCGGGCGGCTCGGCGGCGGCGGTGGCGGCGCGGCTCGTTCCTGCAGCGACCGGCACCGACACCGGCGGCTCGATTCGCCAGCCCGCATCGCTGACCGGCATCACCGGCATCAAGCCGACCTACGGCCGCTGCTCGCGCTACGGCATGGTGGCGTTTGCCTCCAGCCTGGACCAGGCCGGCCCGATGGCGCGCAGCGC
Source organism: Polaromonas hydrogenivorans (assembly GCF_040105105.1). GTDB lineage: Bacteria > Pseudomonadota > Gammaproteobacteria > Burkholderiales > Burkholderiaceae_C > Polaromonas > Polaromonas hydrogenivorans. The sequence continues at coordinate 174,561 of NZ_CP157675.1, read as the reverse complement.
GCTCGACTGCGCGCTGCTGCTCTCTAGCATGGCCGGGCCTGATCCCGACCGCGATTCGACCTCGCTGGACATGCCAGCCGTCGATTACGCTACTGATTTAATAGCTACTCATGCAGATGGGACAAGCGCAAAGCCCCTAAAAGGCTTGAAAATCGGCCTGCCAACGCAGTTTTTCGGCGCAGGCTGCGCGCCCGACGTGCTGGCCGCCGTGCGCGGCGCGCTCAGCGAGTTTGAAAAGCTCGGCGCCACGCTGGTCGATGTCAGCCTGCCGCTGACCGAGCTGTCGATTCCGGTCTATTACGTGATTGCCCCGGCCGAGGCCAGCAGCAACCTGAGCCGCTTCGACGGTGTGCGCTACGGCCACCGCGCGGCGCACTACACCGACCTGACCGACATGTACAAGAAGTCGCGCAGCGAAGGCTTTGGCGACGAAGCCACGCGCCGCATCATGATCGGCACCTACGTGCTGAGCCACGGCTACTACGACGCCTACTATTTGAAGGCGCAAAAGATCCGCCGCCTGATCGCACAGGATTTCCAGACCGCTTTTGCGCAATGCGACGTGATTGCCGGGCCGGTCTCGCCCACGGTGGCCTGGAAAATCGGCGAAAAGTCCGACGACCCGGTCGCCAGCTACCTGGCCGACATCTACACCCTGTCGTCCAGCCTGGCCGGCCTGCCCGGCATGAGTGTTCCGGCCGGCTTCGGCGCGGGCGGCATGCCGGTCGGCCTGCAGCTGATCGGCAACTATTTCAAGGAAGCGCAGTTGCTGGGCGCGGCGCACCAGTTCCAGCTGGCGACCGACTGGCACCAGAAAGCACCGGGAATTTCCGCATGAGCAAAACCACCAAATCCCTGCTGGTGCAAGGCTACGAAGTCGTCATCGGCTTTGAAACCCACACCCAGCTGACCACGCAATCGAAAATCTTCAGCCGCGCCTCGACCGCCTTTGGCGCCGAGCCCAACACCCAGGCGTCCGCCGTGGACTTCGCCCTGCCCGGCGCGCTGCCGGTGATGAACAAGGGCGCGGTGCAGCGCGCCATCGAGTTCGGCCTGGCCGTGAACGCGCACATTGCCGAAAAAAGCATCTTTGCGCGCAAGAACTACTTCTACCCCGACCTGCCCAAGGGCTACCAGATCAGCCAGTTCGAGATTCCTGTCGTGCAGGGCGGCGTGGTCGAATTCTTCCTGGACGGCGAGAAAAAATCGGTTCGGCTGGTGCGCGCCCACCTCGAAGAAGACGCGGGCAAGTCGCTGCACGAGGACTTCATCGGCCAGAGCGGCATCGACCTGAACCGCGCCGGCACGCCGCTGCTGGAAATCGTCACCGAACCCGACATGCGCTCGACCCTTGAAGCCGTGGCCTACGCCAAGGAGCTGCACAAGATCGTCACCTGGATCGGCATCTGCGACGGCAACATGCAGGAAGGCAGCTTTCGCTGCGACGCCAACGTGTCGGTGCGCAAGCCCGGCGCGCCGCTGGGCACGCGCCGCGAGATCAAGAACCTGAACAGCTTCAAGTTCATGCAGCAGGCCATGGACTACGAGGTGCGCTGGCAAATCGAACAGATCGAGGACGGCCATGAAATCCAGCAGGCGACCGTGCTGTTCGACCCGGACACCGGCGAGACGCGCAGCATGCGCAGCAAGGAAGACGCGGCCGACTACCGCTATTTCCCCGACCCGGATTTGCCGCCGCTGGTGATTGGCCGGGACTGGGTGGAAAAGACCCGCTCGGAAATGTCGGAACTGCCGCGCGTGATGGCGGCGCGCTTCGTGGCTGACTACGGGTTGCCCGAATACGACGCCGGCCAGCTGACGCAAAGCAAGGCCACGGCAGCCTATTTCGAGGCCGTGGCGACCGCCAGCAAAAGCCCCAAGCTGGCCAGCAACTGGGTCATGGGCGAGCTGTCGCGCCGCCTGAACACGGAAGAAAAATCGATTGAGGCTTCTGCGGTCAGCGCGGTGCAACTGGCTGCGCTGATTGGCCGAATTGCCGACGGCACGATTGCCAACAACGCCGCCCGGCAGGTGTTCGACGCCTTGTGGACCGGCGAAGGCCTGGACGTGGACGCGCTGATCGAAGCCAAGGGCCTCAAGTCGATGAGCGACACCGGCGAACTCGAAACCATCATCGACGGCGTGCTGGCGGCCAATGCAAAAAACGTCGAGGAAGTCAAAGCCGGCAATGCCAAAGCCTTTAATGCGCTGGTCGGCCAGGCCATGAAGGCCACCAAGGGCAAGGCCAATCCGGCGCAGGTCAATGAGCTGCTGAAGAAAAAGCTGGGTTGAAGCCCTGGCGACAGATCGCTTGAATGCTATTAAAAATATAGCTTCAAACGCCCGATCCTATTGCGCAAGAAGCTGATTTGATTCAAAAAATCAGTTCTTGCCAATCTTGGTAGTGCTGGCGCCGGGATTCGCGGGCGGACTCACCATCACCCAGAGCTGCTTGAGCTTGGCCAGTTCTTCGTCAAAGCGCAGGTTGACGCGCTTTTTTTCCTGTTCCTGGTCGGCGATGAACTTTTGCTGCACCGCGACGCTGCCTTCGTTTTCTTCCAGCCTGCGCTTGAGCGATGCGGGTGCCTTGGACGTGTCCTTGGCATAAAACTCCAGTTCGCTGGCAATCGCCTTGCGCTGATCGGCCAGCTCGCCCCTGCGCTTGCTGGAGGCCTTGATGACCTCGTCGATCTGCAGCAGCGCCGCGACGCGTTCCTGGTCGTGCACCGCGCGTGTCGGGTAACGCAGCAGCAAGGCCCGGTCGCGGCGCTTGTCTTCGGCTTCGCGCGCGCGAATCTCGGCGGCCTGCCTGTCCTTTTCATCCTGCGCGGCCTGCTCGTGCGCCGTGAGCGAAGGGCCGAGCTGGCGCTTGACCAGGCCGTTGCGTGACAGCTCGCGCTGCGTGCGGTCGCTGCATTCGGGAATCGGGCGATCGGCGGTGATGGTCCGGCCTCGTGCATCCACGCAGGAATAGATGTCCTGGGCAGCGGCGCCGCCGCACAGCAAGGCCAGACCGGCAAGGCCCAAGGGGATGAGTGAAGGCAAGCGCAATTTGTTTTTTTCAGTTGACGCCGTAGCGTTCGCGGTAGGCCAGAACGGACTGGTAATGGTCTTTCAGATGCTGTCCGTCAAGAACCTCCGCGCTTGATGGGCTGCTGCTTTGCACAGACAGATACTGCAGCAGGTCGCTCAGGCGCGCAATGGCGCATACCTTTAGACCGAGCTGCCGCGTGACATATTGCACGGCGCTGTGGTTGACATCAATGCCGTTTTCCGTCGCCTTTTCCTGCCGGTCCAGCGCAATGGCCACGGCGTGCGGCGTGGCGCCGGCGGCCTGGATCAGCGCAATCGACTCGCGCACGGCCGTGCCGGCGGACATCACGTCATCGACGATCAGCACCCGCCCCTTGAGCGGTGCGCCGACCAGCGTGCCGCCCTCGCCGTGGTCCTTGGCTTCCTTGCGGTTGTAGGCAAACGGCAGGTTGCGCCCCAGCCGGGCCAGCTCGATGGCCACGGCGGCGGCCAGCGGAATGCCCTTGTAGGCCGGGCCGAAGATCATGTCGAACGCCAGGCCGCTGCGCTGCTCCTCGGCGAGCAGCGCGCGCGCATAAAATTGCGCCAGCCGGCCCAGCTTGGCGCCGTCGTCAAACAGGCCGGCATTGAAAAAGTAGGGGCTCATGCGGCCGGCCTTGGTCTTGAACTGGCCAAAGCGCAGCACCCCCGATTCAACCGCGAACTGCACGAATTCCTGTGCCAGGCTGCCCTCGGGTGGCATGGCCTCGCCTTGATTGCCTGTCTGCCCTGTCGTCGTATTCATTGAAAGTCCCATGTTCAAATTAACCAGTCTTAACCTCAACGGCATCCGTTCCGCCGCCAGCAAGGGCCTGCAGGAATGGGTTGCCCAATCCATGCCGGATTGTATTTGCGTGCAGGAGCTGAAGGCCCAGGCCGCTGACCTGAGCGGGCGCTTCGAAGCCATTGCCGAACACAAGGGCTACTTTCAGTTTGCCGAGAAAAAAGGCTATTCGGGCGTCGGCATCTACACCCGCCACGAGCCCAGCGACGTGATCGTCGGCTACGGCTCGACCGAGTTCGATGCCGAAGGCCGCTATGTCGAGCTGCGCTTTGACCGCCCCGGCCGCCGGCACAGCCCGAAGCTGTCCATCATCAGCTGCTACTTCCCGAGCGGCTCGTCGGGCGAGGAGCGCCAGGCGGCCAAGTTCCGTTTCCTGGCCGAACTCTATCCGCACCTGGCGGCGCTGAAACGCTGCGGCGGCGACAACCGTGAATTCGTGCTGTGCGGCGACATCAACATCGCGCACCAGGAAATCGACCTGAAAAACTTCAAGGGCAACAAGAAGAACAGCGGCTTTTTGCCCGAAGAACGCGCCTGGATGACCGAGTTGCTGCAGGGTGATGTAGCCCCCACGCTCCCCACTGCGTGTGGTTCGCTGCCCCCCGAGGGGGCCGCTGCGCCTGCGGCCCGGCAAAGCCGGTTCCGCGGCCCTGACTTGCAAGGAGCTTCTGCAGCCCTCCCCGTCACGCCTGCCCAAGCCAGTCCGGCACAGGGCGGCGGCATGGTCGATGTGTACCGCCGGCTGCATCCCGCCACCACCGATGAGGCCTACACCTGGTGGAGCAACCGGGGCCAGGCTTATGCCAAGAACGTCGGCTGGCGGCTGGACTACCACCTGGCGACGCCCGGCTTTGGCGCCACCGCCCATTCGGCGTCGATTCACAAGGCGCAGCGCTTCAGCGACCACGCGCCCCTGACGATTGAGTACGACTGGGCGCTGTGAACGGCAGGCGCGGCCGTTCATGCTGGCGCCAGATGCGGCAGATCGGGAGCGGCAGGGGCCAGGGTGACGAAGACCGATGTGCCCTCGCCCACGGTCGATTCCAGCCAGATGCGCCCATGGTGCCGGGCAACGATTCGCTCGCAGGTCGTCAGTCCGATGCCGGTTCCGCTGAATTCGCTCAGCGTGTGAAAGCGCTGAAAGGGCTTGAAGATCTGTTCGCTGTTGCCGGCGTCAAAGCCCACGCCATTGTCCCTGACACAAAAAGTCGCTTCGGGCGCCGCACCCTCCAGGCATAGCTGAACGCAGGCATCGTCGCGCTTGCCCGTGAACTTCCAGGCGTTGCCCAGCAAATTGGTCAGCAGCGGCCGCACCAGGCCCGGGTCTGCGCGCACCTGCAGCGATGCAGGCGACTCGAAGCGGACCTGGCGATGGGGCTCCTGCTCGCGCAGCTCTTCCAGGATTTCATGCGCCAGGGGAACAAGGTCGATGTCCTCGATGACCAGCACGGTCTTGGACACGCGCGACAGGGCCAGCAGGTCATTGACCAGGCTGGCCATTTGCCGGGCCGAACGCCCGATTCGGGTGATCAGCCGGACACCGTCTTCCTTGAGCGTATCGGCATGGCGGTTGTGAAGAATCTGGGAGAAACCGATCACCGACACCAGCGGCGCCTTCAAATCGTGGGCGATGGTTCTCGCAAACGCGTCGAGTTCGGCATTGACACGCACCAGTTCAGCGGTTCGCTGCGTGACCAGCCTTTCGAGTTCAACATGCGTTCCAGCGCGCAGGGCCTCGTGTTCCTTGGCCGCCGTGATGTCTTCGAGAATGCCGCCCATCATCGTCACCAGCCCCTCGGCATCGACGATGAGCCGCTTGCGGTCCGAAACCCATTTGATCTCGCCCGACGTGGCACGAATCCGGTACTCGCAACTCGCTTCGCCCTCGGTCATCAGTTCCACACTGGACGCTTTTGCAATGTGCGCATCATCGGGATGGACGACCTGGAGCCAAAGGTCCGGATTGGCCTGCATCGCCTCGGGCGCAAAACCATAGACGCGCTCCAGCGCCGGACTGATATAGAGCATGGTCCGGCCGTCGGCCGAGGCGATCCACAGGATGCTGGCCAGACTTTGGTGGAGTTGCCGAAACTGCGCTTCCTGGCGCTCAAGGGCATGCTTGGACAGGACATCGGCCGTGACGTCGATGGCCATCACCATTTCCGCCTTGCGCTGCATGAACTCAACCGCATGCGCCGTCAGGTGGACAAAAACCACTTCACCGGAGCGCTTGCAGTGCCGCACCACGCCGATGTCGCGGTGCCGGTCCTGCGGGCTGTGCATAAGCGCATGCAGGCGTGAAATGTCCTCTTCCGGGCAGATATCGGCCAGGTTCATCGCCAGCATCGCTTCACGCGAATACCCGTAGTAGCGGGTGGCCGCATCATTCACGGCGATGAATTCAAGGGTGTCACGGTCATAGACCCACATGGGCTTGGGATGCTGCAGGAACAGGTCCCGTACCTGCAGTTCCGTGGCCTCGGCGCGGCTGACGGCATTCCAGAGCCGCCGGTAGCCCGCGTTGACCAGGAAAATCAGTCCCACGGAGGTCACCCCAACATAGAAAAATCCCTTGTAGCGCTGTGCCATTGCCAGCCATGCGGGGTCGGTGGAAATGGACGACACAGCCGCATCCGAGACAATGATCCACAACAATCCAAGCACCGCGTAGAGCACGCCGGTTCCCAGCGCGAACCGTGAACCATCCGTTTTCAGGATTGCTTTCAAATTTTGAGGCATTGCAATCCAGTAGAGTTGTTGGAACAACATTCCATCTACAGGATGGCAGCCGATGTCAAGGCTTGCGCGCGTCGTCTTTATGAGCCATCCAGGATGTAACAAGAAACCAGCCTCCGCGAGGCTTTTGCAGCAGCGCGGAGACCGGCTCGATTATTCCAGATCACACAAAGTGACGTTACTTGTTTCAAGATGTACTTGGCTTTTGATGGAGTACAGGCTTCAGGCAAGCTGTTTTTGCCCGTTTCACACTCACTCCACGCATTTGGTGCGAAAAATAATTTCGCCGTCTCCAAGCCCGTCAGAACTGCGCCATGCGCACGCGGCGCGCGGCTTCCTCGGCGCTGGCGTCGTCAATCTCGCGCAGCACGCCGCCGACATCGACCGGCCCGGTCTTGCGCCTGAAATGGCCGGTCAGCACCGTCTCTGGATACAGCACGCCGCGCTGGTACAGGTCCCACATCTCGTTGCCGTAGTCGATGGTCAAGAGGTCGGGCGCGAAACGGCCAAAGAAGTTGCGCAGGTTGGCCACGTCGCGCAGCAGCATGCGGCTGGCGTGGTTGTTGCCGGCCGCGTCCACCGCCTGCGGCAGGTCGATGATGACCGGGCCGTCTTCGGCCAGCAGGATGTTGAATTCGGACAGGTCGCCGTGAACGATGCCGGCGCACAGCATGCGAATCACCTCGGTGATCAGCGTGGCGTGGTGCCGGCGCGCCTGCTCGGGCGTGAAATCGACGTCGTTCAGGCGCGGGGCCGCGTCGCCGTGCGCGTCGGTCACCAGTTCCATCAGCAGCACGCCGTCGCAAAAATTGTGCGGCTGGGGCACGCGCACCCCGGCGTCGGCCAGCCGGTAGAGCGCATCGACCTCGGCGCTCTGCCAGGCGGCTTCGCTGGCCTGCCGGCCGAATTTCGTGCCCTTGGCCATGGCCCGGGCCTGCCGGGTGTTCTTGACCTTGCGGTTCTCGGTGTAATCGACCGCCTGGCGAAAGCTGCGCTGGTCGGCCTCCTTGTAGATTTTGGCGCAGCGCGTTTCGTCGCCACAGCGCACGACGTACACCATCGCTTCCTTGCCGCTCATCAGCTGGCGAACCACGGTATCGATCAGGCCCTCTTCAACGAGGGATTGCAGTCTTGGAGGTGCTTTCATGAACGCCATTGTGCCCCGCAACCGCCCCAGCCCGGCAGCCGCGCATACCCTTACTAGACGACTGGTCTAATTTTGGCGCTAGAATCGCGTCCCATGAGCAATGAACACACCGATGTCAAACAGCACATCCTCGACACCGGACGCAGCATCATCCTGGGCAAGGGCTTTTCGGCCGTGGGCCTGAACGAAATCCTGTCCACCGCCCAGGTGCCCAAGGGCTCGTTCTACCACTACTTCAAATCCAAGGAAGCGTTTGGCGAGGCGCTGGTGGACGGCTATGTGGCCGACTACCTGGCGCAGGTTGACCGGCTGCTTCAGCCCGACGGCGCCCCGGCCGCAGAGCGTTTGATGCGCTACTGGCGCAGCTGGATGACGCCCGCAGACAGCCAGAGCGCCGAATGCAACTGCCTGGTCGTGAAACTGAGCGGCGAGGTGTCGGACATGTCCGAGGCGATGCGCGCGGCCTTGCTGCGCGGCACCAATTTGATCATCGAGCGGCTGGGCAACTGCATTGCGCAAGGCCTGGCCGACGGCTCGCTGACCGGAACCCTCGATGCGCAGCACACGGCGCTGACACTGTACGAGTTGTGGCTGGGCGCGGCCCTGCTGACCAAGGTCAGGCGCGAGCGCAGCGCACTGGATGCGGCCATGGCGGCGACCTGCAGCCTGCTGAAGCTGCCGCAGCCCGTGAGCGCCTGACGCAGTTTCTGCGTTTCACCCTTTCCCTTCCTCCCCGCCCTTGCCGGCGGATTTTTTTAACCCAGCCATTAGCCGACTGGTCTATTCACAACACCGTCACTTTCAACTCTGTTTTACCCAAAGGAACTCCATGCTGAACAAACTGCTTTCCCCCTTGAAGATCGGCCAAAAAACCCTGCCCAACCGCGTCGTCATGGCGCCGCTGACCCGCTCGCGGGCCAGCCAGCCGGGCGATGTGCCGAATGATCTGAACGTGGAGTACTACACCCAGCGCGCCAGCGCCGGCCTGATCGTCACCGAAGCCACGCAGATTTCCCGCCAGGGCCAGGGTTACGCGCTGACGCCCGGCATCTACACCGACGCGCAGGAAGCCGGCTGGAAAAAAGTGGTGCAGGCGGTGCACGCCCAGGGCGGCCATATCGCGCTGCAGCTCTGGCATGTCGGCCGCATCTCGCATTCGCTGCTGCAGGAAAACGGCGCGGCGCCGGTGGCGCCTTCGGCGCTGGTTGCCAAAGGCGCCCAGTGCTTCGTGATCCAGCCCGACGGCACGCCCGCCAACGTGCCCACCGAAACGCCGCGCGCGCTGGCGCTTGAGGAGCTGCCCGGCATCGTGGAGCAATACCGCCAGGCAGCCGTGCGCGGCAAGCGGGCCGGCTTTGACTTCCTGGAGCTGCATGCGGCCAACGGCTATTTGCTGCACCAGTTCTTGTCCACCAACAGCAACCAGCGCCTTGACGGCTACGGCGGCAGCCTGGAAAACCGCGCCCGCCTGACGCTCGAAGCGCTGGACGCGCTGATCGACGAAGCGGGCGCCGCGCAGGTCGGCGTGCGCCTGTCGCCGCATTTCGCCGGGCACGACATGGCCGATGCCGAAGCCGAAGCCAGCGCGCTGTACCTGGCCAAAGCCTTCAGCGAGCGCGGCATTGCCTACCTGCACATCGCCGAACCCGACTGGGCCGGCGGCCCGGAACTGAGCGATGCCTTCCGCGAGCAGCTGCGTCTGGCATTCAACGGTGCCCTGATCTTTTGCGGCGGCTACACGGCGGCCGATGCGCAGGCGCTGATTGCGCAGGGCATCGCCGACGTCGTGGCGTTTGGCCGGCCGTTCATCGCCAATGCCGACCTGGTGGAGCGTTTCCGCCAGGGCGCCGAACTCAATACCCCGGACCGCGCGACGTTTTACGGCGGCGGTGCGCATGGCTACACCGATTACCCGACACTGGCCCTGCAGCCGGCATGAGGCGCGGGCGCTTTCAGCACGCTATTAAAAAAATAGCTGCTTGCGCCCGTGGTGCTTGCGCAAAAGCACTTTTTGATTGATAAACAGGGGCTGGACAGCGGTTTTTCCGATTGACGCCTGTCCGGCCCATCAACCCACCCGCACAACGAGGAAGCCATGGCCTACCAAAGCACCAACCCCTACGACGGAAAAGTCCTGCAGACCTTCGAGCAGATCAGCGATGCGCAGCTCGAAGAAAAGCTAACGCAGGCCGCCAGCTGCTTTGAAAGCGACTGGCGCCACAAGAGCTTCGCCGAGCGCGCGGCGGTGCTGGCGCGCGCGGCTACCCTGCTGCGCGAACGCTCGCAGGCATTCGCCGAACTCATCACGCTGGAGATGGGCAAGCTGATCGCCCAGAGCCTGGGCGAAGTCGCGCTGAGCGCCGCCATCCTCGACTACTACGCCGAGAACGCCGAGCGCTTTCTGGCGCCCGAAAAGCTGTCCACCCCGCGCGGCGAGGCGCTGGTTGAAAGCAGCCCCATCGGCGTGCTGTTCGGCGTCGAGCCGTGGAACTACCCCTACTACCAGATCGCCCGCTTTGCCGCGCCCAACCTGATGGCCGGCAACGTGGTGATGGTCAAGCATGCCTCCAGCGTGCCGCAGTGCGCGCAGGCCTTCGAGCGGCTGATGATTGACGCCGGCGCGCCGGCGGGCGCCTACACCAACCTGTTCATCTCCAAGGAGCAGGTTGCGCAAGTCATCGACGACGCGCGCATCCGCGCCGTGGCGCTGACCGGCAGCGAAGCGGCCGGCGCCGTGGTGGCCGCGCGCGCCGGGCAGAACCTGAAGAAAACGACCATGGAACTCGGCGGCAGCGACGCCTTCATCGTGCTCGACGATGCCGACCTCGACAAGGCGGTCAAAAGCGCCGTCAGCGGGCGCATGGGAAATTCGGGCCAGGCCTGCACCGCGTCCAAGCGCATCATCGTGGTCGATAGCATGGCCGACCGCTTCCTGGAAAAATTCCAGGCGGCGCTGGAAAATTTCCAGCCCGGCGACCCGATGGACAAGCAGACCACGCTGGCGCCGCTGTCGTCCGCTGACGCACTCAAGAACCTGCTCGGCCAGGTCGAAGGCGCGGTGGCCGGCGGCGCGCGCGTGCTGACCGGCGGCGGGCGCATAGCCGGCCAGGCCGGCGCGTTCATGCAGCCGACCATCCTGACCGACATCGACAAGGGCAACCCGGCCTACATGCAGGAGTTCTTCGGCCCGGTCGCGCTGTTCTTCCGGGTCGCCGACGAGGATGCCGCCGTGGCGCTGGCCAACGACTCGCCGTTCGGCCTGGGCGGCTCGGTGTTCACGCAGGACATCGAGCGCGGCAAGCGGCTGGCGCGGCGCATCGACACCGGCATGGTGTTCATCAATTCGGGCGCTTCGTCGTCGCCCGAGCTGCCGTTCGGCGGCGTGAAGAATTCGGGCTACGGCCGCGAACTCTCTGGCGCGGGCATCCAGGAATTCGTCAACAAGAAGCTGATCCGGGTGAGCTGAGCGCTGGCGCTATCAAAAATAGAGCTGTCCGCGCATGCCAGCCGTGGGCGGAATGGATATTTCACGCACCATCTGGAAAAATCACCGGCCAGCAAGCCGGATCGCCGGCCAGCAGGTCCAGGTTGCCGCGCGACGGCGCCCCGCACGGCCGCGCATCGAGCACATGCGCCACGGTGGCGGCGGCTGGCGAAAAATAGGCGGTCACTTCGCAGTGCAGGCGACCTGCGGATTGATGGCGCGTGAACACCGCCATCTCCAGCGGCCGCCCGGCCAGCACAAACAAAGGCTCGAAGGCATCGCGGGCCTGGTTGCTCAGGCTGTAGGCCCAGACCCCATCGCCCAGCGGCTTTGAAAACCAGGGTGCGCTCATGAACGCGCGCCCTGCGGATGGCGAGAAAAAGTCAAACCTGCGCAATGCAGTTGCAAACCGGACAGGAGCTTGTATTTCATAGATCCCTTTCGACAGGGGCATATCATGCGCCACCCGTGCGACGGTTCGCCAGCCCGGCCCGGCGGCAGGGCTAGGCGGACGGGTTGGCGGCCCGTCCGAGCGCGGCCACCAGGTCGGACTGGGTGATCATGCCGACCAGGCGCTGGCCCTCGCCAATGATCGGAATGTGGTGATGGCCGCTGCTGCCGAACAGCGGCAGCAGCTCCACCAGGCGCCGCTGCTCGCCGGCCACCCGGACGTTGCGCGTCATGATCTGGCCGACCACCTCGGGCTTGCTGGAATAGCTGCTGCGCGTGGTGCGCACCAGCTTGCGCAGCTTGTCGTCGAAGCCTTCATAGACATCGAGTTCGGCGGCGCGCATGAAATCGGCCAGCGTGATGATGCCGGCGATGCGAAAGGTGCGGTCCACCACCGGCAGGGCCTTGATGCGGCGCTCGCGCAGCAGCGCCCAGGCGTCCTGCAGCGGCGTTCCGAACTCGACCGTGACCAGGTCGCGCGACATGATGTCGGCGCAGCGCACATCGGCCAGCTTGCGGTCGTAGGCGCGCAGCCGGGTTTCGGCCAGCAGCGCCTTGAGGTCACCCTGGCTCACGTCCAGCACCTGGTTATAGCGCGCCAGCACGGCGTCCAGGTCGGCGTCCAGCAGCCGGTCTTCGCCTGAAACCGCCGCGCGCTCCGGCGGCAGCTGCCGGTGCGGGTAGGGCCGGCGCGTGGCATTGTTGTAGAGGATGCCGGCCAGCACCAGCAGGATGGAATTGAGCATCACCGGATACGCCGCGAACGACGGCTCCTTGATGCCGCCCAGCACCATCATCAGCGCCGTCGCGCCGCCGGGCGGATGCAGGCAGCGCAGCGCCAGCATCAGGGAAATCGCCGTGGCCACGGCCAGCGCGGCAGCCAGTTCCGGCGAGGCCAGCAGGTGCACGCCGTGCACGCCGGCAATGCCGGTCAGCGCCGACAGGGTGTTGCCGCCGACCACCGCCCAGGGCTGCGCCATCGGGCTGGCCGGCAGGGCGAACACCAGCACCGCGCTGGCGCCCAGCGGCGCGATCAGCCAGGGCAGGCGCTGCAGCGCCGCGCCGCCGATCAGGTGGCACAGCAGTCCGGTCAGGAAAATGCCGATCAGCGCGCCCAGCACCAGGCGCAGCCGTTCACGCGTGTTGATGCGGGTGCGCGCGGGCCTGAAAGCCTGCCACCATGCCGGGCTGAAGAAATCCGGAAGCCGGGATGAAAGGTGGGAAGGAAGGTTCATGAACGCGCTGCCTGCGGCTCAGGCAGGTGCGGCATGCCGCAGGCGGTGACTGGCGCGGCATGGCAAGGCAAGGGCCTGTCGCTTTGAAGTGGCCATGGAAGAATCAATCAGCGGCGCGCCCGTTCGTACAGGCCCTGCACCCGGGGCACGTTGGCCTGGAGTTCCTGGATGCGCTGCGGACCCGAGGGATGGGTGGACAAAAAGCCCGGTCCGCCGGCGCCGCCGCCGGCCTGCGCCATTTTTTGCCACAGGCTGACGGCGGCCTGCGGGTTGTAGCCGCCGCGCGCGGCGAGTTCCAGCCCGACCAGGTCGGCGTCGCTTTCGTCTTCGCGGCTAAAGCGCAGCGTCAGCAGCTCGGTGCCGACATTGGCCGCCAGATCGCCCAACTGGCCCAGCCCCAGCAGCTGCGCGCCCAGCGACAGCAGCGTGCCGGTGCCCTGGCTCTTGGCGATGCGGGCGCGCGCATGCTCGCGCAGCGCGTGGGCCATTTCGTGGCCCATGATCATGGCGATTTCGTCGTCGGTGAGCTTGAGCTGATCCAGGATGCCGGTGTAAAAAGCGATTTTTCCGCCCGGCATGCAAAACGCATTGATCTGCTTGCTGCCGATCAGGTTGACTTCCCAGCGCCATTGTTTGGCGCGGTCGTTCCACTGCGCGGCCTGCGGGATCAGGCGTTTGGAGATGGCGTGCAGGCGCTGCAGCTGCGCATTGCCTGCCGATGCCAGCGCGCCCTGGGACTTGGCCTCGGCCAGCAGCTTGGCGTATTCCTGGGTGGAGGCGCTTTCGAGTTCCTCGGCTGGCACCAGGTTGCGCAGGCCGGACGACTTGCCCACATCGACCTGGGCCAGCAAAGGGGTGCTGACGGCCAGCGCCGTGGCGCCTGCGGCAGCCTGTAAAAATCCCCGGCGGCTGTGCCAGGCTGAGTGTTTGACGTCGCATAAGAAGCACATGCGTGAATAATAGCCAGAAATTGAAATGCCCCATGTCAGATAAAACCACTTCCACGCTTGCTTCCCTGCCCCTGGTTTCAGAGCGCGCGATTGCGGCGCAAGCCCCCGGCCCGACCCCTGCCGCGCCGGCAAAACCCGGCTGGCGCGAGGTCTGGCGCGTGTACTCCGAAGCCGCCACGCTGCGCATGCTGCTGCTGGGCTTTTCAGCCGGGCTGCCGCTGCTGCTGGTGTTCGGCACGCTGAGCTTCTGGCTGCGCGAAGCCGGCATCGACCGCACCACGATTGGCTACCTGAGCTGGGTCGGGCTGGCCTACGGCTTCAAATGGGCCTGGGCGCCGCTGGTGGACCGGCTGCCGATTCCGCTGCTCACGCGCTGGCTGGGCCGCAGGCGCAGCTGGCTGCTGCTGTCGCAGGCGGTCATCATGGTGGCACTGGTCTGCATGGCGCTGACCGACCCCCGGCTGGCGCTGCTGCCGATGGTCTGGTGCGCGCTGGCCGTGGCCTTCGGCTCGGCGACGCAGGACATCGCGCTGGACGCCTACCGCATCGAGTCGGCCGACATCCAGCGCCAGGCCGCGCTGGCCGCCGCCTACCAGACCGGCTACCGCATGGCGATGATCTGGTCCGGCGCCGGCGCGCTGTGGATCGCCGCGCGCGCGGAAATCGTCGGCGTGACGGCCTACCAGCCGGGCGCCTGGCAAACCGCCTACCTGGTCATGGCCGCGTCGATGCTGCTGGGCGTGGTGACGGTGCTCTTTTCACCCGAGCCCCAGCGCCGCGAACTGCCGCCGAGCAAAAACGCCGCCGACTGGCTCAAGGGCGCGCTGATCGAGCCGTTCGCCGACTTTTTGCGCCGCTACGGCAAGCAGGCGCTGCTGATCCTGGCGCTGATCGCGATGTACCGCATCAGCGACGTGGTGATGGGCATCATGGCGAATCCTTTTTATGTCGATATGGGCTACACCAAGGACGAAGTGGCCACGGTCACCAAGATCTACGGCGTCATCATGACGCTGGTCGGCGCGTTTTTGGGCGGCGGGCTGGCGATGCGCTTTGGCGTCATGAAGGTGCTGATGCTGGGCGCCGTGCTGAGCGCCGGCAGCAACCTGCTGTTTGCCTGGCTGGGCACGCGCGGGCACGATGTCACGTCGCTGATCTTTGTGATTTCGGCCGACAACCTGTCCAGCGGCATTGCCTCGGCCGCCTTCATCGCCTATTTGTCGAGCCTGACCAACATCAACTACTCGGCCACCCAGTACGCGCTGTTCAGCTCGATGATGCTGCTGCTGCCCAAGACGCTGGCCGGTTATTCGGGCGCTTATGTCGATGCGTTTGGCTACAGCAACTTCTTTACCGCCACCGCCCTGCTCGGCGTTCCGGTGCTGCTGCTGATTGGCCTGGCTTCACGCTCAAAAACGGCTCCTGCGCAATAAGGACGGGCGCAGGCAGCTATGGATTCAGTAGCTGAACACACCATTTTTTACCTGATCTTTACGATGGCTTCAAGCGCGATTGTTGCGCCCGGCGCACCATGAAGCCCCATGGCGGCAAGTCTTGCGAGAAGACCCGCCTTTCCCATTCAAAGAGGACCGGCCCATGACCCAACAGCTTTTGATGATTGAAGACGACGCCCGCCTGGCCAGCATGGTGGGCGAATACCTGCGCCAGTCCGGCTATGGCTTTGCCCACGCCGCCACCGGCACCGCCGGCCTGGAGGCGCTGCAGGCCACCCCGCCCGACCTGGTGATCCTGGACCTGATGCTGCCCGACATGGACGGCCTGGAAGTCTGCCGCCGCATCAAGGGCCAGGGCGGCGACGCGGCCCGCACCGCCGTCTTGATGCTGACCGCAAAGGGCGACCCGATGGACCGCATCGTCGGCCTGGAAATCGGCGCCGACGACTACCTGCCCAAGCCCTTCGAGCCGCGCGAGCTGCTGGCGCGCATCCGCGCCGTGCTGCGCCGGGGCGGCAACAGCGACGGCAATAACGGCATTAACGGCGGCGGCGCGCAAGCCGGTGGCCACAAGGTGATGCGTTTCGGCTCGCTTGAAATCGACCGCGATGCGCGCGCCGTGACCGTCTCGGGCAACCCGTGCGAGCTGACCTCCTACCAGTTCGACCTGCTGGTGGCGCTGGCCGAGCGCGCCGGCCGCGTGCTGAGCCGCGACCAGATCATGGAAGCCGTGCGCGGGCGCGAACTCGAAGCCTTCGACCGTTCGATTGACGTTCACATGGGCCGCATCCGCAGCGCCATCGAAGCCGACGCCAAGGATCCCAAGCGCATCCTGACGGTGCGCGGCGTGGGCTATGTATTTGCCAAGCAACAAGACTGAGCGCCGAGTGAACAAGCAGATCTGGGCCAGGTTTACCTCGCACCTGTATGTGCGAATCTGGCTGGCCGTGGTGGCGACCGTCATGGTGCTGACCTTCCTGGTGGGTGCCGCCTGGCGGCTGAGCGCCGACCCGCCGCCGCTGCCCATCCGCGAAGTGCTGGTGCACAACGCCGCCGGCGAGGTCATCGGCAAGGGACAGACCAAGCCTGACCGCCAGCGCGGCGACGACATCGAATTTGACGTGGTCACCACAGACGGCCAGACCCTGAACCTGTTGCTGCCCCGGCCGCAGCGCCCGCCGGGCAGCCCCTGGAACCGGCCGCCGTTCGGCTTTGGCTGGATGCTGGGCCTGGTCGGCCTGGCCGTGGCGCTGGGCGCCTACCCGGTCATGCGGCGCCTGACGCTTCGGCTTGAAGCCCTGCAGCGCGGCGTGGAGCGCTGGGGCGCGGGCGACCTGTCGGCACGCATCAATACCGAAGGGCGCGACGAGGTGGCTTTCCTGGCGCGGCGCTTCAACCACGCCGCCGAGCGCATCGAGACGCTGATGGAGTCGCACAAGTCGCTGCTGGCCAATGCCTCGCACGAGCTGCGCTCGCCGCTGGCGCGCATCCGCATGGGGCTCGAACTGATGGGCGTGGACAAGTCGTCACCGCAGCGCATGGAAATTTCCCGCAGCATCGGCGAGCTGGACCAGCTGATCGATGAAATTTTGCTGGCCAGCCGGCTCGACACCAAGCAGGCCGATGCCGAGCCTTTCGAAACGCTGGACCTGACCGGACTGGCCGCCGAGGAATGCGCGCGCGTCAATGCCGAGTTGCAGGCCGAACTGCAAACCGGGCCGGACGCGGACCACAGCCTGACGCTGCAGGGCTCGCCCCGGCTGCTGCGCCGGCTGATCCGCAACCTGCTTGAAAACGCCCGGCGCTACAGCCACGGCGACATCAGCCTGGAACTCGCCCAGAGCGGCACGGGCAGCGGGCAGCGGGCCATCGTCAAGGTGCATGACCGGGGGCCGGGCGTGCCGGCCGGACAGCGAGAGCGTATTTTCGAGCCCTTTTACCGGCTGCCCGGCGCCAGCGAGCGCGAAGGCGGCGTGGGCCTGGGGCTGGCGCTGGTCAAGTCGATCAGCGAACGCCACGGCGGCAGCGTGCGTTGCGAGGAACGGCCTGGCGGCGGCGCCTCATTCATTGTCGAGCTGCCGATGGACAGGCCAGGCCCGGCGGCGGCGCGTGATACCAGAAGTTTCAACTAAAGATATTGAAATCCCCTCTTTGGGGGATGTTCAGGAAGCTCAGCCTGAAGCACAGTGGGGACGTTGCTGTCACAACATTGAAAAAACAGAAAAAATTAGATAACAAAAATTCGGCAAAACCTTTAGTATTCATAAAGATTCAAGACTTCACCGAAACGATTTTTCTGAGAGGACTTTTACAAGGCCACCGCAAGGTGGCCTTTTTTTGGGCGATTCTCGCCCCGGTGACGGTTGATCGACCCCCTCAAGCTGATGGACAGCTGGCAAATCGGCAAGCGGCTAATTGGTATCAAGCGCCTGCAGCACCCGCTCCGCGCCGATGTCATTCAGGCAGCGGGTATGGCCCAGCGGGCATTC
Source organism: Polaromonas hydrogenivorans (assembly GCF_040105105.1). Classification (GTDB taxonomy): domain Bacteria; phylum Pseudomonadota; class Gammaproteobacteria; order Burkholderiales; family Burkholderiaceae_C; genus Polaromonas; species Polaromonas hydrogenivorans. Next base: position 156,760 of record NZ_CP157675.1, on the reverse strand, counting down.
GCGCTCGAAACACGGCGCGCAGTCCAGCGGTGGCTGGTAGGCCGGGTCGGCCTTTAGCCAGAGCACGCGCGCCTTGTCGTTCAGCGGCGGCGTGTGCAGGGGGCTGGACGAGCCGAAGATGGCCACCTGCGGCACGCCCAGCGCGGCGGCGACGTGCATCAGGCCGGAGTCGTTGCTGATGGTAGCGTGGCTGGCGGCAATCAAGGCCAGCGCCTGCGGCAGCGAGGTTTTGCCGGCCAGGTTCAGGCACTTGCCGGCTTGCGCTACATTCACGGGCGCGGCAATCTCGTCGCACAGCGCGGCTTCCTTGCCTGAGCCAAGCAGCACCACCGGTAGGTCCAGCCGGGCGGCCAGTTCGGCGAAATGGCGCGCCGGCCAGCGCTTGGCCGGGCCGAATTCGGCGCCCGGCGCAAACACCACATAGCCGCCTTGCCGCAAGCCCAGTTCGTGCAGCGTGGGCGCGATGTCCGCCGCGCTGATGTGCAGCGCTGGCCGGTCGCTGGCCAGGTCGCCTTCGCCGCTCAGGGCCGAATAAAACGCCACCATGGGCGGCTTGTTTTTCGGATTTTTAAGCCGGTGCGTCAGCAGGCCGACGCGCGCCTCGCCCAGGTAGCCGATGCGCTCGGGAATGCTGGCCAGGAACGGCAGCAAGGCGCTTTTCAGCGAATTGGGCAGCACGTAGGCCTTGTCGAACTGGCCTTCGATGCGCCTGGCAATGCTGCGGCGCGCCTTGAACTGCAGGCCGCCATGGGCGAACGGGAATTCGATGACCTCGGCCACCTGCGGCATGGCGCGGTACACCGGCGCCACCCACGGCAGGGCGCCTACCGTCAGGCGCTCGCCGCGCGCATGCAGCCGGCGCAGCAGCGGCTCGGTCATGACCGCATCGCCGATCCACTGCGGCGCGATGACGAGGGCGTTGGACATTTCGGGTTTAGTGCTGCTCATCGACCGCCGCGCAGGCCTTCCATACCAGCCAGGGCCACGGAGACAGCTTTGCCGGGCCGCAGGCGCAGTGGCAAGCGTGGAGGCCTAATGCGCACTGCCAAAGTGCTCGCCGGCCTTGAGCTTGTACACCTCGCCACAGTAGGGGCACTTGGCTTCGCCGGTGCGCGCCACGTCCAGATAGACCTTGGGGTGGCTGTTCCAGACCTTCATGTCGGCCTTGGGGCTGGGGCAGTACACGCAGCCCTGGTCGTTCAGGTCGCTGGCCAGCAGTTCGATGGTGGATGATTTGCTCATTTTTCAGGCTTCTCTTTGTTGTTTTGAACTGAAAACTCAGACCCGGGTCAACCAGGACGCGTACTCGGGATTGCGGCCGTTGACGATGTCAAAGAAGGCCGCCTGGATTTTTTCGGTGATCGGGCCGCGCGAGCCGCTGCCGATTTCGATGCGGTCCAGCTCGCGGATCGGCGTGACTTCAGCGGCCGTTCCCGAGAAGAACGCTTCGTCTGAAATATAGATTTCATCACGGGTAATCGGCTTTTCCCTGATCTCGATGCCAAGGTCTTTGCAGATGCTGAAGACGGTGTTGCGCGTGATGCCGTTGAGCGCACCGGCGCTCGAATCAGGCGTATAGACCACGCCCTTGCGCACGATGAACAGGTTCTCGCCCGCGCCCTCGGAGGCAAAGCCCTGCGGGTCGAGCAGCAGCGCCTCGTCGTAGCCTTCGTCGGTGGCCTCCATGTTGGCCAGGATGGAGTTGGTGTAGTTGCTCACCGCCTTGGCGTGGATCATGGTGATGTTGACATGGTGGCGCGTGAAGCTGCTGGTCTTGACGCGGATGCCGCGCTTCATGCCTTCCTCGCCCAGGTAGGCGCCCCAGGTCCAGGCGGCGACCATCAAATGGATGGTGTTGCCCTTGGGGCTGACGCCGAGTTTTTCGGAGCCGATCCAGGTCAGCGGGCGGATGTAGCCGCTTTCCAGCTTGTTCTCGCGCACTACGGCGAGCTGGGCGTCCATGACTTCCTGCTGCGTGAACGGGATCTTCATGCGCAGGATCTTGGCGCTGTTGAAGAGGCGTTCGGTGTGCTCCTCTAACCGAAAAATCGCCGTGCCGCCATCGGGCATCCTGTAGGCGCGAACGCCCTCGAAGGCGCCGCAGCCGTAGTGCAGGGTATGGGTCAGCACATGGATCTTGGCGTCGCGCCACTCGACCATCTGGCCGTCCATCCAGATTTTGCCGTCGCGATTTTCCATGGAAGGGGCTGCTGGAGTCATGAGTGATCCTGTGGTGAATGAAAGTTGTCTTGAATGAGGGTCCGGCCCATCGGCTGCCTGCTGCGCAAGGCAAGCAGCGCAGGCGGTGCAACAACCCGAAACAATGATTCTACGGCGCGGGCGGCAGCTGGCTTTCGGCCGGCCGGAAAAGCTCGTGATGCGCCAGCTTGCCGCCGACAAACGTGCAGGTGACGTGCGAGTGGGTGCCATCGGTCCAGCGGAACACCTCGGGCTGGGCGTCTTTTTCGGACTGCAGCTTGCCCAGCGCGCGGGTCATGGCGATCACATGCATCAGCGTCATGCCGGGCTTGAGCTTGGCGTTGAGCATGACGGCGCTGCCGACATAGCCAATCGGCCGGTTGGCGGCCCGCTTGAGGACCGTCATCATGCGGGTGAAGTGCAGCAGCATCCACATCACCAGGCCGGTGGCGACGGCCGCCACGCCAGCCCAGCCGTACTGCCGGTAAGCCAGCGCCACCGCCGCCACGCCGGCGACAGGAATAAAGATTTTCTGAAAGTTCATGGCGCTATTTTCGCAGCCCGCGCAGGCGCCGAGGCTGCGGGGAATGCGTAGCGGCCCGGCATGGCTGGCCGGAGCCGTTTTAGGAGTGTTTCAGGTGCTTTGCGCATTCCAGCAAAGCACTTATAGCTATTATTTTAGTAGCAAAATCACCCTGCCCGGCGCGGCATGAAACCAGTCGCAAGCGCATGCGCCCAGTCAGGAAACCCACGACTGGCCGCCACCTGCGCCTGCGCCAGGTGGTCGTAGGGCACGGCGCAGAAAGTGACCTGCCAGCCGTGGCAGTTTTTTTCCAGCAGCGCATAGCGTGCGTGCGGCGCGCCGTTTTCAACCACATGCGGGTAAGGATGGTCGTCGTCATACGCGGGCAGGCCGACGCTGCCGGGGTTCACGACCAGCACGCCGCCGCACTGCACCAGGCGCGGCACATGCGTGTGGCCGCACAGCATCACGGGATGCGTGACGCTGCCCATGCGCTCGGCCACCTCGGCGGGCGTCGCGGCGCGCACGCCGGGGCCGTTGCCCTCGGCAAAGCCCGGCACCGCCGTTTCCAGCCAGTATTCCAAATCGCTGCGCGGCGTGCCGTGGAACAGCCAGATATCGCTGTCGAGTTCCAGAGAAACGGGCAGCGCCTTTAGCCACGCCGCCTGCGCCGCTGAAATCTGGCTGGCCGCGTAACCGTCGCTGGTGGCCGGGTCAATGGCCCCGGCGGGCGGGTCCAGCAAGGCCAGCAGCTGGCGCTCGTGGTTGCCGCGTATCGTCGGAAAATCGTGCGCCATCAGCAACTCGGCGGTTTCAAGCGGCTGCAGCGGGCCGCTCAAAATATCGCCCAGGTTCAGCGTCTGGTCAACGCCCTGGCGCGCAATGTCGGCCAGCACCGCCTGCAGCGCCGGCAAGTTGCCGTGGATGTCAGAAATAATCGCGAGTTTCATGATGTGCCTTTGACTGCAAATCCGGCCCGGGGTTCACTGCAGGCTGCGCACCAGGTCCAGCGCCTGCTCGATCCGCTCGACGGCATGGATGGTCAGGCCTTCAATCGGCTTTTTCGGCGCATTCGCCTTGGGCACCACGGCCACGCTGAAGCCCAGTTTTGCCGCTTCCTTCAGCCGCTCCTGGCCGCGCGGCGCGGGCCGCACCTCTCCGGCCAGGCCGACTTCGCCAAAGGCCAGGAAACCCTTGGGCAGAGCCTTGCCGCGAAGGCTCGACGCAATCGCCAGCATCACCGCCAGATCCGCCGCCGGCTCGCTGATGCGCACGCCGCCCACGGCATTGACGAACACGTCCTGGTCCATGCAGGCCACGCCGGCATGGCGGTGCAGCACGGCCAGCAGCATCGCGAGACGGTCGCGGTCCAGGCCGACGCTGAGCCGGCGCGGATTCGGGCCGCCGTCATCGACCAGCGCCTGGATCTCGACCAACAGCGGCCGCGTGCCTTCGAGCGTCACCATCACGCAGCTGCCCGGCACCGGCTCGCTGTGCTGGCTCAAAAACATCGCGCTCGGGTTGCTCACGCCCTTCAGCCCCTTTTCGGTCATGGCGAAGACGCCGATTTCATTGACCGCGCCAAAGCGGTTCTTGATGGCGCGCACCAGCCTAAAGCTCGAATGCGTGTCGCCCTCGAAATACAGCACGGTATCGACCATGTGCTCCAGCACGCGCGGGCCGGCCAGCGCGCCGTCCTTGGTGACGTGGCCGACCAGCACGATGCACACGCCGCTGGACTTGGCCGCGCGCGTCAGGTGCGCCGCGCATTCGCGCACCTGCGCCACCGAGCCGGGCGCCGAGGTCAGCAGGTCCGAATACACCGTCTGGATCGAGTCGATGACGGCGACCGCCGGCTGCGTCACCTCCAGCGTGGCGAGGATCTTGTCGAGCTGGATCTCGGCCATCACCTTGACCTGCGAGCCGTCCAGCCCCAGGCGGCGCGAGCGCAGCGCGACCTGCGCGCCGCTTTCCTCGCCGGTCACGTAGAGCGTGTTCAGCCCGGCGCGCTGCAGCGAGTCGAGCGCCTGCAGCAGCAGCGTCGATTTGCCGATGCCCGGGTCGCCGCCGATCAGCACCACGCCGCCCTCGACGATGCCGCCGCCCAGCACCCGGTCCAGCTCCTCGTGGCCGGTCGGGGTGCGCGTCATGTCGGTGGCCTCGATGTCGGCCAGCGCGGTCACTTCGCACGCCTTGGCGAGCGACTGGAACTGCGGGCTGTAGCGGTTTTTTCCAGCGGCGGGGTTTTCGGCGCTAGATTCGATCAGCGTGTTCCAGGCAGTGCAATGCGGGCATTTGCCCAGCCACCGGGGGCTGGTGCCGCCGCATTCGGTGCAGGTGTAAATCGTTTTTTCTTTGGCCATGCGGCTAGTGTATTGACCGCTTCGCATCATTGGGCAGACCGGCTGCATGTCCGCACGCGGCGCGCGGAGCGTTGTAGCATGCACCTTCCGACGCCTGGCTTTCTAACTGGAATTTTCATGCCGCACCTGAACATCGAATACACCGCCAACCTGGAAGCCACGGCCGACATGGGCGCGCTGTGCACCACCCTGGCCGCCACGCTGGTGGCGCTGCGCCACGACGATGGCGGCCCACTGTTTCCGGTAGCCGGCACGCGCGTCATGGCCTGGCCGGCGCCGCATTTCGCCGTGGCCGACGGCCAGCCGGGCCGGGCCTTCATCTACCTGAACCTGCGCATCACGCCCGGACGCGGCGCGGCGATGGTCCAGCGCGCCGGCGACGCGGTGCTGGCCAGTTGCAAGGCGCACCTGGCGCAGGTCTTTTCTGAACATGCCGTCGGGCTGACGCTGCAGATCGACGAAGGCGCGCCGGTGTATGAAGGCAAGCACAACAACCTGGCCAGCCACCTGGCCTGAGCGGCGCGGCCGGCCATCAAAACCGGCCTGCGCCCAAGAGGCTGCCGGGCGAGAATGATTGATGCCGCCCTGGCCAGCCCGCCGGCAGTTTGGCATGTTCCTGTTTGTCCGCCCACCCTTTCCCAAGGAAATCACCATGAGTCTTTCACGTCGCCACCTCATCCAGTCCACGGGCGCTGCGGCGCTGCTGGCCGGCATCGGCCGGCAGGCCTGGGCGCAGGCCATCGAGAGCGCCAGGGTCGTCGCCGGTTTTGCCCCGGGCGGCACCGCCGACATCGTCTCGCGCCGCGTGGCCGACAAGCTGCATCCGGCTTATGCCAAAAGCGCGGTGGTTGAAAACAAGACCGGCGCCGGCGGCCAGATCGCCGTGCAGTTTGTCAAAAACGCCGCGCCCGACGGCGCCACGATGCTGCTCACGCCGATGTCGATGCTGGGCATTTACCCCCACACCTACAAAAAGCTGCCGTATGACCCGGTTGCCGACCTGACGCCGGTCTCGGCGGCGGCGATTTTTGACTACGGCTTTGCGGTCGGTCCCATGGTGCCGGCCAGCGTGAAGAACGTGCCCGAGTTCCTGGCCTGGTGCAAGGCCAACCCGATGCTGGCCAACTTCGGCTCGCCCGCCGCCGGCTCGTCGCCGCACTTCATCGGCGCACTGCTGGGCCGTGCCGGCCATGTCGATTTGCGCCATGTGGCCTTTCGCGGCACACAGCCGGCGGTGCTGGACATGGTAGGCGGGCAGATTGCCGCGGTGTCGGGCCCCACCGGCGAGTTCACCCAGCATGTGGCTGCAGGCAAATGCCGCCTGCTGTCCACCAGCGGCCCCAGGCGCGGCAAGTTCACGCCCGGCACGCCGACGCTGGTCGAGCAGGGCTTCAAGGATCTGGCCTTCACCGAATGGTTTGGCTTTTTCCTGCCCGCAAGGGCGCCGCAGGAGGTGGTGCAGCGCCTGAATGCCGCCATCCGCTCGGCGCTGGCGTCGCAGGAGGTGATTGACGGCCTGGCCGTGTCTTACCTGGAAGTCCTGCCCACCTCGCCGGCCCAGCTGGCCGCCATGCTGAAGGCCGACACCGAACGCTGGGGGCCGCTGGTCAAGGCGGTTGGCTTTACCCCGGAAGGCTAGGAAAATGGGAGCCCGCGCAAGGTGCGCGGATAACGCTATTAAAAAAATAGCTACTTACGCCCACAGGTATTGCGCAAACAGCTTTTTTTATACCTAAATAGAGGGGACGAACTCATGAAAGCATGCATTTACGGCGCAGGCGCCATCGGCGGGTGGATTGGCAGCGGGCTGGCGCGGGCCGGCTGCAGCGTCAGCGTGCTGGCGCGCGGCGCCACGCTTGACGCGCTGCAGCTGCACGGGCTGCGCCTGCACGATGGCAAACAGATCACCTCGCAGGCCGTCGCCTCCAGCGACACGCCGGCCGAGCTGGGCGTGCAGGACCTGGTGGTGCTGGCCGTCAAGGCGCCGTCGCTGCCCGAAGTGGCGCGCCAGATCAGGCCGCTGCTGGGGCCGGACACCATCGTGATGACGGCCATGAACGGCGTGCCGTGGTGGTTCCTGCAGGGGTTTGGCGGCGCGCTGGCGGGCAGGCGGCTGACTTCGGTGGACCCCGACGGCATGCTGGCCGAGACCCTGCCCCTGCAGCACATCATCGGCTGCGTGGTGCATGCCAGCTGTTCGGTCGATGAACCCGGACAGGTGCAGCACCACTTTGGCAACCAGCTCATCGTCGGCGAGCCGTCGGGCGAGAAAACCGCGCGCGTGCGGCAACTGGCCGCGCTGCTCGAAAAAGCCGGGTTCGAGGCGCCGGTGTCCGCGCAGATCCAGAAAGACATCTGGTTCAAGCTCTGGGGCAACATGACCGTCAACCCGATCAGCGCGCTGACCGGCGCCACCATCGACCGCATCATGGACGACGAGCTGGTGCGCGGCTTTATCTCGCGCGTGATGCTGGAGGCCAAGGAAATCGGCGCACGCCTGGGCATTTCAATTGACCAGCAGCCCGAGGACCGGCACCAGGTCACGCGCAAGCTCGGCGCGGTCAAGACCTCGATGCTGCAGGATGTGGAAGCCGGCAAGGCGCTGGAGCTGGACGCGCTGGTGGCCGCCGTGCGGGAACTGGGCCAGCTGACCGGCGTGCAGACCCCGTACACCGACGCGCTGCTCGGGCTGGCGCGGCTGAAGGCGCGGGTGAAGGGGCTGTATTAGGGCGCGGCTTGCCCGGCATCGCGCAACAGCACGCCCTGGCTGTAGTGCAAAAACTCGTCCAGGTGCTTTTGAATGATGGCCACCGTGATCGGCAACTGCAGGGCCTGGTAGTCATGCACCGCAATATTGCGAAAACCGACCATGCGCTTGAGGCCTTCGGCCAGCGCCGCATTGATCCAGCCGGCTTGCGCCAGCAGCGCGAACACGTCGCGGGCGCTTTGCGGCACGCCCAGCCTTTCGCGGCGAATCAGGTGCTGGCCCATGTCCAGCGCCGCTTCGCAGGCGCGCTGGATGTTCAGGATGGCCGCATCCTGGCGCGTGAAATCGGTGGCGAAGGTGGCCGGGTCGCGGTCATATTCCTCGCGCGCCCGCCTGATGCAGCGCTCGATGGTGGCTGCCTTGTTGATCAGCACGTCATCGGCCATAAACGCTTCCCCTTTTTTGAATGTCGTCGAGCAGGCCCGCACGGGCGGTATCGAGCGCGGTCTTTTCGCTCAGAATCGCCGCCTCGTACAGGGCGGCCTGCGCATCCCAGGCCCACCAGCGCTGGCCGGTGGTGATGATCTGGTGTTGCATCACGGTCGAGGCCGCGCGCAGGTCCAGCAAATCGACCGGGCAGCCGGCCAGGTCAGCCAGGTCGCCGGACAGCGTCCACAAGGCCAGCGGATCGGCATATCCGGCCACCAGGACGGCCAGGTCGAGGTCGCTTTGCGGCCCCGCCGTGCCCTGGATACGGCTGCCGAAGGCATAAATCGCCAGCAGGCCGGGCACGCGGCTTTGCAGCATGCCGAGGATGGCTTTGCAGTTCATGGGCAGAGCGGCGCAAACGGCACGCGCGGCGCCACCGCGCACATCAGTTCATAGCCCACCGTGCTGGCGGCCCGCGCCACCTCGTCGATGGACAGCATGGCGCCGCCTTTTGACGCGCGGCCCCAGAGCGTGACCTCGCTGCCCATGCCGGCTTTGGGAACGGGCGTGAGGTCCACGGTGATCATGTCCATGCTGACGCGGCCGACCATGCGCGTGCGCACGCCGTTCACCAGCACGGGCGTGCCGGTGGGGCAGTGGCGCGGATAGCCGTCGGCGTAACCGCAGGCCACGACGCCGATGCGCATCAAGCCTTCGGCGACAAAGCTGGAGCCGTAGCCGACGGTATCGCCAGCCGCCAGGGTCTGCAGGCCGATGATTCGGGATGACAGCGTCATCGTCGGCTGCAAGTCCCAGCCGGCGGCGCTGTGCTCGGGAAAGTCGGGCGCGCTGCCGTAGAGCACGATGCCGGGCCGCACCCAGTCCGAGCGCCCGGCCAGCGCGCCGGTGTGGCGCAGGATGGCCGCGCTATTGCTGAGCGTGCGCTCGCCGGGCAAATCATGCGTCACGGCATCGAAAGCCTGGAGCTGCGCGGTGATGCCCTTCGGGCCGTCGGCATCGGGAAAATGCTGCATCAGCGAGATTTCATCGACCTGCGGCAAGGCATTGAGGCGAATCCAGGCGGCGCGAAAGCGCTCGGGCGTGAAGCCCAGGCGGTTCATGCCGGTGTTCATTTTCAGGAACACGCGGTGCGGCAGCTGCGTCTTGTGCGCGGCCAGCATGTCGATCTGCTCCTGGCAATGAATCGTGTGCCACAGGCCCAGGCGCGAGCACAGTTCCAGGTCGCGCGCCTCGAAGCAGCCTTCGAGCAGCAGGATCGGGCCGCGCCAGTCGAGCGCGCGCAGGCGCCTGGCCTCGTCCAGGTCGAGCAGCGCAAAGCCATCGGCGCTGCGCAGCGCATCAAAAACGCGCTCGATGCCGTGGCCGTAGGCGTTGGCCTTGACGACGGCCCAGACCTTGGCGTCAGGCGCGGCAGTGCGAACGCGCGCCAGGTTGTGGCTGAGGGCGGCAAGGTGGATGGTGGCAAGAATGGGACGTGGCATGGGGCAATCAGGTGAAAAGTGAACGGCGGGCCGGAGCGGCTGGCTTCGGGTTAGCGGGCAGACTCAGGGTCTTTCTTCGATTCTGTCACCGGCCCCCATGCTATAAACAGCGATTCTTTGGAGACATTCACCTGTATTTGGAGACATCAGACGAACTGATGCATTTTTTGCGGTGATCAATACAGTTTAATGAAGCGCGGTTTTTACACCATCATGGCAGCCCAGTTTTTCAGCTCGCTGGCTGACAACGCGCTATTCGTAGCGGCTGTGGAACTCCTCAAGACCAACGGGGCGCCCAAATGGCAACCGGCGGCGCTGGTGCCGATGTTCGCGCTTTTCTACGTGATTCTGGCGCCTTTTGTCGGTGCCTATGCAGACGCCCGGCCCAAGGGCAACGTCATGTTCGTCAGCAACGCCATCAAGGTCATCGGCTGCCTGATGATGCTGTTCGGCTCGCACCCGCTGCTAGCCTATGCCATCGTCGGCCTCGGCGCCGCCGCCTATTCGCCGGCCAAGTACGGCATCCTGACCGAATTGCTGCCGGCCTCGCAACTGGTCAAGGCCAACGGCTGGATCGAGGGCCTGACGATTTCCTCGATCATTTTGGGCGTGCTGCTGGGCGGCCAGCTGGTGGGGCGTTCCATCTCCACCTACCTGCTGGCATTCGACCTTCCGGTCATCGACACCGGCATCGACACGCCGCCCGAAGCGGCGATCTCGCTGCTGATCCTGCTCTACATCATTGCCGCCTGGTTCAACCTGCGCATCCCCGACACCGGCGTTGAAATGCGGCCGATGCCGCGCAACAAGTTCGAGCTGCTGCCAGATTTCTGGAACTGCAACGCAGCGCTGTGGCGCGACAAACTGGGCCAGATCTCGCTGGCAACCACCACGCTGTTCTGGGGCGTGTCGGGCAACCTGCGCTACATCGTGCTGGCCTGGAGCGCTGCGGCGCTGGGCTACAGCACCACGCAGGCCTCGTCGCTGGTGGGCGTGGTGGCGATTGGCACGGCCGCCGGCGCCATTTTGGCGTCGATGCGGATGCGGCTGGACCAGGCGACCAAGGTCATGCCGCTGGGCATTGCCATGGGCGTGCTGGTCATCGGCATGAACTTCATCACCAACGTCTGGGTGGCCGCGCCTTTCCTGATTTTGCTCGGCGGCCTGGGCGGCTTCCTGGTGGTGCCGATGAACGCGCTGCTGCAGCACCGGGGCCACAACCTGATGGGCGCGGGCCGCTCGATTGCGGTGCAGAACTTCAACGAGCAGGCCTGCATCCTGAGCCTGGGCGCGGGCTACAGCCTGTCCACCGGCATGGGGCTGTCGGCCTTTGGCGCCATCACCGGTTTTGGCATCGTGGTGGCCGGCAACATGTGGCTGATCCAGCGCTGGCACAAGAGCAACACCGTCAAGTACAAGCTGCAGCTCGACCACCTGATCAGCATCGCCCGCAGCGACAAATCGCACTGATGGCGGGGCTGCATCCGGCCCGCGCGGCACACGGGCGAACGGCTGCGCTGGCGGTCGGCGCGCTGGTCTTCAATGCGCTGGTGTGGGGCGTTTCCTGGTGGCCGTTTCGCCAGTTGCAGGGCCATGGCCTGCACCCGCTGTGGGCCACGGCGCTGATGTACCTGCTGATCGTCGCCGGGCTGCTGGCCGTGCAGTTCAAGGCCTGGCGCGGCTTTGCGGCGCATCCGCAGCTGTGGCTGCTGGGCCTTGCGGCGGGCCTGACGAATGTCGGCTTCAACTGGGCCGTCACCGTGGGCGACGTGGTGCGGGTGGTGCTGCTGTTTTACCTGATGCCGGCCTGGTCGGTGCTGGTGGCGTGGCTGCTGCTGGGTGAAAAACCGACTGCCGCATCGCTGTTTCGGCTGCTGCTGGCCATGACCGGGGTACTGATCGTGCTGAAGGCGCCCGACTCTGCGTGGCCGGTTCCGCAGGGCGCCGCCGACTGGCTGGCCATTGCGGGCGGCTTCAGTTTTGCGGTCACCAATTGCCTACTGCGCAAATTCGCCGACGCGCCCGGCAACACCTGCATGCTGGCCATGTTTGGCGGCAGCGGCCTGATGGCGACGCTGGCCGCGCTGCTCGGCTTGTCGCTGCAGGTGGTGCCCGGCCCGGCGCTGCAGGCGGCCGGCATTCCGGTGCTGCTGGGGTTGAGCCTGGCCTTCATGGCCAGCAACGCGGCCCTGCAATACGGCGCGGCACGCCTGGCGGCCGGCGCGACGGCAATTGTGATGCTGACCGAAATCCTGTTTGCCAGCGGGTCCGCCGCCGCGCTGGGGGCCGCCCAGTTCACGCCGCGCATCCTGCTGGGTGGCAGTTTGATCGTGCTGGCGGCGGTGCTGGCAGCCACGGCGCCTTCGGCCAAAGAATAATAGCCCCCACGCTTTTCGCTTCGCGTAATGCACTGCCCCCCGAGGGGGCTAATTTTCCTTGGGGCGGCCCGGCGGAAAATTGCCCCAACGCTTTTCGCTTCGCGCAATACGCTGCCCGGCGGAAAATTGCGGCTACCTTACGACAACGATGAACACCAGGAGAAATCCCATGAGCACGGTTTACGACTTCAAAGCGCGCCAGATCAACGGCCAGGACATCGCCCTGTCCGAATTCAGGGGCAAGGTCATGCTGATCGTCAACACCGCCAGCGAGTGCGGTTTCACGCCGCAGTTCGGCGGCCTGGAGGAGCTGCACAAAACCTATGCCGGCCAGGGGCTGGTGGTGCTGGGTTTTCCGTGCAACCAGTTTGGCGCGCAAGACCCCGGCAACGACAGCGAAATCGCCACCTTCTGCCAGGTCAACTACGGCGTGAGCTTTCCGATGATGTCCAAGATTGACGTGAATGGCCAGTCGGCCCATCCGCTGTACCAGTGGCTCTCTAGCGAGGCGCCCGGCCTGCTGGGCAGCAAGGCCATCAAGTGGAACTTCACCAAGTTCCTGGTCGGCAGGGATGGCCGGGTGGTCAAGCGCTATGCGCCGCTGGACAAGCCCGCCAGCCTGGCCAGGGACATCGAGGCTGCGCTGGCGGCTTGATGGGCAACCTGTGACAGGTTACGGTTGTAACAAAAAGTGATTCATGGCATGCTGGGTGCCAGCCTTCGGGCTGATGTTGCTGTCACTCAAAAATCATCCATTCAAGGAGGAATCCATGTCATTGCCGCGTTCCATCGCCAGCCTCGTGCTGTTCAGCCTGACGGCCGCCCAGGCCCTCGCCCAGCCCGCCGCCGCCCCGGCGAGTCTTCCCGCCTATGGCGCGAACCCCCAGCAGACCTCGGTGTCGGGGCTGTCTTCGGGCGCCTTCATGGCGGTACAGATGCAGGTGGCCTACTCGGGCTCCATCATCGGCGCGGGCGTCGTGGCGGGCGGGCCCTACTACTGCGCGGCCAACAACATGATGTACGCCACCACCATCTGCATGGGCAACGGCATGCCGATTTACCCGCCCCTGCTGGTCAGCGCCGCCCAGTCCTTCGCCGATGCGGGCCTGATTGACCCGCTCAAAAACCTGAACCAGCGCCGCGTCTATGTCTTCAGCGGCACCGACGACACCGTGGTGCGCCAGCCCGTGGTCGATGCCACGGTGGAGTTCTTCAAGGAGGTGGGCGTCCGGCCGGCCCAGCTGCAGTACGTCAACAAGATGCCGGCGGGCCATGCGGTCATCACCCCGAGCTATGGCAACGACTGCGCGGCCAACGCCGATCCCTACATCAGCCATTGCAATGTCGAAAGCAAGGGCTACGACCAGGCCGGGGCGCTGCTGCAGCACATCTATGGCCCGCTCCAGCAACGGGTTGACACGCCAGCCGGGCAAATTGTCAGCTTCAACCAGCGCACCTATGCCAGCAGCGCCACCGGCATGGCCGGCACCGGCTACCTGTACGTGCCCAAGAGTTGCAGCGCCACGGGCGCGAACTGCAAGGTGCACGTGGCGATTCACGGCTGCAAGCAGTCGGCCGAATCCGTGGGCAACCAGTTCTACACCGACACCGGCTACAACAACTGGGCCGACAACAACAAGCTCATGGTGCTGTATCCGCAGGTCAACAAGTCATGGAGCCCCCTGAACCCGGATGGCTGCTGGGACTGGTGGGGCTACACCGGCACGAACTACGCCTACAAGTCAGGCTCGCAAATGCAAGCCATCAAGGCCATGGTGAACCGGCTCGCGCAGCAGCCGAAAAAATCACGCACATAGCCCGGCTTTTTTATTGAATTCCAGCCCGGATGTGGCTGGATTTCGTTCCAGCAAAAACCGGCTTCCCGCCTGCACGGGAACCTTGAGCAGTTGCTGATTTTCAACAACAGCCAAGCGGCGGAAAAAAGGCGGCTTGAAGCCGCCCTGGATGGAGGCGCCGGAGCGCCCCGCGCCTAGCCCGGATTACTTGCTGTCATTCTTATGACTCTGACGCCCGGCTTCGACATTCTGCTCGGGCGTGCCGCCCCGGGTGCCACCAGAACTGCTGGCCGAACCGCCGCTGCTGCCTTGCTGGCCGCCACGGTCGTCGCCCTTCTGGCCTTGGCGACCGGCCTCGGCATTCTGCTGGGCGGTGCCGCCTTGGTTGGCGTTGCTACTTTGGTTACCGCCCTGATTGCCTGCCTGGTTACCGCCTTGGTTACCGCTGCCTGGATTACTGGGTGCCATTTTGTGTTCCTCGTCAAAAAATAAAAAGGATTTGGTACAACATGGCTGCTGTACCGATAGGTGCGGTGAACACCCGTTCTCCGCTTCTTTATTGAGGACTTCCTGAACGCTGCGCCAGGTAGTCCGGTCGTCGTGATTTGTGTAGGACGTTGCCAATTGCTACCGCATTTCCGCCAGCGCCCGAGGCCCCCGTAAATTCAATGAAATACAGCGTTTGCGCAATCAGCGCAGGTATATCCAGCTATTAATTCAATAGCACATCATCCAACACCTCGACCCAGTGCCGCACCGGCGTTTTCGTGCCGCTTTGCAGATGGGTAATGCAGCCGATGTTGGCCGAGACAATCATCTCGGGCGCCATGGCGTCCAGGTTGGCCAGCTTGCGGTCGCGCAGCTGGTAGGCGATCTTGGGGTTGAGCACCGAGTAGGTGCCCGCCGAGCCGCAGCACAGGTGCGCCTCATTGCCGGAAACCTTGATGTCAAAGCCCAATGTGCCCAGATGCTGCTCGACGCCGCCGCGCAACTGCTGGCCGTGCTGCAGCGTGCACGGCGGGTGAAACGCCAGCTTGGGGGCGCCCGCGGCAATCTTTCCAGCCAGGTCGGGCCGGCTGGCCTGCAGCGATTCGGCGATGATCGGCAGCAACTCGCTCAGGTCGCGGGTCAGGTCGCTGATGCGGGCGGCCTTGTCGGCATAGGCCGCATCGTCTTTCAGGATGTAGCCGTATTCCTTGACCGTGACGCCGCAGCCCGAGGCGTTCATCACCAGGGCTTCCACGCCCTGCTCCACATACGGCCACCAGGCGTCGATATTGCGGCGCATTTCCAGCTTGCCGCCGTCCTGGTCGTTGAGGTGGAATTTCACCGCGCCGC
Organism: Polaromonas hydrogenivorans; assembly: GCF_040105105.1. Classification (GTDB taxonomy): domain Bacteria; phylum Pseudomonadota; class Gammaproteobacteria; order Burkholderiales; family Burkholderiaceae_C; genus Polaromonas; species Polaromonas hydrogenivorans. The sequence goes on along the minus strand of NZ_CP157675.1, from coordinate 141,525 downwards.
AGCAGCCGGCCTTGGCCGCCAGCACGACCTCGATGCCGGCGGCATCCAGCACGCGGGCGGTGGCCGAATTGATGTTGGGCATCATGGCGGGCTGCACGCAGCCCTCCAGCATCAGCATTTTTCGGGCATGGCTGCGCGTGGGCCACTGGCCGGCCGCCTGTTTGGACGGCACCTTGGCCTGAAGCGAAGCGGGCAGCAGGCCGCGCACCGCCTGGCCGATCTTCATGGCAGGCGCGAACAGCGGCGACGGCAGGCCTTCCTTCAGCGCCCAGCGCAGCGCACGCTCGCCGGCTGGGCGCGGCACGCGTTCATCGACCAGCTTGCGGCCAATATCGACCAGGTGGCCGTATTGCACGCCGCTGGGGCAGGTGGATTCGCAGTTGCGGCAGGTCAGGCAGCGGTCCAGGTGCAGCTGGGTCTTGCGCGTCGGCGCCTGGCCTTCGAGCACCTGCTTGATCAGGTAGATGCGGCCGCGCGGGCCGTCCAGCTCGTCGCCGAGCAGCTGGTAGGTCGGGCAGGTGGCGGTGCAGAAGCCGCAGTGCACGCATTTGCGCAAAATAGCCTCGGCCTGGCGGCCATCGGGCGTGTTCTGGAATTCGGGGGCGAGTTGGGTTTGCATGGGTAGTCTCAGGTGCCTTGTCGGAGAACCTTGCGCCTGAAGGTGCGCAGCAGGTCGGAATACAGGGGCGGCAGGCACAGGGCGAGCAGCAGCAGCGCCAGCGGAACCACCCAGATGAACCCCACGTACTTGAAGCCGGCCGCGCCGACGATGCCGCCGGCCACGAAGGCGCCCAGCAGCGTGCACAGCAGGCGCAGCTTGATGCGGTTGGCGCGCACCCGGGATTCGAGCGGGCCTTCGATGCGGTTCCAGTAAAACAGCTTGCCCAGCTCGATGCCGATGTCGGTCACGATGCCGGTCATGTGGGTGGTGCGGATTTGCGATGACGAGACTTTGCTGACCAGCGCATTTTGCAGCCCCATGGTGAAGGACAGCACCAGCACCGTGAACGGCACGGCAAACGGCGTCTGGCGGTTCAGCGTGGCGCCCATCAGGCCAAAGAGCAGCAGCAGCAGCGCCTCGACCAGCAGGGGCAGCGCATATTCGCTGCGCAGCCCGTGCTGGCGCGCCCAGTTCACCTGGATGGCCGTGAACGCCGCGCCGCAGGTGAAGGCCAGCAAGGCGCCCAGCGCCCCGAGCACCAGCTTCATGTTGCCCAGCACCAGGTTGTCGGCCAGCAGCGAGGCAAAGCCGGTCATGTGCGAGGTGTACATGTGAACCACCAGAAAGCCGCCAGCATTGATCGCGCCGGCATTGAAAGCCAGCACGCTGCCCAGCAGGCGGTTGATCGAAGCCGTCCGATGCTGGCCGGTCAGGTGGCGCAAACGTCGCATGCGCTGCCCTACCTGTCCATCGACATGCGGCCCGGATTGAAAACGCCGGCCGGGTCGAACTCTTTTCTCAAGGCCTGCTCGATGCGTGACTGCACGGGAGACAGCGGCGCAAAGACAGGCAACTCGGCCGGCGTCTGGGCGGCGCGCCTGAACACAGTGGCGTGGCCGCCGGCCTGGGCGGCAAGCCGGCGCAGCTGCGCGGCCGCCGACGCCGGCGCCCAGAGCCAGCGCAGCCCGCCATGCCACTCGATCAACTGCGCATAAGGCAAATCCAGAGCTGGCGTGGTCTGCGGCACGCTCAGGCGCCACAGGCAGGCGTCCAGCGCGGGCGGCCGGGCAAAAAATGGCAGGGTCTGCTCGCGGCAGGCGTTCCAGTCGGCGCCGGCCTGGGCCTGGTCCATCCGCGCCGCCTGGCCGCCGGCCGCCTGCACATCGGCCATCATGCGCGGGCACGCGGCCTCGACAGCGGCCACGGCGCCGCGCAGGCGCACGAACAGGAAATCCTGCCCGGGCGCGGTGCTGTCGTCATGCACCCAGCAACTGGCGTTGAGCGGCAGCGGCTGGCCGCCCCAGCGGTTGAGCAAATACAGCGCCTGTTGCTGCGGCAGGCGGCACTCCAGCGTGGCTTCGGCCGGGGCCACTGGCAGCACCTTGAGCGAGACTTCCAGCAGCACGCCCAGCGTGCCGAGCGTGCCGGCCATCAGGCGCGAGACATCGTAGCCGGCGACATTCTTCATCACCTGGCCGCCAAAGGTCAGGCTCTCGCCCTTGCCGTTGAGCAGCACCACGCCCAGCAGGTAGTCGCGCACCGCGCCGCTGCTGGCGCGCGCCGGGCCGCTGAGGCCGCTGGCGACCATGCCGCCGACCGTGGCGTTCGGGCCGAAGTGCGGCGGCTCGAAGGGCAGGCATTGGCCTTGTCCGGCCAGCAGCGCCTCCAGCTCGGCCAGCGGGGTTCCGCCGCGCACGGTCACGACCAGCTCGCTGGGCTCGTAGCTGATGACGCCGGCATGGGCTGCCATGTCCAGCACATCGCCGGCCAGCGCCTGGCCATAAAAGTCCTTGCTGCCGCCGCCGCGAATCCGCAAGGGCGTGCCCGCCTGCGCCGCATCGCGAACGCGGGCGGCCATCAAAGTCGTCATGTCAGTGTCTGCATTCATGGCGGGAATGGTACGCGTCCCCATTGCTGAGGGGTTTTGATTTTTTTGAACACGGTGTGTTCGGTTTTTTTGCAGCCCAGCAGCGCCTGATGGCTGGGCCTGGGTTGGTGCCGCATGTCGAAAACTCCAATTTGCTATTAATAACATAGCTGCTTGTGCTTTCTGGATATGCACAAACGACATTTTTTACTTAAAAACCTGGCCCGGCCAGCTCAATCCCTGAAAAAATTCACCGGCAACCCCGGCACCTCGACCCGCATTGAAAATATGCAGCCCGAATCGGGCCAGGCTTGCAGTTCGGCGGCCGGGCGGCCATGGCGGGCGGTGGTGAGGTAAAGCGTTTTGAGGTCAGCACCGCCGAAGCACGGCATGGTCGGGCATTGCGCGGGCACCGCGAATTCGGCCAGCAACTCGCCGGTCGGTGAAAGCTTGAGCAGCCGCCCGCCTTCGTACATGGCGACGTAATAGTTGCCTTCGCTATCGACAGCGGCGCCGTCGGGCCGGCCGCCATAGCCGGACATGCCCGCTTGCCAGCCTTCTGGCTTGACTGGCCATTGCCGGAACACCCGCTCATGGCTCAGGGTGTTGCTGCCGGCATCCCAGTCCCAGGCGCGGACCAGGTGGCGCGGCGTGTCGGCCCAGTACAGCGTGGCCGCATCGGGCGACCAGGCCAGGCCGTTGGCGGTGGTGGCATCGGCGGCCTTGGCTTCAAGCACGGGCGCGCGGCCGCCCCGGCCATCGAGCGAAAAAAGCTGCGCCCGGGCGGCGCCGCGCGGCTCGTAAATGGTGCCGGCCCAGAAGCGGCCCAGCGCATCGGCCTTGCCGTCGTTGAAGCGCAGGGTGGCCGGGTCGTGCTGCGCCGGCGCCAGCAAGGCCAGTTCACCGCCCCATTGCCGGGCGCGGTAAATGCCGTCGCGCAAGGCCATCACCAGGCCGGAGTTCTGGCCCCCGGTGCGAGCCGGCGCGATGCAGCCGGGCTCCGACGGCACGGTCCAGCGTTCAACCATGCCTGTGGCTGCATCGGTACGGCAAATCTGGCAGGTGGTGATGTCCACCCAGTACAGCCGTTGCTCGTCAGGGTGCCAGAACGGGGACTCGCCCAGTTCGCTGGGCTGGGAAATAGCGGGTTGCCAGGTCATTCAATCTCCTCGGGATTACGGTTCACAGTCAAATCCTGCGACTGTAGCGGCAAAAAAAACAGCCCGCTGGCTTGCACCAGCGGGCTGAACTTCCCTCAAAAAAACTCCGTCAGCTCAAATAGAGCGAAAGCAGCTGATAACGATTAACGGTTGTAGGCCGTTTCACCGTGCGCGGTGATGTCCAGGCCTTCGCGCTCGTCTTCTTCGCTGACGCGCAGACCGATGGTCAGGTCAACAATCTTGTAGGCCACCAGCGACACCACGCCCGACCACACGATGGTGATCAAGACGGCCTTGGCCTGAATCCAGACTTGCGACATGATGGAATAGTCGGCCGTGGTGACCATGGCTGCGGTCACCCAGTCAGCCACGTAGCCAGGACCGCCCAGGGCGGGCGAGTTGAACACGCCGGTCAGCAAGGCACCGACGATACCGCCCACGCCATGCACGCCGAACACGTCGAGCGAGTCGTCAGCGCCCAGGATCTTCTTCAGGCCATGCACGCCCCAGAGGCAGGCAAAACCGGCGATGAAACCAATCGCCAGGCCGCCGCCGATGCCGACGTTGCCGGCGGCCGGCGTGATGGCAACCAGGCCAGCGACAGCGCCCGAAGCGGCGCCCAGCATCGAGGCCTTGCCCTTGAGCAATGCTTCACCGACGCACCAGGCCAGCACGGCCGCAGCGGTCGCACCCAGGGTGTTGATGAAAGCCAGTGCGGCAAAACCGTTGGCTTCGAGTGCCGAGCCGGCGTTGAAACCGAACCAGCCCACCCACAGCAGCGAAGCGCCCACCATGGTCAGCGTCAGGCTGTGAGGCGCCATGGCTTCCTTGCCATAACCGATACGCTTGCCGACCATGAAGGCGCCGACCAGACCGGCCACGGCTGCATTGATGTGAACCACGGTGCCGCCGGCAAAATCAAGCGCGCCGGTCTGCCAGATGTAACCGGCCTTGCCGTTCATCGCATCGACCACTTCCTTGCCGGTGTAGGCATCAGGGCCCATCCAGAACCAGACCATGTGCGCCATCGGGGCGTAGCTGAAGGTGAACCAGATGACCATGAACAGCAGCACGGCGGAGAACTTGATGCGTTCGGCAAAAGCACCGACGATCAGGGTGCAGGTGATGGCGGCAAAGGTGGCCTGGAAGGCGGCAAACACGATTTCAGGAATCACGACGCCCTTGCTGAAAGTCGCAGCATTCGCAAAGGTGCCTGCCGCGTTGTCCCAGATGCCTTTCATGAACAATCGGTCAAAGCCGCCGATGAAGGCATTGCCCTCGGTGAAGGCCAGGCTGTAGCCGTAGATGAACCACAATACGAGGATCAGCGAGAACGTCACCATGACCTGCATCAGTACCGACAGCATGTTCTTGCTGCGCACCAGGCCGCCGTAGAACAGGGCCAGGCCGGGCACGACCATCAGGATCACCAGGATGGTCGAAACCATCATCCAGGCCGTGTCGCCCTTGTTGGGGACGGGCGCTGGCGCAGCGGCGGCGGAAGCTTCGGCGGCCGGAGCTGGCGCGGCGGCAGCGGGTGCAGCCGTGTCGGCAGGCGCGGAAGCCGGAGCGGCGGCAGCGTCAGGCTTGGCTTCAGCAGGCGCCGAGGCGGTTGCGGCAGGCGCTTCGGCCGGGGCCTGCGCCCAGGCGGTCGCGCCCGTGCCGAGCAAACTCAGTCCCAGCAGCAGGGAAGCAATCAGTTTTTTCATGTCGATGTTCTCTTTTTTTTCAGGGTGGTGAGGTCAGAGGGCTTCCTTGCCGGTTTCGCCGGTGCGAATACGCACGACCTGCTCAAGGTCGTACACAAAAACCTTGCCGTCGCCGATCTTGCCGGTGCGGGCAGAGGTCTCGATGGCTTCGATCACCCGGTCCACCAGCTCATCGGGCACGGCCGCTTCGATCTTGACCTTGGGCAGGAAGTCAACCACGTACTCGGCGCCCCGATACAGCTCGGTATGGCCTTTCTGGCGGCCGAAGCCCTTGACTTCGGTCACGGTGATGCCCTGTACACCCATGCCGGAGAGTGCTTCGCGCACCTCGTCCAACTTGAACGGTTTGATGATGGCAGTGACGAGTTTCATTTCAGTTTTCCTCCAGGATGAATAACAGGGCAGCGGCCACATGCCGCTGCCGCCGCATTACAGGGTTTTTGTAGGCATCACGTCCAGCGTGTACTTTTTGACAGAGTGGCCGCTATAAACGAGGGTAACGAAGATTGATTTCATGAAATCCCCGAAAAAAATTTAAAGTTGGCGGAACTTCTTTAGCAGGGACCGTGCCAGTTAATTTGCTTTTCCCCTGAAAACACCTGACCGATTTCATGGACGGCCGGGTTACGCTAGAGAATTACAACCTGTTACGCACCATCATGATGCACGCTCAATGCACAACTTTGATGCATTTATAAGAAAGTTAAAGAATGAGCCTGTCTTTAGTGCATAGCCGTGCATTGCTGGGTCTGCAAGCGCACCCGGTGTGCGTCGAGGTGCATCTGGCCAATGGCCTGCCTAGTTTCACGCTGGTCGGCCTGGCCGATACCGAAGTCAAGGAAGCGCGCGAGCGGGTGCGCTCGGCCATCCAGAATGCCGGGCTGGAGTTTCCGGGCAACAAGCGCATCACGGTGAACCTGGCGCCGGCCGACCTGCCCAAGGATTCGGGCCGCTTCGACCTGCCGATTGCGCTGGGCATCCTGGCGGCCAGCGGCCAGATTGATGCGCGCAAGCTGGCCGGCTATGAATTTGCCGGCGAGCTGTCGCTGGGCGGCGATGTGCGGCCGGTGCGGGGCGCGCTGGCCATGAGCCTGGCGATTGCCCGGCCGGCGCGCGGCGCGGCGCGCAAGCTGCCCCGGCTGGTGCTGCCCGAAGGCAGTGCGCAGGAAGCGGCGCTGGTGCCCGATGCCGAGATTTACCGCGCGCACCATCTGCTCGACGTGGTCAGGCAGTTCCTGCCGGGCGACGCCGTGCCCGAGGTGGCCGATGGCTGGACGCGCGTGGCGTCAGCCGCGCCGTCCCGGCAGCCCGCCTATGCGGACCTGGCCGATGTCAAGGGCCAGGCCGCCGCGCGCCGGGCGCTGGAGATTGCGGCCGCCGGCGGGCACAGCCTGTTGATGTGTAGTCCAATACACCAATGACCAAGACCGCATATAGCTACATCAGATTCAGCCATCCCTCGCAAGCTGCGGGGCGTTCACAACGCCGACAGATTGAGGAGTGTGAACGCTACTGTGAGGAGCATGGGCTGACGCTGGCTGAAGGAGACGACTACAGATTCTTGGATGAAGGTGTGTCAGGCTTCAAAGGTGCAAACCTTGAAGGCGAGGGGCAACTGAAAAGGTTTATCAATCTGGTGAAGGACGGCACTATCAAGCCCGGTAGCACGCTGATTGTGGAATCACTAGACCGACTGAGCCGGGATGAAGTGATAACAGCGCTGCCCACCTTCTTGAAGCTACTGGCTGAAGATATAGAGATTGTCACCCTGACAGACAGGAAGGTTTACCGCAAAGGTTGTACCGACACTGACCTGATTATGAGTATCTTGATTATGTCGAGGGCGCATGAAGAAAGCGCTACGAAATCTAAGCGCGTTAGGGATGCTTACGCAAAGAAGCACGAACTAGCACGGGCAGAAAATAAGCCAATGGGGAATGCCAAGCCTATGTGGCTTGAACTTTCTGACGACAAGAAGCAATACATATTACGGCCTGAACGTGCAGCTATCGTGCAGAGAATTTATCAACTGGCGATTGATGGCTACGGCAAAGGGGCCACTTCAAGGAAATTGAATATTGAAGGCATACCGTCCTTCAAGGGCAAGACTTGGGGCGTATCCAGTCTTGACAAGGTTCTGAACAATCGGGCAGTGCTTGGGGAATATCAGCCGTATTCTGTGCAGGTTGATGACAGTGGGGTAAGGCAAAAGAGCGGGGAACCAATCCCGAACTACTACCCTGCTGCTATTGATGAATCCACCTTCTATCAGGCCCAAGCGGCGATTAGTGGCAGAAGGGTTTCAGGCGCGTCTAAGCAGTCGGCTAACTTCAATGTTTGGCAAGGCGTTGCTAAATGCACCTTGTGCGGGAGTGCTATGCACATGGTCAACAAGGGCAAGCCACCCAAAGGCAACACTTACATTCAGTGCTATCAGGCCAAAAAAGGTCTGTGCCATAACAAGGTTACGAGACTGGATTCGTCTGAATTAGTGTTTAGGGAGTTGCTGACCATGCTGGATAGCCTGTCGCTGATTCAAGATGACAGCGGAAAGATTGGTACAGAGCTTGTAGTGATTGAAGCGCGGCTGACTGAAAAGAAAGGACGGCTTGCAGAGTACCTTGAGCTATTTACTGAGTCGCCTACCAGCGCAGTCAATGGCTTGATTGTCCGCACTGAGACAGAAATCAATGCGCTTGAGAAGCAGCGGGTAGAACTACAAACATCACTGGCTGCTGAGAAAACAATCGACAAACAAGGCTTCCTTAAAAGGCTTGACCTTGTTAGTTATGAAGGCAGGAACAGAGCCAACATGCTTCTAAAGAAATTGGAAGTGCTGGTGTACATCGGTAAAGGATATGTCGTCACACAACAAATTCAGTACAGGCATCAGAACGGCGAACTTGCAATGAAAAGGCAAGAAGCTGTATTCGTAATGGCGCATAAAGACGGCAAAGTAGGCCACATGGTGCTAGATGACCATCGGGAATATCCGGGAGGATATGACCACGTGGCTGAATCGCTGCTGGCGAGAATGGCACGGAATACACCATTTACCAGCATGTACGACCACAGAGAAATTTAATTTTCAGATACGCTAACAACACTAAGGACTTTTATGAAAACTGATAACCCAACTCTGACGACGTACCTCAAGGCAGAAGGTCGTTATAACAATGGCAAGGCTTCTACGGTGGATATGGTCGTGATGGCTCTTTTTGAGGAAGTGAAAGAGCAAGCGGCTAATATGCGGGCGCAGGCGTTAAAAATCTCTTACCTTGAGACTGTGCAGGCTTCAAGCACTGCCAATGAGGAATGCGCCGCGCTGCTGTTGCGCTGTTCAAAGCGTGCTGGTTGAATATGACTAAGTTCTAAAGATCAATACCTTGAAAAGTATGTGCATGGACTGCACTCTCAGGAATAATCTTCGCAGAAATAAAAATAAATCATACGCAAGATGCGGGATTATGGTTCAATCGCACATCAACCAATGTAAATATTGAAAGGCTTCACACCCATGCCGAACTATGCACAGTATCAACAAGAGATAAAAGAGGATATTGCTGCTACCCTCAAAGCTGCGCAATGTCAACCAATCCTATTTGTCGGTTCTGGATTCTCTCTTCGCTACGCAAATGGGCCTTCATGGGAAGTCTTGCTGAGACAGTTGGGAGCCATGTGTCCACTTATTGATAAGGATTTTGCGTATTACAAGCAGAAGTACGATGGTGACCTTTGTAAGTTAGGTTCATTATTCGCAGAGCATTACTTTGAGTGGGCATGGTCGTCAGAAGGTAAAAAGCACTTCCCTCCAGCACTATTTTCTCCAGGGATGCCGCGTGACTTTTATTTTAAGTATGCTGCCGCAGAAATGCTTGCTAGTCTGAAGCTTGAGGACTCTACGTTAAGCGAGGAGCTTGCTGCATTCAAGGCTATAGGACCGCATGCAGTCATCACAACGAATTACGATACCTTGCTTGAGCCGATCTTTCCTAAGTACGATGTTGTAGTGGGTCAAGATGTCTTCAGAACTTCACCGTTGAGTGTTGGTGAGATATTCAAAATTCATGGCTCTATTGCTGACCCCTCGTCGCTTGTGTTGGTTCAAGAGGACTATGATGATTTTGAAAAAGATAAAAAATATCTTAGTGCCAAGTTGCTCACTTATTTTGTAGAACACCCGCTGCTCTTTATAGGTTACAGCGCAAGCGATGCGAACATTCGCAATGTTTTGTATGATATGAGTCGCATGTTTAAGCCGAGCATGATGTTGATTCCAAATATCTATATATTACAATGGGATAAAAATCAGAATGAAAATAGTTATCCTCCACGCGAATATGTCCTAGAAGTTGGCGATGGTGTGAATGTCCGTATAAAAAGCATTACTGCAAAATCTTATGAATGGGTCTACCAAGCATTTGGTGCTGGCGGCACTATGGAAAAAGTTGACCTGAAAGCTCTGAGGTCTTTGATGGCACGGATGGTCAATCTCATAAGAACAGACATTCCCACTAAAAACGTGCAGATCAACTATGCTGCACTTGAGAAAGCCATATCGGATGGGGATAGCTTTGCAAATCTGTTTGGCGTTACAAACTTAAATGACCCTGCTGCAGCGAATGCAAACCATCCGTATACTGCAACTATGTTGACAAGAGAACTTAAATTATCTCATTGGAGTAAAGCCAATAAATTAATTGAGCAGGTCAAGAAAGATCATGGCTATGACATAAAAGCAAATGACAATATTTATCATGTGCGCATAAAAAGTGGAGACGCTGAGTCGAGCGCAGTACGTAAGTATTCGGCTAATTTGGTAGCTCTTCTGAATAAAGTTATGCTAGGTGAAGAATATAAATTACCCGCTCATCTATTGGCAGAGGTACACGCTATAAATGATGCACCTGTGCCTTAAACGAGTGTGTATTAAGTAAGTGCTATTTGTACAGAAGTTATTTGCTAATAGTCTTACTATTCACTAGAGTCGGGTCAAAACTGAATTTTTGTAGAAATTTCAGTTAGGTCTGGCGGTCGTCGCCGGCAGTGGAAAAAACCCTGCAGGAAAATATCTGCACAATGCTGTATTTGGGTATTAAGGACAGGCGCGAGTGGTGGGCTTAACCGCCCGGCACCGGGTCAAACTGACCTTTGGCGGCTGTGAAATATCTACAAGGCGCGACGTTCGGGGCTGGTTGGTACCCTGACCACACCCACGCCGTTAGACGCGCTGCAGGGGCTGTAATGCCCCCGCTACATCGGCTCTTATGCTGCTGCAGGTGTCGAGCAATAACGCTTCACCGTCGAGTCAGACAGGTTGAAGTGTTTCGCTGTCGTGGCAATGCTGGCCTTGTTATCTGTGCGCCATGCGCTCACTGCTGCAGCGTCTGCCAGTGCTGGCCGTCCAAGGCTGTCCTTGCCCCGGTGGGTCTTGCCTGTAGCTGCAAGCGATGCTTTGGCTACATCCCTGCCGTTGCTGGTGCGCTCACGGATGCGCTCACGTTCCATCTCTGCGACCTGTGCGAGTACGGCAACGATCAGTTCACCTACACCCGGAGCTATCAGCCCCAAGCCTTTGATATAGACCGATACGCCTTTGGCAAGCAGCGCCTTGACAGTGGTCATTACGTCGATTGCGTCGCGGCCTAAGCGGTCAACGGCGTAAACGTGGATAGTGTCGTTTTCACGAGCGAACTTTAAGAGTGCAGCGAAACCGGGGCGGTTGGCAGCAAGGACAGCGCCGCTAACGCCGTCGTCACTGAACTCCTTGAAGGTAACGCCGTCTTGCATCATTGCTTGCCGTTGTGCCTCTACTGACTGAGACAAGCCGGAGACGCGAAGGTAAAGAAGGTGGGCCATGTTGTTATCCTTTAATTGGTTCAGAAGTTAGTGTGTGTATTATGACCTAGTTCATAAGTCTTGTTCAATATCTTTTGACCCAAGTAAAAGGATTGTTTTAGACCTAGGTCACAACTTACAACTTCTGACCTAGGCGGATGTAGTCGGATACCTGCACGGGAAGTCATACGTCGCGTGCTGTGCATGCTGGTCTTGGCCGTGCCGGGCTGGCCCAGCGTCAGCCTTGAACTAAACCTTCGTGCTGGTGGTGGCCTATGCGGAATGGGGCTGAAATCGTGTGAAAAGTGGGATAAACATCGCTTTTCAAGCTGTTTTCTGCATGCTTTCAGAGGAGAAACATAGTCAGGAATGCCTATAAAGTGGGAAATACCACTGAAAACAGGCGTTTTTGAGCACTTTTGGCCGCTGGCAGTGGGCGGGAAACGAATAATTTTGAGATTCGTACCTGCTGAAACTGCATTTGCTTGGCAAACGAGGGGGGTAGCGCCCTGGTTCACCTTGTCGCACCGTGCCCTTCGGGCTGGCCTGCTGCTGGTGTAGCACCGGCCTTCAGACGCTGGCAACTTTGACCGGGCCTTCAGGATGTAGCTTGCCCACTCGACAGCTTCATTTAAAAATTCATTGTTGGTCTGGTTCAGTTCGATGTATGCCACTGTGCGCGACGTTGGAGGCTGTACGCGGCACGCGAGTGTGTTGCACTCTGCCTGCACTTCCCGCACCACTTGGCGCAGCAGCGAGGCTTCGACAACGCCGGTTTCGTCTGCTGCTGTGATGTAGCGTGATGGCCGTTTGTCGGTGGATAGGACAAACATCACATGCTGATGCAAACCCTTTTTGCTGTCATGTTCTATCGCTGCTTTGAAGTCACACTGTGCGCCAGCGGCTCTTAGCTGACGACAGAACTTCGTCAGAACCTGCTGGTAAATGTCGCGAGTAGCTCCGGTCAGGATGATGTGAAACAACCGGGCATTGCGCCATTCATGGGCTGCTCTCTCCAACATGGCTATTAGTTTTTTGAACTGACGAAGGTCGTGAATGCCTTGGTTGTTGTTGCCATCACAAACGATGGTTGACCACTTCTTATTTTTTATTCGTGGTGTGTATCTGGCTGGGGCATTCATGGTGTGTGTTCTTTCATTCATTCATTCGTTTCCTCCTTGTTGTTCATCACTGCTGGTTGTCTTGAACATGTCTTAAGCAATGCTTTAACAAGCCTCAGCTAAGAGACTTTCAGTTAAAGGCAGGTTTTCTATGGGAAACGGGGCTGAAAAATCAGCCGGTTTATTCGTTATTCATGCCCCTGCAAAGCCATTGCAGCTTTGCATTCATTGCTATTAATACAATAGCGATATGGGCTTATTCTGATTCGGTTGTAAAGTGCATACTTGGACAGGCTGTCACCGCACCGGGTCAAGACGCTGAAGCTGCCGGTGACAACGGTCAAGACGCCGCTCACGTTCGCTTTTCGCCAGGGCAACGATGAGCTTGCCGAGCGATACGCCGCTGTCTTTTGCGAGGCTGTAGAGCAATATCCATTCATCGCCGCTGAAAAACATCGGCTTGCTTTCAATCAAGTAGCCGTTATCCGTTACGTGTGTGGTGCGGCCGGTGAGCGGGTTGAAAGTGCCTGCCATCACTTCGCTCCTTTGGCCGCTGCTGGCGCTGCTGGTGCTGTCATCGTTGCGTGCCACATCCCAAAGCCTGTGCTGTGCATGCCGCTGTCCAGCATCACGTATCCGGCGCGGGTCCAGTGGGCGAACTCCTGCAGGAAGTTGTACGGTTCGCCGCGCATGATTTCCACTGTCGCCGGGCGCGATGCCAAGTAGTCGGCTTTAGCCTGTGCTGCTTCCTGCTCTGCCGCCAGCGTGGCCGCTGCCTTCTCCTTACGCAGATTCTCACGCTGGCAGGCCATGAGGTAGTAGTCCTGCTCCGAAAGAATCCTGCAGGCTTCGGCCTTCTCCATTTCTGCCGCCTCTTGCTTGGCGGTTTCGATGCGGCGAAGCGTGGCGAAGTAAGACGACTCTGCGTCTTGCCAAGCGCGATATTCACCCGGTGTATTGATGCGGGTGTTGTCCATCGGGGCTGGACGTTGTGGGGCTGTCTGTGTCGTTGTGGTCATGTGTGTGTTTCCTTTAAATTTTTGAGTCTGAGATGCAAAAAGCCAGCGGATAAGCTGGCTTCGGTGGTGAGTGGGTGACGGTTTTCACATCGTCATTCGTGGCGAGTTTCGCGATTGGTACAGCGGCAGAACTTCAGCCGGTTTCAGCAGGCCATCGAAGGCAAGCTGTAGAAGCTGGTTGTGCAGGATGCTGCCCACTGTGCGGTGGTGGCGCAGCTTCCAAAGGGCTTTGGTAATCGCTGCTGGCGTCCATGCTGCGCCTGTCGGTGACAGCAAGTCTTTGCCATCCAGAAACACGGCTAGCTCCCGGTCTGTCATGCCAAGTTCCAAGCCTTCGATCAGGGCTTGGATGGTTGCGAAGTAAAACCCAGCGCTATGAACGGTGCGGGTTGAGTAGTTGGTATTGATATTTTTCTCCTATTTGGTTACAAGAATAATTTGACGTTTATCTTTTGATTGTGATAGACTTAGGTAAGTAAGAATTTACTGTTGCGTTAATGATACACCCTAAGTCCTTCCTTGTCAAGTTTTTTCGGGAAGGAGTGACGGCGTGCGCTTATGGGTGCTCAAACGCGCTGGAACCCATTCAAGCTAGGGTAGGGTTACCCGTGCGCTACCGGACGTTTTAAAGGCGAAAGCGCCCACACAAACGGCCTTCCCTGACCCTCAACAACACCAACGAAGTCCTCACCATGTCCAGCTTGGAAATGGTCAGCTACATCAACTCCACGCGCAAGCCCGGTGCTGCGCTTCTCCCGCACAATGACTTTATGAAAAAGGTGCCAAAGGTTCTTGGTGAAGATGCTCCTAAATTTTTAGGAACATCTTTTTACCAAGGCAACGGCTCTGCACAGTTGTCCCGAACCATCTACAACTTCCCCAAGCGCGAGGCAATGCTCATGGCAATGTCGTCCGTGGCTACTTGAAAATATATTTTGGTGTATCCACCCATTCGTCCTTGATGGTCGGCTCGCCGGGCTCGGGCAAGTCCATGCTGGCGCAGCGCTTTGCCGGCCTGCTGCCGGCCATGACGACCGAGGAAGCACTGGAAACCGCAGCCGTCGCGTCGCTGGGCGGGCGCTTCACGCTGGACCACTGGGCCGTGCGGCCGACCTGCGCGCCGCACCACACGGCCAGCGCGGTGGCGCTGGTGGGCGGCGGCTCGCCGCCGCGTCCGGGCGAAATCTCGCTGGCGCATCGCGGGGTGCTGTTCCTCGACGAGCTGCCGGAATTCCCCCGCGCCGCGCTGGAAGCCCTGCGCGAGCCGCTGGAGTCGGGCAGCATCACCATTTCACGGGCCGCGAGCCGCGCCGAGTTCCCGGCGCGCTTTCAGCTCATCGCGGCCATGAACCCCTGCCCCTGCGGCTACCTGGGCTCCAGCCTGCGCGCCTGCCGCTGCTCGCCCGAGCAGGTTTCGCGCTACCAGGGCAAGCTCAGCGGCCCCTTGCTGGACCGGATCGACCTGCATGTGGAAGTCGGCGCGCTGGCGGCCGGCGAACTGGTGAACACGCCGCCGGGCGAAGCCACCGAGGCCATCCGCAGCCGTGTCGTGCAGGCCAGGGAGCGCGCCATGAGCCGGCAGGGCAGCGCCAACCAGGCGCTGCAAGGCCAGGCGATTGATGCGCAATGCCAACTCGATGCCGCAGCGGCCAAGTTCCTCAATACAGCCGCCACCCGGCTGGGCTGGTCGGGCCGGGGCATTCACCGCTGCCTGAAAGTGGCGCGCACCATTGCCGACTTGGCCGGCGCCAAAACGGTGCAACTCACGCATGTGGCCGAGGCCGTGCAGTACCGGCGGGCGCTGAAGGCGGCGCACTGAAGCAGCGGCGCTTGGCAAGGTTGCTGAAGTTACGCAATTTAACTTTGTTTCAATCCCCGTAGCGTCCAGGCAGGCCCTGGCCTCAGTAGCTTTCGTGCAGGGCTTCGGACCTGCTCCTGGCGTTGAATGGGTCGCCCCTGAATTTGGCGACGACCTTGAATTCAGGGCTGCAGGCAATCTTCTGCAACGCAGCGTTGTCCCATGCGGTATTGCAGGCCGGAAGCGCCAGCGTGGCCATGCCCCCTTCGAGGGGCACCCTAACCTTTTGAACCATCCGGTGATGGTGGTAGTCGCCACGCGCCGTGAACCTGAAGACGACCTTGCCGGTGGGATTGTTCCCCGTCACCGTTGCCATGAACGTGACCGGCAGCGTGGGACGCAGCGGTGGATTGGCATTGGCTTGCAGCACGGTGCTGGTGGGAGCCTTGCCCTGGGTCGGCGCGGGGGCCGAGTCGAGGATGTCGCCGGTCAGCAGGTCGGTGTCGCCGGGCGACGGGGCCTGGAAATCGCTCACGATGAGCCCGCCCGCTACCTCCATGAACACGGCGCGCCGCCCCGGCTCGAACATGGCGCTGTTCAAGCGCTCTTTCACGAAGACGATCAGGACGAACTTGTCATTGGCAAAACTGGTCGCCAGTTTCAGCGCCGTGTGTTCATCGGCAAAGCCCGGCGGCACGCGCAGGACGCGCGCCACCGTGCCTGCGGCGGTATCGACTTCCAGAACCGGAATGCTGGTCACGCCGAAGGTGTGGCCGCCCAGGTACAGGCGGCTGCCGTCCTGGTTGAAGGCCAGGCTGGTGAATCCAGCGATGGCCGGCGTCTGCGGTGGCAGGACGAGGGCCACCCGCGTGATGACCGAAGTGACCGGGTCAAAGATCCGGTACGCATGCTCGTCGGCGGCCAAGCCCACGTTTCCAAGCATGTAGAGGCGATCATCGCCCGGGTTCACGGCGAGGCGGTCGGGCCGGAAGTCTCCGGTGCTGACCACGTTTTCGATTTCAGGGCTCAAGCCGTTGATGAGCGTGATGCCGGCGGCGCCAAGGGCATTTTCGGTGCCCGGTTCAAGCCCGGTATGCGCCACGTAAATGGTTTCCCCGTCCGCGTCGATGGACAGGCTGACGGCCGACGGATCCACGGCCAGCGTGGCCGCCACCGACTTGCTGTCGGTGTCAATGACGGACACCGATCCGGGCGTCAGGGCATAGACTTTTTTGCCATCGGGCGACACCACCATCGCCTTGATCAGGGCCAGCGGGATCTCGCCGGCCAGGGCATTGGTGCGCGGGTCGATGATGGCCACGCCGGTGCCCAGCGCGACGAATATTTTGCCGGACGCCTCATTGGCCACCAGTTCAACCGGCGAGGCCCGCGCCGCGCCCAGGGAAATGGCGGTCAGGGTGGAATAGGTCGTCATCTCGACGACCGACACATCGTTCTGGTTGCGGTCCGCCAGGTAGGCCAGCGGTGCGGCGAAAGCCGCCGCCGCGCCCAGCCAGAGCGCGCCGATCAGGCATCGCAAGGCCGTCCTGCATCGCGGCAGCGCCCAGGAAAACAGCGTTGCGCAACTGCCCCGGCAAGGAAAAATGTTCATGGCCGCCTCCTCTTTGGAGCAAGGCTACATCCAGCATCGCCAGTGCCTGGCAGGTGAAAGCGCAATTGAATGTAGGACCGGAGTGGTGGCTGAGCGAGAGTTTTTCCGAGACCCCCCGGATTTTTCCGAGACGCCCGGTTTACAGATTGGGCGCCAACAGCCTGGCCAGGTCGCCGGCCTTGACGCCGCGCCGCTGCGCCAGGTCCTGCAGCTGGTCGTCGCCAATTTTTCCCACGCTGAAATAGGTGCTTTGCGGATGGCTCAGGTAAAAGCCACTGACGCTGGCCGCCGGCGTCATGGCCAGGCTTTCCGTCAGCGCCATGCCGATTTCACCGGCGTGGAGCAGCTCGAACATTTCCTTTTTCACGCTGTGGTCCGGGCAGGCCGGGTAGCCGGGCGCGGGGCGGATGCCCTGGTATTTTTCGGCGATCAAGGCGTCATGGCCCAGCGATTCGGCCGGCGCATAGCCCCACAAGTCGCGCCGAACCCGCTGGTGCAGCGCTTCGGCAAAGGCCTCGGCCAGGCGGTCGGCGAGCGACTTGAACATGATCGACGAATAGTCGTCATGGTCGGCCTGGAAAGCCTTTTCCTTCTTCTCGGCACCCAGGCCGGCGGTGACCGCGAAAACCCCGATGTAATCGGCAATTTTTGAGTCATTTTGGCCTTTTGCGCTCGTCCCGCTTGCGCGAGCAGCTATCAATTCAGGAGTTAACACCTTGGGCGCGACAAAATCGGCCAGGCAGCGGCTGGGGCGCATCACGCCATCGACCGCCGTTTTCTCGGTCTGCTGGCGCAGGCCGTGCCAAGTCATCGCCACCTCAAGGCGCGACTCGTCGGTGTAGATCTCGATGTCGTCGCCGACGCTGTTGACCGGCAGCAGCGCGATCACGCCGTTGGCGCTCAGCCAGCGGCCTTCGATCAGGCGCTTGAGCATTTTCTGGGCATCTTCATAGACGCGCGTCGCCTCGACGCCGACCACCTCGTCGCTCAAAATCGCCGGGAACGGCCCGGCCAGATCCCAGGTCTGGAAAAACGGCCCCCAGTCGATGAACCGCGCCAGCTCGGCCAGGTCGAAGTTCTTGAACACGCGCCGGCCGATGAACTTGGGCACCGGCGGCGTGTAGTTCACCCAGTCGATGGCCGTGGCGTTGGCCCGGGCCTTGGTCAACGGCCACATCGGCGTCTGCTTCTTGTTGGCGTGCTGTATGCGGACCTTGTCGTAGTCGGCGTTCAGCTCGGCGATGTACTTGGCCGCCTGCTCCGACAGCAGGCTCTGCGCGACGCTGACGCTGCGCGAGGCGTCAGGCACGTAAACCACCGGGCCTTCGTAGTGCGGCGAAATCTTCACCGCCGTGTGCACCCGGCTGGTGGTCGCGCCGCCAATCAAGAGCGGAATCTTGTTGAGGCGGAAATGCTCGTCTTTCTGCATCTCGCTGGCAACGTACTGCATTTCCTCCAGGCTCGGCGTGATCAGCCCCGACAGGCCGACGATGTGCGCGCCCTCGGCTTTCGCCAGCGCCAGAATTTCGTGGCACGGCACCATCACGCCCATGTTGACAACCTCGAAGTTGTTGCACTGCAGGACCACGGTGACGATGTTCTTGCCGATGTCATGCACATCGCCCTTGACGGTGGCGATGATGATCTTGCCCTTGGTCTTGACGTCGCCGCCGGCCGCCTCCAGCAGCAGCTTTTCAGCCTCGATGTAGGGCAGCAGGTGCGCCACGGCCTGCTTCATCACGCGCGCGCTTTTCACCACCTGCGGCAAAAACATCTTGCCCTGGCCGAACAGGTCGCCGACCACGTTCATGCCGTCCATCAGCGGGCCTTCGATGACGTGCAGCGGCCGCCCGCCCTCGGCCTTGATCGCCTGCCAGACTTCCTCCGTGTCCTCGGTGATGAATTCGTTGTTGCCATGCACCAGCGCATGCGACAGGCGGGCGCGTATCGGCAGCGCGCGCCATTCGTACTTCTTGCTGTCGTCGCGGGCACCGCTCTTGGCGGTTTCAGCCACTTCGATCAGCCGTTCGCCGGGCGTGAGTTCGGGCTCGCCGGGCTTGTAAACCGGCTGGCGGTTCAGCACCACGTCCTCGACGCGCTCGCGCAGCACCGGCTCCAGCTCGTCATAGACGCCCATCATGCCGGCGTTGACGATGCCCATGTCCATGCCGGCCTGGATCGCGTGGTACAAAAACACCGTGTGAATGGCTTCGCGCACCGGGTCGTTGCCGCGAAAGCTGAACGACACGTTGGATACGCCGCCCGACACCTTGGCGCCCGGCAGATGGGCCTTGATCCAGCGCGTGGCCTCGATGAAATCGACCGCGTAGTTGTTGTGCTCGTCGATGCCGGTGGCGATGGCGAAGATGTTCGGGTCGAAGATGATGTCTTCGGGCGGGAAACCGATCTCATCGACCAGCACGCGGTAGGCGCGCTCGCAAATGCTGATTTTTCGCTCGTAGGTGTCGGCCTGGCCTTTTTCATCAAACGCCATGACGACGGCGGCAGCGCCGTAGCGCTTGAGCAATTTGGCCTGGTGCTTGAAGGCGTCAACGCCCTCCTTCATCGAAATCGAATTGACGATGCCCTTGCCCTGGATGCAGCGCAGGCCGGCCTCGATCACGCTCCACTTGGAGCTGTCGATCATGATGGGCACACGCGCAATGTCGGGCTCGCCGGCGATCAGGTTCAAAAAGCGCACCATGGCCGCCTGGCTGTCGAGCATGGCCTCGTCCATGTTGATGTCGATGATCTGCGCGCCGTTTTCGACCTGCTGGCGCGCCACTGTCAGCGCCTGTTCATAGTCGCCGTTCAAAATCATGCGGGCGAAGGCCTTGGAGCCGGTGACGTTGGTGCGCTCGCCGATGTTGACGAACAGCGAATCGCTGCCAATCGTGACCGGCTCCAGGCCGGACAGCTTCATGGGCGGGACTTCATGGGAAAACTGAATGGAGGACATGACTCACCTTGGAATAAAGGTGAGCGTCGTTGCTAAAAGGGGATGATGCGGCCCTGTTTACCCAAGCCTGACAAAACCACGGTTTCGCTGCAACGCTCCTTGAGTTAAGCTCGATTTTAAGCATCAATACCCATAAACATGCCACCAACTGTCAAATTACCCAGTTCCCTCCATGTTTAAAAACATTTTCAAGAAACCTTTATTTCCCACTGAAGCTGGACCGCACGACCCTCCAGCAAGCTCCGGATCGGCTGACCTGGCAGCAGAAATGCTGATTGCCCCGACGGCGCTGATGCAGCTGAGCCTTGAGGAAGCCCGGGTGGTGGTGCTTTACATGCAGCCGCAACTGGTGGCCAAGGGCACGATCTTTATCCGTGAGGGCGATGGCCGCGACACCGGCTTCATGATGCTGTTGCTCGACGGCGAAGTGACCGTCGAAACGCTGGTGGTGAGCCGCGTCGAGCCCATCATCATCACCGTCATGGGGCCGGGCAGCCTGATCGGCGAGCTGGGCTTTCTTGACGCCCAGCCGCGCTACGCCACCTGCATTGCCGCCACCCCGCTGCGCTGCGCCATCCTGACGCGCGAGGCCTTGAACCAGCTGATGCAGGAAAATGCGCCCGTGGCCGCCAAGCTGATGCTGGCCCTGTCCCTGCGAATCGGCGTGCGGCTGCGCGAGATTACCGACAAGCTCAAGATGTATGTCCAGCTGACCCAGGCGATGGAGCAGGAAATCGCTTCCCGGGTAACTCCCTGATGCCGCGCCTGCCGGTAAGGCGCTGAAAGCGCTGCCGGCTTTTACCTTTTATGCAGCTTGCGCGTAGAAGCCATTGCGCTGCAGCCTGCGCCCGTCCATCGGCGCCACCGCCTGGGCAATCGCCGCGATGTGCTCGGGCGTGGTGCCGCAGCAGCCGCCGACGATATTGACCAGCCCCTCGGCCGCAAACTCGTGCAGCAGGCGCGAGGTCACGTCGGGCGTTTCGTCAAAGCCGGTGTCGCTCATCGGGTTGGGCAGGCCGGCGTTCGGGTAGCAGCTGATGAAGGTGTCGGGCGCGGCCTTGGCCAGCTCCTGGATGTAGGGGCGCATCAAGGCCGCGCCCAGCGCGCAGTTCAGCCCCACGGCCAGCGGCTCGGCATGGCGCACGCTGTGCCAGAAGGCCGTCACCGTCTGGCCGCTCAGGATGCGGCCCGAGGCATCGGTCACGGTGCCGCTGATGATCAGCGGCAATCTTTCACCGGAGTTCTCAAAGTATTCGTCAATCGCAAACAGCGCCGCCTTGGCGTTGAGCGTGTCGAAAATCGTCTCGACCAGCAGCACATCGCTGCCGCCCCTGACCAGCGCCTCGGTCTGCTCGTAATAAGCCTTGCGCAGTTCCTCGAAACTGGTGTTGCGCGCGCCCGCGTCGTTCACGTCGGGGCTGATGCTGGCGGTCTTCGGCGTGGGGCCAAGCGCGCCGACGACAAAACGCGGCTTCTCGGGCGTCGAGAATTTGTCGCAGGCGGCGCGGGCGATGCGCGCCGATTCGTAGTTCATTTCCACCGCCAGATCGGCCATGTCGTAGTCGGCCTGGGCCACGGTGGTGGCGCCAAAGGTGTTGGTCTCGATCATGTCGGCGCCGGCGGCCAGGTAGCCTTCATGGATGTCGCGGATCACGTCGGGCCGGGTCAGGCTGAGCAATTCATTGTTGCCCTTCACGTCCTTGTGAAAGTCCTTGAAACGCTCGCCCCGGTACTGCGCTTCATTGAGCCTGAAGCGCTGGATCATGGTGCCCATCGCGCCGTCGAGGATCAGGATGCGTTGCGCCAGGAGGGCGGGGAGTTGCGGGGCGCGGGTGTAGGTGATCGGCTTCATGGCGTGCATTTTAGGTCGGCGCTCAGGGCGGTGAACTTTCCCCGACAATAGGCCTTAGCCTGTTTGCACTGAATGAAAACGTCATGATTCGCAGGTCGGCGCGGCCCCGCAAGGAGTCGCCCGATCCGCAACGGCCACGGTTTGCAAGGTCGAAAAATATTGATTAAAAATGGCTTTTGCGCTTGTTCATCATGCATAGCAAGCTATTGTTTTTGTAGCAAATCGGCTTTTTCACCAACGCTCACTTGTCTGGCCCGACCTTGTCCTCATTGCCTATTTCTTCAGCCCCTTCAGACCAGCCTACGCCGCTGGACGTGCTTGGCCAGGTTTTTGGCTACAGCGACTTTCGCGGCCCGCAGCAGGCCATCGTCGAGCATGTGATTGCCGGCGGCGATGCGCTGGTGCTGATGCCGACCGGCGGCGGCAAGTCGCTGTGCTACCAGATTCCGGCCATCGCCCGGCAAAATGCCGGGCACGGCGTGACCATCGTGATCTCGCCGCTGATCGCGCTGATGCACGACCAGGTCGGCGCGCTGACGGAGGCCGGCGTGTCGGCGGCGTTCCTGAATTCGACGCAAACCTTCGAGGAAAGCAGCGCGCTGGAAAAGCAGCTGCTGCGCAACGAACTGACGCTGCTCTACGCCGCGCCCGAGCGCATCAACACGCCGCGCATGCGCAGCCTGCTGGCGTCGCTGCACGAGCGCGGCCTGCTGAGCCTCTTTGCCATCGACGAGGCGCATTGCGTGAGCCAGTGGGGCCACGACTTCCGGCCCGAATACCGCAGCTTGAGCCTGCTGCACGAGACCTTCCCGGACGTGCCGCGCATGGCGCTGACCGCCACGGCCGACGCGCTGACGCGCCAGGACATGATCGAGCGGCTCAAGCTGGAGGACGCGCGCTTGTTTCTAAGCAGCTTTGACCGGCCCAACATCCGCTACACCATCGTCGAGAAAACCGACGCCACGCGCCAGCTGCTGCGCTTCATCCAGACCGAGCACCACGGTGAAGCGGGCATCGTCTATTGCCAGTCGCGCAAGCGCGTCGAGGAAATCGCCGGCATGCTGGATGACGCGGGCATCAAGGCCATGGCCTACCACGCCGGGCTTGACGCCAAGCTGCGCCAGCAGCGCCAGGACCGTTTCCTGCGCGAGGACGGCTGCGTGATGGTGGCGACGATTGCCTTTGGCATGGGCATCGACAAGCCCGACGTGCGCTTCGTCGCGCACCTCGACATGCCAAAGAACATCGAAGGCTACTACCAGGAAACCGGCCGCGCCGGGCGCGACGGCCTGCCCGCCGACGCCTGGATGGTCTATGGCCTGCAGGACGTGGTGAACCAGCGCCGCATGATCGACACCAGCGAAGTCGCCAGCGAGGAGTTCAAACAGGTGATGCGCGGCAAGCTCGACGCGCTGCTGACGCTGGCCGAGGGCACGCGCTGCCGCCGCGTCAGCCTGCTGGGCTATTTTGGCGAAGCCAGCGAGCCGTGCGGCAACTGCGACAACTGTTTGACACCGCCCGCCGTGTGGGATGCGACCGAGGCGGCACGCAAGATGCTGAGCTGCATTTACCGCGTGCAGCAGGCCAGCGGCATCAGCTTTGGCGCCGGGCACATCATGGACATCTTGCGCGGCAAGCCGACCGAAAAAGTCGTGCAATACGGCCATGACCAGCTCAGCACCTTCGGCATCGGCGCCGACCTGGCCGAGCCGCAGTGGCGCGGCGTGCTGCGCCAGCTGATCGCCAGCAACCTGGTGCGCGTCAACGCCGAGGCCTTCAACACGCTGCAGCTGATGCCCGACGCGCGCCAGGTGCTCAAGGGCGAAGTCAGCGTGCTGCTGCGCCAGCAGGCCGCCAGCAGCAAGGCCGAGCGCACGCGGCGCGGCAGCAAATCGCCGGTCAAAACATCGGTCAAGGGCATGGCCGAAGCGACGCTGAACGCCGGCGCGCTGGAACGCCTTGGCCGCCTGAAAGCCTGGCGCACCGACGTGGCCCGGGAGCACAACCTGCCGCCATTCGTGATCTTCCACGACGCCACGCTACGCGCGATTGCCGAGCAGGCGCCGCAAGACCTGCACGCGCTCAGCGGCATCAGCGGCATGGGCGTGAAGAAACTGGCGGCCTATGGGGCCGAAGTGCTGCGGGTGTGCGCCGAGCCGGTTTAACACCGCCGGACCTGGATGGCAGGCGCCGGATGGGCTGGATTGACGCAGAATTCATGATGAAAAGTGGCTCTTGCGCAAGGTGGCCGGGCGCAAGCAGCTACTTTTTTAATAGCATCATGAATCTGATTTGAATCCGGCCCGATACTGGATTCCGTGGATCACGCCCACTTCTTCCCGAGCGCCTCCAGGCCGGCTTTTTGCAGATCCTCCGGGCTCATCACGATGCGGAATTTGCAGTTGGCCTGGAAGTTGAGAAAGAACGGCTCCGCGAAAGAGGGCACGTCGGATGCATTTTGTACGTCGATCAGAAAGATCCCGCCGCGCGTTCCGTCGTGCTCCGTGAAGTACGCGGCCTGCGGTTTGATCGTTTCCAGGATGCGCCCGATGATCTCTCCCGCCTTGCCGCTCCTGACGTGGGCGTTGAAAGGCTCATGGGGGAATTCGACCGTGAGTAGCATGTTCATCATTCACCTCCTTGGTTCATCATGGCTGCCCGGATGCCGCCAGGGCCAGTATGGCGCCGGATGCCAGCGCCACCAATCCCCCAAACGCGGTAGGCTGCCGGAGCCCTGCTGGCTCCATCCCGCAAGTTCATTCCGCCGTGCTCCTTTGGTTTTCAGTGGCAAAAGGCATGAAACTTTGAAAATTGCTTTACCTTTAAAAATATCTTACATTGTCTTTAAGTAAAGGAGTATGTCATGCAAGCAGATGCGATTGTTTCAAGCAAGGGGCAAGTCACGCTCCCGGCCGCCATGCGGGCCAGGCTGGGAATTCAACCCGGATCACGCATCGTTTTTGAGGTGCGTGGAAAAGAACTGGTGATCAAGCCCGAGGTGCCCACGAGCGCGTACCGTGGGATTCTCAAAGGCTACGACCTGGGCGATATTGAACCCCCCAAAGAAAAAGACAGGGATTTCGAATGAATGTCGTCGATTCTTCGGGCTGGATCGAATACTTTCAAGACACGCCGCGTGCGGATTTGTTTGCGGCAGCCATCGAAGACCGCGACCGTCTGCTGGTGCCGACCATTTCACTGTTCGAGGTCCATCGCGTCTTGAGCCGCGCGCTGCCTGCCGAACTCGTCGAAACCTGCCTGGATGTGATGCGCCGGGGCCGTGTTCTGGACCTGACCGACCGCCGCGCCATCGCCGCCTCCGAGGCCGCAACCCGGCATGGCCTGGCCCTGGCCGATGCCGCCATTTACAGCATGGCGCTGGAGCATGGCGCCACGCTGTGGACGCAGGATGTGGATTACCAGGGATTACCGGGCGTCAGTTATAGCGCGAAGCCTTGAACTGGCTTAATTTGTGGATTGATGACGAAAAGTTCCACTAGCGTACGCTACATAAGCGCAAACAGCTACCAATTCAATAGCAACCATCACCGCATGAACCCCATCCCCCGCCCTTCCCGCACCTCGGGCTTGATGCGGTGCTCGGCCTCCAGCTGCGCCAGGAATTCTTCCGCCGACAGCTCCGCATCCAGAATCACCGCCTGCCGCTTGACCGCCGCAAAATCGCCGGGACACAGCTGCGTGAGTTGCGCCAGCCGCTGCTGCAACTCCCCGTTCAGCAAAGCAGCATCCCCCGCCAGCGCTTCGGTGACAAACATGGCTTCGCGCTGCCCGGCGGTCAGCGGCATGAATTTGATCTTGAAGGTGAAGCGCCGCAGCGCGGCCTGGTCCAGGCTCTCTAACAGGTTCGTGGTGCAGATGAAAATGCCCGCGTAGCGCTCCATGCCCTGCAGCATTTCATTGACTTCGGTGACCTCGTAGGTGCGCTGGGCGCCGCGCCGGTCCTGCAAAAAGCTGTCGGCCTCGTCGAGCAGCAGCACCGCCTTTTCAGCCTCGGCCTCACGGAACATGGCGGCCATCTGCTGCTCGGTTTCGCCGACGTATTTGCTCATCAGGTCGCTGGCCTGCTTGATCAGCAGCGGCTGCTCCAGCGCCTGGGCGATGTGCTCGGCCAGCGCGGTTTTGCCGGTGCCGGGCGGGCCGTAAAAACACAAGCTGCCATGACCACGGCTTTTGAGCGCCTCCACGATGCGCGGAATTTCAAAGCGCGACTCCACATTGAGCATCGCCAAGTCATACGTCGTGACGTTGCGGCGCCCCGAGGCTTCGGCCTTGTTGCCCAGCGCCACGTCGGCATTCCTGAGCTGGCGCTCGATCAGCGACTCCATCAGCGACGGCCGCCCGCCCGCCAGAATCGCCTGCATCCCGGCGCCATCGACCTGCGCATCCATCGCTTTCGCGGGCGCGCTGGCCAGGCGGGCAAAGCGCACCGCCGTGCGGATCTGCGCCGGCGTCAGGCCTTTGCGGGCGGTCAGCTTGGCGACAAACGCATCGCTGACCTGCACGCCTTCAAGCGTCTTGCGCACAATGCCTTCGCGCGCGCCGGGCGGCGGCGAGCGCAGTTCCAGATGGTAGGCAAAGCGGCGCCGAAAGGCCGGGTCGATCTGCTCGATGCGGTTGGTCACCCAGAGTGTGGGCACCGGGTTGGATTCGAGAATCTGGTTGACCCAGGCCTTGCCGCTGACCGAATGGCTGTTCGGGGCGGTCAGCTGTTCGGAGCGCGCCATCAGCTGCGCGGCCTCGCTGGAAATCGGCGGAAACACGTCTTCCACCTCGTCGAACAGCAGCGCCGAATGCATGCTGCCCTTGAGGAACACCTGGGCGATCTGCAGCGAGCGGTAGCGGTCGCGCCCGCTCAATGAATTGCCGTCGCGGTCGGCGTATTCGACCTCGAACAGGTCCAGCCCGGCGGCCTGCGCGACCACCTTGGCCAGTTCGGTCTTGCCGGTGCCGGGCGGGCCGTAGAGCAGCACATTGACGCCCGCCTCCTTGCCGGCCACCGCATGGCGCAGCAGCGACACCAGCACCTGCACGTCGTCCTGCACGAAGGCGAAATCGGCCAGCCCGAGGCGGCTGCGCGTCGCCGGCCGGGTGAATACGGCCATCAGCTCGCTGTGGTCGCGGTATTTGCGCATCAAAACCGGCGGCAGCTTTTCGCTGACCTTCATCAGGTCGGCCAGGTCGGTGATGTTGTGCTCGGAAATCAGGTTCTCGACCATGCCGATGCGCTCCAGCCGCGAGCCGGGCCGCAGCGCTTCGGCAACCTCGGGCGCCTTGACGCCGGCCACGTCGGCAATCGCGGCATAGGCTTCGGGCGCGTTGTTGACCTTGAATTCGACCAGCAGCGAGCGCAGGTCGCGCTGGTAGCGGGCCAGCGTGCCGTAGAGCAGCAGCGCCCGCTCGGCCCGGTTGAGCTGCAGCAGGCTGGCCAGGGATTCGATATTCTTCTCGACCAGCGTGGACTGTTTCTTGAGCGCCAGCGTCAGCCAGTCGCCGGTGGCGCTAAGGACCGAGAGCAAATCCTTGGGCTGGTCCTTGGCATGTTCGTCGAGGTAGAAAAACAGCGTGCCTTCCTCGTACGGGCCGCGCCAGACGCCGTGGCGCGCCATGAACTCGGCATCGCTCAGGGTTTCGTGGTCCTGCCAGAATTCATTGCCCTTGCAGCGGCGACTCAAAAATTCGCGCAGGCGCTGCAGCGCGGGCAGCGGCCACACCAGATGCCGGCCCGACAGCGACAGCAGGCTGTTCAGGTCACGCCGCACATTGAACTTGGCACCCTGCCGGGCGGCCAGGGTCAGGACGAAATGCGAGCACATCAAATCCAGCACCGGCGCCTCTTTCAGGCCGGGAGAAAGCAGCCACTGCTGCGGATGCTCGACAAGGGAACGCTTGTTCATGGACAAACTCCAGTTTGCAACGACACCGCCAATGCCTCCACCCTGATTTTTTTTATTGATTCACCGAAGCCTGCACCATAACGCAAGCTAAAGCCGCATGGAAGGCACTACTTGAATAATGCCGTGAGGCATATGCCACAAGCAGGCTCTCCAAAGGCGCGGAAAATGGCCTGCTACCGCTCAACGGTGCCCAAAAAGGAAATCATGCTCAGCCTGACCGATATTGAACAAGCCGCCCAGCGCCTGCACGGACATTTGCTGGACACGCCCTGCGTGGAATCGCTCACGCTGTCGCAGTTGACCGGGGCGCAAATTTACCTGAAGTTCGAAAACCTGCAGTACACCGCGTCCTTCAAGGAGCGCGGCGCCTGCAACAAGCTGGCGCAACTCACCGAGTCCGAACGCCAGCGCGGCGTGATTGCCATGAGCGCGGGCAACCATGCGCAGGGCGTGGCCTACCACGCGCAGCGCCTGGGCATTCGCGCCGTCATCGTGATGCCGCGCTTCACGCCGGGCGTGAAGATCGAGCGCACCCGGGGCTTTGGCGCCGAGGTCGTGCTGCACGGCGACACGCTCGACGAGTCGCGCGCCCATGCCCTGCTGCTGGCCGAACGCGAAAAGCTGGTGTTTGTGCATCCCTACGACGATGAAGCCATCGTCGCCGGCCAGGGCACCGTGGGGCTGGAAATGCTGCGTGCCGTGCCCGAACTGGAAGTGCTGGTTATTGCCGTGGGCGGCGGCGGGCTGATTGCCGGCGTGGCAACGGCGGCCAAGGCGCTCAAGCCCGGCATTGAAATCATCGGCGTGCAGACCTCGCGCTTTCCCGCCATGGTCAACGCCATCAAGGGCACGCACCACCCGCAGGGCACCAGCACGATTGCCGACGGCATTGCCGTGGGCACGCCCGGCGTGATCCCGCAGGCCATCATTGCCCGGCGCGTCGATGACCTGCTGCTGGTGGATGAAGGCGACATCGAGCAGGCCATGGTGATGCTGCTGGAGATTGAAAAAACCCTGGTCGAGGGCGCTGGCGCGGCCGGGCTGGCGGCGCTGCTCAAATATCCGGCGCGCTTTGCCGGCCTGAAAGTCGGGCTGGTGCTGTGCGGCGGCAACATCGACCCGCTGCTGCTGGCAGCGATCATCGAGCGCGGCATGGTGCGCGCCGGGCGGCTGGCGCGCATCCGGGTCAGCGCGCGCGACATTCCCGGCTCGCTGGCCAAAATCACCGCCACGGTCGCCGACGCGGGCGCCAACATCGAGGAAGTGCATCACCAGCGCGCCTTCACCATGCTGGCGGCCCAGAACGTGGAGATTGAACTGGTGCTGCAGACGCGCGGACGCCCGCATATCGCGCAGGTGCTGCAGGCCTTGCGGGCGGCGGGTTTCGAGGCTGAAGAGCAGCACTGAGCCTGCCCCGGGAGCGCGGACGCCCACGTCCGCCTTCCTTTTTCGCACGATGCTCCAAAGAAGAGGCGGACGTGGGCGTCCGCGCTCCCGGGTGGCGGGCCTGCTCTAGAGCGGCTTCACCCTGACCCACAATAGCCACAGTGGCGAACGTAGCGCTCGCACTCAGCGCTGTCAAAGCGGTCCAGCAATTCGCCAATGACGCTCCAAAGAGCGTCCACCGTTCGAGCCTGGGTTTTTCGCAGCATCGCCTTGAGCTTGGCAAACACCTGCTCGATGGGGTTGTAGTCCGGGCTGTAGGGCGGCAGGTACTTCACCGTCGCCCCGGCTTGCTCGATGGCCGCCTGGATGCCGGCGACTTTATGGGCGCTCAGGTTGTCCATCACCACGATATCGCTGGGCCGCAGTTCGGGCACGAGAAACTGCTCGACCCAGGCGCGAAAGGCAGGCCCGTTGAGGGGGCCGTCGAGCACCAAGGGCGCGCGCAACCCCCGGGTGCTCAACGCGCAGACAAACGTGGTGGTGCGCCAGTGGCCAGCGGGCGCAAAGCCCCGGCAGCGCTGGCCCTTGGGCGAGCGGCCCCGCGTCGGGGTCATGCTCGTGGTTGCCCAGGTCTCGTCAAGGAAGATCAGCTGAGCGGCAGGCAGGTCTGGTTGTTTGGCGCTCCAGTCCTGGCGGGCCTGGGCGACGTCGGGCCGCGTTTGCTCGGCGGCGTGCAGGGTGATTTTTTTTTAGCGTCAGCCCGAACCGGCCCAGGGTCTTGAACATCGTTGTCGTTCCCACCTCGATGCCGTGCGCGTCCCGCACCCACTGGCACAACTCGCGCAGCGTCTGCGCCGGCGCTGCAGCCACCTGCTCGCGCAGCGCGGGCTCCAGCGCGGCCAGGCGCAGTGGCCTGTGGTTGCATTGCGCGCCCGGGCTGGTCTGGCCGAGCTTTTCGCGGCGTGCCCGCGCCCGGCACACATAGGCTTGGCTCACGCCAAAGCGCTCGGCCACCTCGCGAAGCACCCCTGGCGTGGCCAGCACCCGGTCGCGCAAATCCTGTGCATAGGCTTGTCCATTTCGCCAAGACATGATGGATGACCTCCAAAGCAGCCTTGGATCGACCTGGCCATTCTCAGTTCCTTTGCTGGTTAAAACGAAACCGCTCTAGCGCAGATGCTTGCGCATCTTGGCGGCGAACAGCGCAGGAATGCCGACGCCGCGCCGCCCGGGAATCACGTCAAACGACTCCCCGGCGCACAGCGTTCCCGGCGTTTGCACCGCCAGGTAAAAGCCGCAAAAGCCGGTTTGCGCCATCAGTTTGGAAGCGCGGCCAAAACCCATGGCGGCGTTGAATTTGTAGCAAGGCTCGCGCGGCAGCGTCACGCGCAATTCGCAGTCGGGAAACCTCAACACATCGCCGGCCCAGACCCCGGTTTCCAGCAGGCCCTGCAGCGTCAGGTTTTCGCCCAGGCTGCCGCCCGGCAGGCTGGCGTCGATCTCGCCCAGGCCGGCTTCGCGCCGGGCGGCCTGCCAGTACGCGTAATGCTCTGAAGGATAGGCATAAACGGCTTTTGCCAGCCCGCCGTGAACCGACAGGTCAGCCTGCTCGTCGCCCAGCAAGCCCAGCGGCAGCACCGGAACGGCTTGCGCCACCGGCTGCTTGCCGTAGGCCGTCAGAATGCTACGCTCGCCGATGTTTGTCCGGCGGGCAAGGCCGACCTGAACGGAAAGAAGTTGCGGCATGGCGTGTCAGTTCCAGCCGATGACTTCAAAGCCCTTTTCGCTCAGGCAGCGCTGAACGAAGTTGCGATAAACGCCGTTGGGCTTGTCATTGTGAAAGGCGCCCGAGACCGCACCGGCCGACCCGCCGACGGCAGCGCCCGCCGCGCCGGCACGCAGCATGCCCTCGCCGCCCCGGCCGGTGATCAGCGCGCCGACCGCCGAAGCCACGCCGGCGATGGCCGCGCCTTCGCCTGCACGGCGGCCGACTTCATTGGTGGTTTGCATCGGACTCAAACCCGAGGCCTGCGCCCGGGACATGCAGGCGTTCGCTTCCATGCGGCCCTGCGCGTCGCCGACGCGGTTGAGCGTCGCATTTGGGTACAGCACCGGCCTGGCCAAGGCGCTGCCGGCGCCGCTGTTCGCGCAGCCGGCCAGCACGAGAACCAGCGCCGGGGCAGCGCACAGCGAGAAAACGCGGGTTGAAGACTTCATGGTTTGCATCCAGAAACAAACATGGCCAAAGGGTAGCGCAAAAGGCCAATGCGCTCAGGGGCCGCCGCCGGGCGCCTCAAAAAGGTAAACTCAGGCCAAGTTTTTCCAAGCATTTCAGGAGCTTCCCATGAACCCTTCAGCCCAACACACGACCAACGCAGCCCACAGCAGCCCGACGCCGGCCGAAGAGCAGGATGCGGTTGACGCCATCGTCCCGATGATTCCAATCGTGCTGCCTCTGGTGGGCGGCGTGCTGATGTTTTTGCTGGCCTTCATCGCCATCTACATGGCCTGAAGCCGCTCTGCAGCCGCTTCGCCTGGCAGCCCAAAAAGTCCGCAGCGTGCGGACTTTTTTGTTGGCAAAACAAAACACCAACGCTTGACGCACCGAGGCTCACAGCATGCATCCAGAACCAGAAACGCCCATTTTGATGGCCGAAGGGCTTTCCTTCAGCCATCCCCAGCAGAGTGCGCCGCCGCTGTTTGACAAGCTGTCCGTGGTGTTGCGGCCCGGCGTGACCTGGCTGGGCGGCGATGAAAGCAGCGGCAAAACCACCTTGCTCCAGTTGCTGGCCGGCGCCCTGCCTCCGAACGACATGCGCGGACAACTGCGGATCAAGGGCATCAGCCTGGCGGAAAACCGGCCGGCCTACCTGCGGCAGGTCGCCTGGCTGGACCCGCGCGATGCCGCGCTCGACGCGCAGACCGCCCGGCAGATCTTTGCCGCGCTGCCGCAAGCGCATCCCGGCTGCGACCTGGACGCGCTGCAGGCGCACATTGCCGGCCTGAGCTTGGCGCCGCATCTGGACAAGGCGCTTTACATGCTGTCCACCGGAACCCGGCGCAAGGTCTTGCTGGCCGCAGTCCTGGCCGCTCGCGCCACGGTGACGCTGCTCGACCAGCCCTTCAAGGCGCTGGATCGACCGTCCATCGGCTACCTCCTGGAGATGCTGGCCGAGGCCGCCCGGCACCCCGGCCGGGCCTGGGTCGTGGCCGATTACGAAGCGCCGCCGGGCGTGGCGCTGGCAGCGGTGATTGAACTGCGGGCTTGACGCGGTAATTTCGCGTCAAATCGGCCTTTTGCGCATGTCCAGCGGGCATTAGCAGCTATCAAAACAATATCAAATTAGCCACCGGTATCATGCCCGGCTGGATTCGCCGGGATGATTTTCCGGCACGCTGTCATGGATGCGTAAGCCTTTGGAAAAACATGCATAACCACATGCATGTTTTGCATAACTTTTACCAGTAACAGCTTGGTAACTGATTCCGAAGTTCCTAAAATGGCTTTTCTGGCCGACCCGTGGCGAAAAAGCTGAACCGCTGCTGCTTCAGTTGTGGCTCTGCAGCCTTTCGCACCCGGGAGCGCCGCCCAATGTGCAGAAGCTGCATGTCCCTTTCAGGGGAATGACAGCACCGGATTGAAGCGGCGCAAAGTCTTATTTCGAAAAACGTCCCGGCCTTGACGCGTGTCAATCACGGTCAGTGACCGACATTTATCGAAATCACGCTTTTTACTTTGGAGTTTTCACGATGAACCAACCTGCCATGCAAGGGCTTACGCTCAATACGCCCGCTTACGTCAAGAACGCAAAACTGATTGCCTGGGTCGCCGACATGGCGCTCCTGTGCAAGCCCGACGCCGTGTACTGGTGCGACGGCAGCGACGCCGAATACCAGCGCCTGTGCCAGCAACTGGTCGATGCCGGCACCTTCAAGAAGCTGAGCGAAGCCAAGCGCCCGAACAGCTTTCTGGCCTGCTCCGACCCGAGCGACGTGGCCCGCGTGGAAGACCGCACCTACATCTGCTCGGCCCAAAAG
Source organism: Polaromonas hydrogenivorans (assembly GCF_040105105.1). Lineage (GTDB taxonomy): Bacteria > Pseudomonadota > Gammaproteobacteria > Burkholderiales > Burkholderiaceae_C > Polaromonas > Polaromonas hydrogenivorans. The sequence goes on along the minus strand of NZ_CP157675.1, from coordinate 108,590 downwards.
GAAAACGCCGGCCCGACCAACAACTGGATGGAACCCAGCGAGATGCGCGCGACGCTGCAGCCGCTGTTTGACGGCTGCATGCGCGGCCGCACCATGTATGTGGTGCCGTTCAGCATGGGTCCGCTGGGCTCGCCGATTGCGCATATCGGCATCGAACTGTCCGACAGCCCTTACGTCGCCGTCAACATGAAGATCATGACGCGCATGGGCAAGGCCGTGTTCGAGGTGCTGGGCACTGAAGGCGACTTCGTGCCTTGCGTGCACACCGTGGGCGCGCCGCTGGCCGAAGGCGAGCAGGATGTGGCGTGGCCTTGCAACAAGACCAAGTACATCGTGCATTACCCCGAAACGCGCGAAATCTGGTCCTACGGTTCGGGCTACGGCGGCAATGCGCTGCTGGGCAAGAAATGCTTTGCGCTGCGCATTGCGTCCAACATGGGCCGCGACGAAGGCTGGCTGGCCGAGCACATGCTGATTCTGGGCGTGACCAATCCCGAAGGCAAGAAATACCATGTGGCGGCGGCTTTCCCGTCGGCCTGCGGCAAGACCAACTTCTCGATGCTGGTGCCGCCCGCCGGCTTTGACGGCTGGAGCGTGACCACCATTGGCGACGACATCGCCTGGATCAAGCCGGCCGCCGACGGCAAGCTCTACGCCATCAACCCCGAGGCCGGCTACTTTGGCGTGGCCCCCGGCACCAACATGCTGACCAACCCGAACTGCATGCTCAGCGTTCGCGGCAACACGATTTTCACCAACGTCGCGCTGACCGACGACGGCGATGTCTGGTGGGAAGGCATGGAGCAGGACGCGCCCGGCAAGGCACTGCCAGACCACCTGATCGACTGGCAAGGCAAGGACTGGACGCCGCAAATCGCGAAAGAAACCGGCGCCAAGGCCGCGCACCCCAATTCACGCTTCACCGTCGCCGCCACCAACAACCCGGCGCTCGACAGCGCCTGGGACGACCCGAAAGGCGTGGCGATTGATGCCTTCATCTTCGGCGGCCGCCGCTCGACCACCGTGCCGCTGGTGACCGAGGCGCGCAGCTGGGTCGAAGGCGTGTACATGGCCGCGACCATGGGCAGCGAAACCACCGCCGCCGCAACCGGCCAGGCCGGCGTGGTGCGCCGCGACCCGTTTGCGATGCTGCCGTTCATGGGCTACAACATGAGCGACTATTTCCAGCACTGGCTGGACCTGGGCAAAAAGCTCGCGGCTTCCGGCGCCACGCTGCCGAAGATCTACACCACCAACTGGTTCCGCAAGGGCGCCGACGGCAAGTTTGTCTGGCCCGGATATGGCGAAAACATGCGCGTGCTGGCCTGGATGATCGACCGCATCGAAGGCAAGGGCCAGGGCGAAGACCATGTGACTGGCATCAGCCCGAGCTACGAAGACCTGAACTGGACCGGCCTGGACTTCAGCGCCGATCAGTTCAACACCGTCACCAGCATCGACAAGGCCGCCTGGCTGAAAGAGCTGGAACTGCATGCCGAGCTGTTCAAGCAGCTTGAGCACCACCTGCCGAAGGAACTGGGCGAGACCAAAGCGGAAATCGAACGCCGCCTGGCGGCCTGAACCGGCCAGTTGCCAGCGGCATGAGCGCTGCCTGCGCTCATGCCTGAAACCCATCCGGGTTCCGGGCAAAGCGCCCGGACACAAAAAAGCCACCTGACAGGTGGCTTTTTTCATGACGCTCCGCCTGGCTGGCGGGGCTTCCTGGGAACGGGCGTTTTACAGGTAATGGCGCTCATAGGCGCGCAGTATCGAGTAGCTGCGTGACTTCAGCGCACGCTCGGCCCTTGCGGTTGCAGCCGGGACGGCATTCGCTTCGGCCTGGACTTCGCTGCGCGTGATGGCCATCTGCAGATCGGCCATGACGCGAGAGTCGGCTTTGGCCATGGCCCACAGGCGCTGGTCGGCGCGTGCTTCAGCGATGCTGCGCGACCAGTCATCCAGGCTGCTCTTGAAGCGCATGCCCGTGGTGCGGAGCGCGCCGGCGAAGAAAGCAAGCAGCGCGAACAGCGCCAGCCACAAACCCACCCAGATCATCAGCAAATGGCTTTCATCCGCGCTGTCCATGACTTCATAAGCCACGGCCATGACGGCGGCCGCCATGGCGGAACCCAGCAGCAGCGCGACGCCGCGTTTGCCGGCAATGCCTTCGGGCAGGTGTTGGGCGGCATCCATCACGGCTTCGACACGGTCGGCGCCGTGGTGATGGTCAGAGTAGGGGTTATTGATAAAGTGGGTCATGATGGATTCCTTGAACTGTGTTGCTACGGTTTATGGACAGCAGATGGATGGATATTAGGGTTTTTACCAATACCATTCAACTTTATATCTGTGATGTTATTCATTCATACTAGTGATATACAACCCAGACTGCCGACAGGAAGACTTGTGACCCCTCCCAATTTCCGCACCCTGGACCTCAACCTGCTGCGTGTTTTTGACGAGGTCATGGCCGAGCGCAGCCTCACGCGGGCGGCGCGCAACCTGTCGCTGACGCAGCCCGCCGTCAGCAATGCTTTGCGCCGGCTGCGCGAGACGCTGGGCGACGAGCTGGTGCAGCGCAGCGGCCAGGGCATGGCGCCCACGCCGCGCGCGGTGGTGATCTGGCCGGCCGTGCGCGAGGCCCTGCGGCAGCTGCAGGCGTCGCTGATTCCCAACGAGTTCGTTGCCGCCGAGGCGACGACCGCCTTTGTGCTGGCCATGGCCGACGCGACGGCGGCCGAACTGATCCCGGGCCTGACCGAAATCCTGGAGCGCGAAGCCCGGGGCGTGAGCATCCGGGTGGTGCCGCTGACCACGCGCGACCCCAGGCGGATGCTCGACGAGCAAGCCTGCGATCTGGCGGTCGGCTATTTCCCGTCGGTGGTGCCCGACCTGACGGCCAAGGCGCAGAACGGCGAGGCGATGCCGTTTTTCTTCCAGCGGCTGTACGACGGCGAATATGTCTGCGTGATGCGCAAGGACCATCCGCTGGCCGGCGGCGTGCTGAGCCTGGACGACTTTTGCAACGCCCGCCACATGCTGGTGAGTTTTTCCGGCCGGCCTTACGGGTTCATCGACGAGTCGCTGGCCGCGCTGGGCCGCGAGCGGCGCGTGGTACTGACGGTGAACCAGTTCTTTACCGCCGGCCGGGTGGTGGCCCACTCCAACCTGCTGACCGTGCTGCCACGGCATTTTGTGCGGGTGACCGGCATTGCCGAACAACTGGCGCTGCAGACCCTGCCGTTTGCCGTGTCGCCGGTGCATGTCGATTCGCTATGGCACCGCCGCTCCGAGCAGCGCAGCGCGCATGTCTGGCTGCGCCAGGCGGTCCTGCGGGCGGCTGAAAAGGCCTTTTCGATCTGAAGAAAGCGGCCGGCGCCGTTCAGCCTCGGCCCAAAACTCAGCGAACGACGCTGAGGAAGGCGCGGGCGGCGCGGCGCAATTCCTGCGCCTGGCGGGGATCACGTCCTGCACCGGCGTCGGCGCGCTCCATCAATTGGTGGGCAACGTCGCCGGCGGGTGCCAGGCTTTTGTTGAAAGAGATCAGACCGGCGATTTTGGAAAGAATGCGGAACATAGGAAAAACTGCTTGGGCAGTGTTAAAAATTGCGATACCTACAGAGTAAGGGTTTTCCCTAGGTTTACAAGCCCAGGCAAGGCGCAAAGCCATGCCGATCCTGCATGGCGGCATTCATGCCGCAAGCCGGGCCACCGGCAAAAGCCCGGAGCGGGACGACTGGCCGGCCTTCCCGCACAATCGACCGTGTGAACATCCAGCTGCTTTCCGACCTGCACCTTGAATCGAATCCGCACTTCAAGGCCACGCCCCTGCCCGGCGCCGACCTGCTGGTGCTGGCGGGCGATATCGGCTCTTACCAGGGCGGCTCCCTGCTGGGCAGCCTGGGCATCGAGGACTTTGGCCTGGCGCGGTTTTCGCCCCTGCCGGTGGCGCAGGGCGGCGCGGGCTGGCCGACGCCGGTCCTGTTCGTGCCCGGCAACCATGAGTACGATGGCCTGGATTTCGAGCAAGCCGATGCCCGGCTGCGTGCCACCTGCCGGCGCCTGGGCTTGACCTGGCTGGAACGCGAGTCCGTGGTGCTGCAGGGCGTGCGTTTTGTCGGCTGCACCTTGTGGACCGATTTTGATGCGCTGACGGCCCGCCAGGCTGCGGCCAGCCCGGCACAGGCGGACGGCATCACGCTGGCCGAACAGCTCAAGGCACGCGAAAAAGCCTTTCGCGCCGCCAACTTTTACCTGAAGAAGAACCACGCCCTGCGCCAGGGCCAGCCGATGCTGGCCGAAGCCATGCGCGAGGAAAGCCTGAAAAGCCAGGCCTGGCTGCGCCGGGCGCTTGAGCAGCCTTTTGACGGCCCCACGGTGGCGGTGACGCACTTTGCGCCCAGCCTGCTGAGCGCCGACCCGCGCTATGGCATCACGCCGGGAACGGCCGGATTCTGCAATTCGCTGGACGAGCTGCTGCCGCTGGCCAGGCTGTGGCTGCATGGCCACCTGCACTGCCCGAATGACTACGTCAAACACGGCTGCCGCGTGGTCGCCAATCCGCTGGGCTATGCGCGCAAGGGTGAGCAGGAGGCGTTCCGGCCATCGCTGTGCATTGCGCTCAAGCCATAGCCCGTCTTTCGGTGGTGGAATTACAGGCTGCAGGCCTGCCCGTGGCTAAACTTAAGCTTTTGAACAAACAAGGAGCACTCCATGAAGATTCTTCTGGCCGTTGACGGCAGCAGCTACACCAAAAAAATGCTGGCCTACCTGGTCACGCATGACGCGCTGTTTGATGCCAAGAATGAGTACGCCGTTCTCACGGTGCAGCCCGCCTTGCCTCCACACGCGCGCGCGGCCGTGGGCAAGGAAATCGTGGACGGCTATTACGCAGAGGAAACCGGCAAGGTCATGGCGCCGGTGGCCGAATTCCTCAAGCACCACGGCATCATTGCCAAAAGCGACTGGAAGGTAGGTCCGGCCGGCGAAACCATTGCCAAATTTGCCGACGAGGGCAAGTTCGATCTGCTGATCATGGGCTCGCACGGACATGGCGCGCTCGGCAACCTGGTCATGGGCTCGGTGACCACCCAGGTTCTGGCGCACAGCAAGGTGCCGGTGCTGCTGGTGCGCTAGGGTGGCGGCCTGCGCGGGTTCTTGACTTACTATCAAAATAGTAGCTGCTCAAGCATACACATCCTGCGCAAACGGCCTGAATGACCTGAAAATCTCCTTGGGCCGGCGCCTCAGGCCGCCGCCGCGCCCAGCGTGAAGTAAAACGTGGCGCCCTCGCCTTGCACCGACTCCGCCCAGACCCTGCCGCCGTGGCGCGCAATGATGCGCTGCACGGTGGCCAGCCCAATGCCGGTTCCGGCAAATTCAGCCTCGGTATGCAGGCGCTGGAAGGCGCCAAACAGCTTGCCGACATACGCCATGTCAAAGCCGGCGCCGTTGTCGCGCACAAAGTAGGCCTTTTCACCTTCGCCGCTGGCCATCTGGCCCACCGTGATGCAGGTTTCGGCCTTGCCGGAGGTGAACTTCCAGGCATTGCCCAGCAGGTTGTCGAGCACCTGCCTGAGCAGGCGCGGGTCGCCCTGCACCCTCATGCCGGGCTCGACCTGCAGCCGGGCGATCCGGCCCGGTTCACGCTCGTGCAGCCCGGACAGCAGCGCCTCGGCACTGGTGCTGAGGTCAACCGCCTCCCAGGCCAGGCTGGACCGTGACACCTGCGCCAGCGCCAGCATGGCGTCGATCAGGTCGCCCATTTGCCGCGCGCCTGAACGGATGCGCGCCAGGCAATGCCGGCTGCGCTCGGTCAGTGGCGCGCTGTCCGGGCGGGTCAGCGACTTTTCAAGCAAGGTGCTGAAGCCGTCGATGCTGCTGAGCGGAGTGCGCAAGTCATGCGAGACCGAATAGGAAAACGCCTCCAGTTGCTGGTTGGCAAACCTCAGTTGCGCGGTGCGCTGCTCGACCCGCTCTTCAAGACTGGCGTTGAGCTGCAGGACTTCCTCGCGCGCCTGACTGCGCTCCAGCCGGGTGCGCAGGCTGACAATGCCGAACGCCAGGTTGTCGGCCAGCTCCTGCAGAAGATTGACCTCTTCGGGGGCAAACTCCTGAACCTGTCCGGCATACAGGCACAGCACCCCAAAACTGCGCTTTTCGCTGCATAAAGGCAGCATGAGGACGCTGTGATAACCGCGCTGCACCGCAGCATCGGTCCAGTGGAACTGGCTGCCCGGCTTGCTGATGTCACTGACTTGCTGCGGTCGTCCCGTGCGGATGGCCCGGCCAGCAGGCCCCTGCCCCCCGGGCAGGTCATCGCGCCAGTAAAGCGTGATGACGTCGAGGTAACCCAATTCGCTGCCCGCATGGGCCACCGGCCGGATCTTTTTGTCCTCGTCATCGTTGGCATAGCCCACCCAGGCCATGCGGTAGCCGCCCACCTCCACCGCCACGCGGCACACCTCGGCCAGCAAGCCGGCCTCGTCATGGATGCGGTTGATGGCAATGCTGGAGCGGCTCAGCATCTGCAGCGCCCGGTGGGTGCTGACCAATGCGATTTCGGCGAGTTTGCTTTCGGTGATGTCGCGCGCCGTCCCCACCACGCGGACCACCTCGCCGGTGGCATTGAACATGGGATAAGAGCGGTCGCGTATCCAGCGGGTCCGGCCATCGGTTGAAAGAATGCGGTACTCCACACTGGCGTTCTGCCCCGCCGCATTGCGCGCATCGGCGCGCACCATGACGTGCCGGTCTTCGGGCAGCACGGCATCGGCACGGGAGACGGGCGCGGCGTACAGGCTTTCGCAGCTGCGGCCCCAGACCTTCTCGTAGCGTGGACTGACATAGCGCAGGCGCGGGCTGCCGTGGTGAACATCCACGTTGTAAAAAACGTCTTCGATGTTTTCCGCGAGTTCCCGAAAGTTCTCTTCACTGCCGATGAGTTCTGCCTTGACCCGGGCGCGCTCCAGCGCCAGCCGTGCCAGCCGGGTGGCCGTGGCGATCAAGGCCAGGTCGGCGGGAAGCGGCCCGCCGGGCGCGCGGCGATAAATGGCGAAGGTCGCCAGCACCTTGCCATCGCCGGCCACCACCGGCGTACTCCAGCAGGCGCGCAAGCCGTGGGCGGCCAGCAGTTCCTGGTAGTCGTGCATGCGCGCGTCCTGCGTAACGTCTTCAATGATCACGCTTTCCTTGCGAAACGCCGCCGTCCCGCAGGCCCCAACCCCTTCGGCAATCGGCAAGCCATCAATCGCCCGGACAAAGTCTGGCGGCAAGCTGGGCGCAATGCCGTGGCGCAGCTGTCCGCCTTCGGCCATCAGAATGGAGCACAGGCTTTGCGGCGCGCTCTTTTCGATCAGCCGCACAATCGCTTCAAGCGATTCGCCCAGCGCTGCGCCGCCCGCGATGAGTATCAATACATTCTCCTGCGCCAGGGCAAAATGTTCTGCCGCCTTGGTTTGGGTGACATCAATGAACACCGCCAGGGCGCCGATCTGCTGGCCTTGCGGGCCAAGCAAGGGCCGGGTGCTCATTCTCAAAATGCGGTCCTGGCTGTCAGGGCTGGAAAACACCAGGTCCAGCTTGTCGATGCTGACGCCGCGCAGGGTCTGCCTCAGCGGCCCGTCAGACGCCATGATTTGTCCATCAAGCATCCTCAGCGGGTTGATTTTGCGCCATTCATCAAACAGCATGTCGGCCGCTGGCACGCAAAATATCTTGCGCGCAGCGGCATTGAACAGCATGAACCGGCCGCCGGCATCGACGGCAATCACGCCTTCGCTCATGCTGTTGAGGATCAGGTCACGCATGGCGCGCTCTGTGTCGGCCTGGCGCAGGGCCGCGTCCCGCTCACTGCATTGCGCTTGCAGGGATTGCGCCATGCGGTTGAAAGCCAGTCCCAGGCGGCCAATCTCATCCTGGCTCCAGCGGCCGAGCGTGACGCGCGCATGAAGATTGCCGCGCGCGATTTCGTTGGCTTCTGCCAGGATGGCATTGGCCGGATTGACCACCAGGCGCTTGCCCATGGCCCACGCGCAGGCCATGCCAAAAGCCGTCACGCCCAGCAGCGCGGCAAGATCGGCCAGCAGCAAGGCGCGCGGCGCGGCTGTAAGGACATCGCGCGGCACGCTGATGGCCACGAAGAGTCCGCCTTGCGAGCCACTGACCGGGGCAAAGGCATACACCTGCTCAATGCCGCCGGCATCCGCCGCCTCGCGCACCTCCGGCTGCAACGACCGCAGGGCGCCCAGCACCACGGCGTCCGGCTCCCTGCTGCCAGCCAGGCCGGCAGCGGGCGGATGCGCCGCCAGGACGATGCCGTTGCGGTCGAGCACCCGCAACCGCGCCCCTTCGACGACCGGCTCGGCGGCCAGGACACCGGCAAACTCCTGAATGGCAATGCCGGCAAACGCAACGCCGTTGAGGACACCTTCACCGCTGTACACCGGCACGCCGAAAGCCATGCCGGGCCTGCCGCTTGAGCGCGACACCACATAGTCGCCGACCGAAAACGCCTGCCCGCCAAGTACCTGCCTGAAGAAGCTTCGGTCGGCCAGATTGACCGGGGCGCCGGAGTTAACCGCGTCACAGGAAAGCTGGCCGTCCAGATCAGCGACGCCCAGATTGGAATAGCCAGGGTCCTGAGCCTGCAGATTCTTGAGGAACTGCACGCACAGGCGATTTCGCGGGTCCTTGATGGAGGGGCCGCTGGCGATGTCGCCAAGCAGCTGGGCCACCCGCTCGACCAGGCGCTGCTGGTGCGCGGCCGCGAGCAAGGCCTGGGACTGCAGGCTGGCCCGGGCCAGCGCCAGCACGGCTTGCTGGTTTTTTGCAGCCGAGCAGGTGAACAGGCTGAATACCGGAACCAGGGCCGCCAGCACCAGCAGCATCAGGCGGGAACGAAGGCCCAGCCGGCTCAGCATTCCGGTTTCCCTGTCGTTCTCACCGGGAACCCTGCCAGACGGGGCGCCGGCATGACCAGGCATGGGCGCACGTACAGACTTTCAGGCCGGCATGGATGACTGGCATGCTTGCTGCACGGGTGTATTTACTGCTTGCGCTGGACAAACAGGTTGCGCTTGGCGTCCTCGGGGTAGGCAAAGGTCACCGCGCCATCTTTCACCATGCCCATGACCAGCATGTTTTGCGTGGTGGCCTCCTTGTCCTGCTTGCTGAAGGGCTGCTCGTAGGTGGCGATGACGCCGTAGTAAGGGCGGTTTTTGCCTTCGAGCGCCGCCTTGATGGCCGGGCCGGTGAGTTTGCCGTCGCGTATGCCGAACAGCGAATGCACCAGAACATAGACCGCGTCATAGCCCTGCGCGGCGGCCATCGGGACCGGGATTTTCCTGACCTTGTACTTGCGCGCATAGCTGGTCAGAAAAGACGCCCGGCGCTCGTTGCTGGGCTCGGCAATGAAGCTCTGCGCCATCAGCGCGCCTTCGGTGGCTTCCTTGCCGCCTTCAATGAAAAAAGGAAAGGACAGCGTCCAGGCGCCGACCTGCGGCACCTTCCAGCCCAGCGCCTGGCGCCCGCGCGCGATCACGGCGTTTTCAGGCCCGACCGTGTAGCTGAACACCACGTTGGCGCCGGCTGCCCTGGCCGCCTTCAGTTGCTCGCCCAGGTCTTTCACGCCCAGCTCAAACCGGGCCACATGCACCGGCTTGAGTTGCCTGGCGGCCAGTGCGGCTTCAACGTCCTTCAGGCCCGCCTCGCCATAGCCGGTGGTGTCGGCAAATATGGCGACCTTGTCCCAGCCGCGCTTGAGAATATCTTCGACCACGAACGGCGCCTGGATGCCGTCGCTGGGCGAGGTGCGAAAGATGTAGCTTGCCGGACCCGGGTATTTGGCCGTGAGCGGCGTTCCGGTGGCGCACGGAATGATCAGCGGCAACTGGTGGGTCTGGTACACCTCCAGCGATTTGGCGGCGACGCCGGTGTTGCAAAAACCGATGGTGGCGACAACCTTTTCGGCCACCAGTTCCTGCGACAGCTTCAGGCCGACATCGGGATTGGCCTGGTCGTCCTTGCGCACGATTTCTATCTTGCGGCCCAGGTAGCCGCCGCCGGCGTTGATTTCGTCCACGGCCTGCTGGATGCCGTTGAGCATGGGGATGCCAAAGTCTGCCGACGCCCCCGTGAAAGGACCGATGACGCCGATTTTCAGGGTATTGGCCGGTGCGCTTTGTGCCGCCGGCGGGTTCTCCTGCGCGCTGGCTGGCAGCGAAAAAGCAAGCGCGGCGGCCATGGCGGCGGCAATGCCGGTTGCGGCGCGCAGGCCGGTGAAGCTCAAAAAGGCCATCGTTTTTCTCCTGGGGGTAGCCAAGTATATGAAACAGTTTGTAGCTCCGGAGGAGCAGGCTTTCCCTATCCGTGAAACACGGCTGCCTGCAGGAAAGGGACTTCAGGCGCCTGCGGTCCCCTTGGCTGAGCGCAGGCGCTTCAGGCCACCAGCGCCAGCCCTGCCGACTCGGTCAGGGCGGCCGTCAGGGCATCGAGCACTTCGGACTCCAGGTTCCAGCAGTGCCAGTAGAGCTGGATCGGCAGGATGCAGGCGGGTGCCAGGTTGACGAGCAGCCCCTGGTCGATCAGCTCCTGCGCCAGCAGGCGCGGCAGCACGCTGGCGCCCCAGCCCGCCAGCACGGCGCGCACCTGGCCCTCGGACGAGGGCACGAACAGCTGGTTCAGCATGACGCGCTTCAGGCCAAAGGCCTTGCCGACAAATTCGCTCTGCATGTCGTCCTTGCGGTTGAAGGCGACGAACGGAATCTCGCGAAAGTTGTGCGCCGTCAGCGCATCAAAGCCCAACCGCTCCCGCGCCAGCGCGGCGGTGGCGACGGCCACGTATTCCATCGCGCCCAGCGACACCACCTTGCAGCCGCGCAAAGCCTGCTTGAGCGTGGTGACGCAGCCCAGCACCTGGCCCTGGCGCAGCCATTCGTGGGTGAAGTCCTGGTCGTCGGTGATGATTTCCATCGGCAGGCCCTGCTGTGCCAGCCCGGTCAGGGCGGGCAGCGCCCAGGTGGCAATGCTGTCGGCGTTGATGGCAATCGAGATGCGTTCGTCTTCGCGCGCGCCGCGCAATGAACTGGGCGCCAGCTCCTTCAGGTCGCGCTCCAGGTCGGCGCGCAGCAGGCGCAGCATCTTGGTGTGCTTGAGCAGCAGCTGGCCGGCCGATGTGGCCTTCAGCGGACGGCTGCGCACGATCAGCACGGTGCCGACCTGCGCCTCCAGCGCGCGCAGCCGCTGCGACACCGCCGACTGGGTGATCGACAAGCGCCGCGCCGCGCGTTCAAAACCGCCCTCTTCCACAATGGCCGCCAGGCATTCCAGCGCATCCGGGTCAAAAGTGCTCATTACATCGGCTTTCAGTATTAGTGGCTCTGATGATTTTGCTGACAGTTTAATTTGACTGTTATCTGGCGGCAAGCTCCTGCACACTTGGCAACTTCAGAAAAGGGGATTGTCATGAAAGTCGTGGTCTTGGGCGCGGGCATTATCGGTGTCAGCACCGCCTGGCATTTGCTGGAGCGCGGGCATGAAGTCACGGTGGTGGACCGGCAGCTAGACGCCGCGCTGGAGACCAGCTTTGCCAATGCCGCGCAAATCTCCGTCAGCTACTGCGAGCCCTGGGCCAACCGCGACGCGCCGCTGAAGGCGCTGAAATGGATGTTCCGCGACGATGCGCCGCTGCTGTTCAGGCCGCAGCTGCCGTTTGGCGAAGGCTGGCAGCAATGGCGCTGGGGCCTGCAGTTTTTGGCGCAGTGCAACGACGCCGCCTTCGAGCGCAACGTGCAGCAGCTCGTCGCCCTGGGCGCCTATAGCCACGCCGCGCTCAAGGACGTGGTGCGCGCCACCGGCATCGAGTACAACCGGCTGGAGCGCGGCATCGCCCACTACTACACCGAGCAGAAATCGTTCGACACCGCCGGCGACGCGGCGGCCCTGATGCGCAAATACGGCGTGGCGCGCCGCGTGGTTTCCACCGCCGAGCTGCTGAAGATCGAGCCGGCCTTCAGCGCCTTTGCCGACCGCATCGTCGGCGGCACCTACACCGCCAGCGACGAAAGCGGCGATGCCCGGGTCTTCACCCAGGCGCTGGCGCAGCGCTGCGCCGCACGCGGCGTGCAGTTTTTGTACAGCCATGACGTGGTGCGGCTTGAAAAAACCGGCAATGCTATTAATTCAGTAGCTATACGCGCCCGTGGGACCAGCGCAAAAGGCCAAAATGATGCCAAAGTCACGCAATTGACGCATCTGAAGGCTGATGCGGTGGTGGTGGCCTGCGGCTCGTACACCGCGCCGCTGCTGCGCACCGTCGGCGTGGATCTGCCGATTTACCCCGGCAAGGGTTACAGCGCCACCTTCAAGCTGCTCAAGCCCGAACTGGCGCCCTTTGTCAGCACGATTGACGATGAAGTCAAGTGCGCCATCAGCCGCCTGGGCAACGAGCTGCGCGTGGCCGGAACGATTGAAATCGGCGGCTACGATTTGTCGCTCGACACGCCGGTGGCCAAGGCCAGGTGCCACATGCTGGCCAGGCGCATCGAGGAAGTGCTGCCCGGCGTGTGCGACACGCGGCTGGAAGAAGAAGGCGGCCAGCCGCAGTTCTGGACCGGCCTGCGCCCGGCCACGCCGACCAACATCCCCTACATCGGCAAGACCAAGGTGGACCGGCTGTGGGTCAACGCCGGCCACGGCACGCTGGGCTGGACGCACGGCGCGGGTTCGGGCAAGGCCATGGCCGAACTCCTCAGCGGCGAAGTGCCGGCCATGGCTTTCGGCTTTTACGGATTCGACCGCGCCCGCCGCCAGCCGGGACTGTCGGTCGCCTGAGCCGGGGAGCGCTCGCTTCCCTTGCTGCCATGGCCGCCTTGTCGCGCTGGTTGCGCTGGTTGCGTTCTCCTACAGAGAATGCTTTTCCACGCTGACAGCGGGCGCCGGCAAAGCCGGCAACAGTGGCGTGATGACTCAGCAAAAATCCAGCACTTCCCCCGCCAACACGCCCGCCCAGCCCGCCGCCGGCAAGGGCATGCCCGCAAAAAACCCGCAGCCGCAAAAGCCGTTGACCGGCCGGCAGCCTGACCTCAAGGATGCGTCGGTCGAGGCTTCACTGGAGTTGCCGCGCGACCGTGACCAGGCCAGCGACATGACCAGCGGCCAGACCAGCCCGCTGATTGAGCAGGCAGCGCAGGATGTCAAGGACGGCCTGAAGGACACCAGCAAGGCGCCGGAAATGGACCGGACCTACAAAAAGCTTTGAAGGTTCGCGGGCGGATTCGGGTCTTGCAACGCGCAGCGCGCTGCGCCGAAAAAAGGCAGCGCAAGCCCCGCAACCGGCGCGCACCGGAGGCTTTCAGTTAAATTAGCCTCCTATGTCGCCCCTCTCCCCCCTTCGCAAAGCGAGCAGCCCGAGCTTTTCTCCCCGGGAATTCCGTGCCTCGCTGGCCATGTTTGCCACCGGCGTGACCATCGTCACCGCGCGCACGCCGGCCGGCGTGCTGGTCGGCCTGACCGCCAATTCATTCAATTCGGTGTCGCTCAACCCGCCGCTGGTGCTCTGGAGCCTGTCGCAGGCCGCCAGTTCGATGGCTGCGCTGAGCACCGGCTCGCACTACGCCATCAACATCCTGGCAGCCGACCAGAAAGAGCTGGCCGAGCGCTTTGCCAGCCGGCGCGAAGACCGCTGGACGGATGTGGCCTTCACCGAAGGGATTGGCGGCGCGCCGCTGCTCGACGGCGCGGCCGCGACCTTTGAATGCTTCAACCGCAGCCGCTACGAAGAAGGCGACCATGTGATCTTTGTCGGCGAGGTCGAGCGCTGCAGCCACCGCGCCGGCGCCGCGCCGCTGCTGTTCCACGGCGGCAGGTTTTACACCGAGCATCCGCTCTGAGCTGCGGGCGCTGCTGCCCTGATTGACCCCCGCTCAGGGGCTGGTTGACAGGCTTTCCCGGCCCCTGGTCACATCGGCCAGCCACGACTCCAGCTGCTGCGCGCTGATGGGCTTGGCAAAGTGAAAGTTGAAGCCGGCGGCGAACGCGGCCTGCTTGTCCCTGGGCTGGCTGTAGCCGGTGACCGCCGCCAGTACGGTGTTTTCCATGCCGGGTATCCGGTGCAACTGCCGCGCCAGCGTATAGCCGTCCATGTCGGGCAGGCCGATGTCGAGCAGGCAGATGTCGGGCTGGACCTGGTGCGCGCATTCAATGGCGCTGGCCGGGTGGAACTGCACGAAAACCTCGTGTCCCAGCAGTTCGACGAACATGCCCAGCAGCCGCGCGGCATCGACGTTGTCATCGACCACCATGACGCGCAGCGATTCGCGGGCCGGCGGCAAGGCCAGGGCATCGCCAGCATCGAAACGGCGCGGCCCGTCGTCCTGCGGCAGGCGCGGCAGGCGCGGCAGGACCATCGTCAGCTCACTGCCCAGTCCGGCCCCTTCGCTGTGCAGCCTGACCGTCCCACCATGCAGGTGAACCAGGCTCTGGACCAGGGCCAGGCCGATGCCCAGCCCACCCTGGGTGCGGTCGGAGGTTCTTTCGCCCTGGGTGAACAGCTCAAAGGCGATGGCTAGCAGCTCGCGGGACATGCCGATGCCGTTGTCGCGCACGCAAACCGTCAGGTGGCTGTCGTCCTCGACCACGCGAAGGGTGATACGACCCCCGTCGGGCGTGTACTTGACGGCGTTGTTGAGCACATTGGCCAGCACCTGGACCAGCCGCATCCGGTCGCCCGAAACCAGGCTGCGCCCCGGGGACAGCTGGATGTCCAGATGCTGCGCTTTGGCCTGCAGCAAGGGCCTGACCTGCTCGACCGCCTCGGTGACGAGGCTTTTCATGTCCAGCGGATTTTTGTCCAGCGTGACCTGGCCCCAGGTGACGCGGGATACATCCAGCAGATCATCAATCAGGCGGGTCATGTGCCGGGTCTGGCGTGAAATCACTTCGCTCAATCGCGACAGCCCTTCAGGGTCCAGCGTGCCCGTGGACAGCAAGTGCGCAGCCGTCGCAATCGGCGCCAGGGGGTTGCGCAGTTCGTGGGCGAGCATGGCCAGGAACTCGTCCTTGAGCCGGTCGGCCTGCAGCAAAGCCTCCTGCGCCAGCTTTTGTTCATGAATATCGGTGCAGGTACCCATCCACCGGACAATGGCGCCTTGCTCGTTGCGAATCGGCAGGGCCCGGCCCAGGTTCCAGCGGTACTGGCCCGAGTGGTGGCGCAAGCGGTATTCGATTTCGTAGGGTTCGCCGGTGGCCAGACTGTGCCGCCAGTTTTTGGCCGCCTGTAGCTGGTCCTCAAGATAAAACAGCTTCTTCCATCCCTCCCCGACCGTCGAGTCCTTGGGAACCCCGGTGTAGTCGTACCACTGCTGGTTGAAGTAGTCGTGGTAGCCGTCGGGACGCGTGGCCCAGACGATCTGCGGTATGGCATTGGCAATGGTGCGGTACTGGGTGACGGTTTCGCGCAGCGCGGCTTCAACCTTGACACGGTCGCTGATGTCCATCTGGGCAATGACGGAGCCGATGATTTCTCCGTCAATGTTGCGTACCGGCGCGCCGCAGTTCAGGATGGTCCGGCGAACGCCGGGTTCGCCGAAAGGTTCTATCTCGACGGTGTCGCGCGGCGCTTCCTCGCCTTGCAGGGCGCGGGCCAGCGCCCATTCGTGCGCTTCAAGCTGGCGGCCATGCCGGGCCGAGCCGTCGGCCCACCAGCCTTTGCGCTCAGCGTAGCCGGCAATGCTTTCCGACGCCGGATGGTCGCCCCAGAGCTGGCGGCTGGCCGGATTGAAGCGCAGGGGTTTTCCGTGCATGTCCGCCATAACGATGGCCACCGGCGCGGCTTGCAGCAAAGCGTTCAGCTGCTGGGCCGTTTCCAGGGCGCTGCGCTTGCTTTCCCGCAATGCGTCCTCGGTGCGGACATGCTCCGTCACGTCGTTGCCTTCAATGAAAATGCCGTTGACGATGCCATCCGGGCCGGTGATGGGCTGGAAAATAAAATCCACGAAATGCTGCTCGAGCGGCTCGCCGGCTGGCTGCGAAATGATGACCGGCATCCTGTTGCCGATGAAGGGCTGGCCCGTGGCATAGACCTGATCCAGCAGCGCGACATAGCCCTGGTCTTCAATGCCCTGGACTGCCTCACGGAATGTTTTGCCGACCAGATCCTGGCGCCCCGCCAGCCGAAGGTAGGCGCTGTTGGCCAGTTCATAGACATGGCTGGAGCCGTGCACCACGGCCATGAAACTCGGCGCCTGTTCAAACAGGCTGTAAAGCCGACGGGTTTCCGCCTGCCGGTTTTTTTCCGCCAGCACCTTGGCCGTTGTTTCCGTCAGGTTGCAGTACAGCCCGGCAACCGTGCCGTCCGGGCCATCGACAGGCGCATACGAAAAGCTGAACCAGGCCTGTTCGTCCGCACCCTTGCGTCGCAGGGTAAAAACAGCATCTTCAAAATAGACAGGCTCGCCGGACAATGCCTGGTTGACCAGCGGTTCGATCTCGGCCCGGATTTCGGCCCAGACCTCGTACAAAGGCCGGCCCAGCGCCGCCGGGTGCCTTTCTCCGAGGATGTCCAGGTAGGCATCGTTGTACAAAAGGCTCAATTCCGGACCCCAGGCCAGAAACACCGGCGTTCTGCAGTGAAGCATGAGGCCGGCCACCGTCTTGAGCGACTGCGGCCAGGAAGCAGGACTGCCCAGCCCGGAGGTGGACCAGTCATGCGCCCGCATCTGGGTTTGCACAATGCCAGCACCCTTTAAAAAGCCGGTTGATGCTTTGGATGGGTCAGCCAAAATTTGATTTCTTTAAATAATTCCAGACCGTTACATCGTTGCATGCTAATGCAATCAAGCAGCAACCGCTAACATTTGGTCGCTCAAAAATTGTTACTGTTTTGCAGCGGATGGCCTTGACGACGCCCGATAGACCGCGCAGTCAAAGCAGCTATCGGCGGCGCAGGCAGCAGGCCTGAATGCTTCTTTGAAACCGGCCAGGGCACCCCCGGTTGCGCGTCAAGGCTCTCTTGCATCAAACTGCCGAGCGTCTGGCAGGTTATCTTCCCGTCATGACAAGCTATATCCAGGTTCCCGCCATGTCGCTTCGTTCCGCCTTTCCCGCCCTTGCCTCGGCGCTGCTCTTCGGCGCCAGCACGCCCCTGGCCAAGCTGCTGGCCGGCAACATGCCACCCTTGCTGCTGGCCGGCCTGCTCTACCTGGGCAGCGGCCTGGGACTGGGCATGCTGCTGCTGTTGCGGCGCCTGCGCGAGCGCCTTCGCGGCCAGCCGGTCACGCGGCTGCACATTGCGCGCGCCGAGCTGCCCTGGCTGCTGGGCGCCATCGTCGCGGGCGGCCTGCTGGGGCCGGCGCTGTTCATGCTCGGCCTGGCGCAGACCAGCGCCGCATCGGCTTCGCTGCTGCTGAACCTCGAAGGCATGCTGACGGCGGTCATCGCCTGGCTGGCTTTCCGGGAAAACGCCGACCGCCGCATCGTCCTGGGCATGCTGGCGATTGCGCTGGGCGGCGTGCTGCTGTCCTGGGAGCCGGGCGGCGCGACGTTCTCGCCCGGCGCCCTGCTGATCGCCGGCGCCTGCCTGTGCTGGGCGCTGGACAACAACCTGACGCGCAAGGTGTCGGCCAACGACGCCCTGCTGCTGGCCTGCCTCAAGGGCTTGCTGGCCGGCATGGGCAACACCGCCATCGCCCTGTCCGGCGGCGCGGTGCTGCCGGCCGCGCCGGCCCTGGGCTATGCCGGCGTCGTGGGTTTCCTGGGCTACGGGCTGAGCCTGAGCCTGTTCGTGGTGGCGCTGCGAACGCTGGGCAGCGCGCGCACCGGCGCCTACTTTTCGGTCGCGCCTTTGTTCGGCGTGCTGGTTTCGCTGGCCATCTGGCCCGACATGCCGGGCCTGCTGTTCTGGACAGCGGCGGCGCTGATGGGCTTTGGCGTCTGGCTGCACCTGAGCGAGCGGCATGCGCATGTACACACGCACGAGCCGCTGCGGCACAGCCACGCGCACCGGCACGACGCGCATCACCGGCATGCGCATGATTTCGCCTGGGATGAAAAATCGCCGCATGCGCATGAACACCAGCACGAGGCGCTGGCCCACAGCCACGCCCACTACCCGGACATTCACCACCGGCATCCGCACCCGCATTGAACGGCCCGTGTCAATTGCTTACGCCCGGGCGCTGGCTTTTTCAACCGTATTGGCGCAATATTTTTCATGCAGCTTCAGCCAACGCCCTCCGTCAACTACCCCACCCTAAAGGGCGGAGCTTGAGGAGAAATCCAAAAAGCTGGGTTGAAACAGGGAAAGCGGTAACCAACCCGCTACGTTAGCAGCAGGTCGTTAAGACGCACCAGCGAATGCTTCCTCAGTTCGCTGCTCTGCAAGGCTTGGAACATGCAGACCAAAGGTAAAGGGTCGAAGGTCTTTGTCGCTACTCGCAAGGGTAGGAGCCGGTTGCTGACATTCCCGAGGGGAGATTTGCCGAAAGGCTTACGTCACAAGGCCCGTAAGGGCAGAAGGATTTGAAATGGCAGTGTTTGTTTTAGATAGAGGCGCCAGGCCACTGATGCCGTGTACCGAGAAGCGGGCCAGACTGCTGCTCGAACGCGGGCGGGCGCGAGTACACAAGGTCATGCCGTTCACGATTCGCGTCGTTGACCGCGAAGCCGAAGACTGCGAGTTTCAGGCGCTGCGCGTCAAACTCGATCCGGGCAGTAAAACCACCGGAATCGCTTTGGTGCGGGAAACGGTGGCTAACGGGGTGGCCGTGGTCAACTTGTTTGAGCTGGTGCATCGTGGCAAACAGATCAGCGAAGCCCTCATGGCACGGCGTGGGCACCGCAGACTGCGGCGCAGCAAACTTCGCTACCGTGCGCCCCGGTTCCTGAACCGAGGCAACCAAAAGTCAGGCTGGCTGGCCCCGAGCCTGCAACACCGGGTGGATACCAGCATGGCTTGGGTGAATCGGCTCCAGCGTTTGGCCCCGGTATCTGCCATCAGCAGTGAGCTGGTGCGCTTTGACATGCAGGCGCTGGAGAGCCCTGAAATTGAAGGCGCACAGTACCAGCAAGGCACCTTGGCGGGATACGAAGTCCGGGAGTACCTGCTGGAAAAGTGGGGCCGGACTTGCGCCTACTGCGGTGCCAGGAACGTGCCCCTGCAAATGGACCACATCCACCCGAAGTCGAAAAACGGCTCAGATCGCCTCAGCAACCTCACGCTGGCTTGCCAGTGTTGTAACCAGAAAAAAGGAGCGTTGCCCGTTGCGGTGTTTCTGGCCAGGAAGCCGGAACTACTCAAACGTATTTTGGGACAGGCCAAACGGCCACTCAAGGATGCTGCAGCGGTGAATTCCACCCGTTGGGCCTTGGTAAATGCCCTCAAAACTACGGGCTTGGTGGTTGAAACCGCATCCGGTGGCAAAACCAAATTCAACCGAAGCCAGTTCAACATTCCCAAGACCCATGCGCTGGACGCCGCTTGCGTGGGGGAGATGGGCGGCATCACTGACTGGCAAAAGCCGACCCTGTGCCTTAAGGCTATGGGCCGCGGAAGCTATCAGCGCACCCGGCTGGACAAGTGCGGCTGCGTGCGCGGTTATCTGACCCGTTCAAAAAGCATCCAAGACTTTCAGACTGGCGACATGGTGAAAGCCGAAGTCACCAAAGGGAAAAAGACCGGTAGCTACACCGGGCAGGTGGCGGTTCGCGCCAGCGGCAGTTTCAACATCCAGACCAGCAGCGGTTTGGTTCAAGGCGTCTCTCACCGTTACTGCACAGTGGTGCAGCGCGGCGATGGATATGGTTATTCACTGGTGGCAAAAACGGACGCAATAGGTACGCCACCAAAGTCAAGGATGCTACGCATCCCGCGCTCTACCTCCTCGGCCTGAAGGCCGAGGTTTCACGCGCATTTCGATGAAAAAACACCCCCTTGCCCCCTCTCAGGAAGAAATCGAACTCAAGCTGGCTTTGCCCACGTCCGGCCCGTCCGGGCTGGCAGGCCTGGCCAAGCGGCTCGCGCAGACGCCCGTGCTGGCGCGCCGCAAAGCGACGCGCCAGCAGCTGCACAACATCTACTACGACACCCCCGGGCAGCGCCTGCACCAGAAGCGTGTCGCGTTGCGGCTGCGGCGCGTGGGCAGCGACGCGAACCCGTCATGGCTGCAGACCCTCAAGATGGGCGGCCGCAGCGACTCGGCCCTGAGCCAGCGTGGCGAATGGGAGCTGCCCGTGCCCGGCGCCGAGCTGGCACGGCAGGCGCTTGAAGCCACGCCGTGGTCAGGCCTTGACCCGGACGGCAGCGTGTTCAAGGCGCTGGCGCCGTGCATCGTGACCACTTTCGAGCGCACCAGCTGGACCGTGCGCAAGCGCGGTGGCAGCATCGTCGAGGTGTCGCTGGACATCGGACAGGTCGTGGCCGGCGACAGGCGCGCCCCCATTTGCGAGCTGGAACTCGAACTGCTCGCGGGGCAGCCGGCCGCGCTGTTCGACATCGCCCGGCAAATCGCCCGCAGCGTCGCGGTGCTGCCGCTCAACGCCAGCAAGGCCGAGCGCGGCTATGCCTTGCTGCAGGACGCCCAGAACCTGCCACTGCGCGCCCAGCCGCCGCCGCTGACGCGGGGCATGGCCCTGCCGGTGGCCGCGCAGTGCGTGCTGCGCGAAATGTTCGGCCAGTTCACCAGCAACCTGAACACGCTGACCCGCTCGGACGACCCCGAGGTGGTGCACCAGGCCCGCGTCGGCTGGCGGCGTTTCAGGAGTGCGTGGCGGCTGTTCCGGCCCGCGCTGGCAGCCCATGGGGCGGCGCCCGCCTGGCAGTCGCTGGAGCCGCTGCTGATGTTCGTGGGCGAACTGCGCGACCTTGACGTGGCCCTGAGCGAAACCCTGCCGCCGCTTGCGGCCGCCTACACGGCAGGCAATGCGCAGCGCGAAGAGAAATGGCAGGCGATGCTCCAGGCCTTGACGCAGACCGCCCTGCTGCAGCGCAAGTCCGTGCGCCATGCGCTGCAAACGCCTGCCGTCGGCGCGACGCTGCTGGCGATCACGCAATGGCTGGAACAACTGCCTGCAAGCAAGGGGCCGGACAATGCAAAAGCCGACCTGAAAATATCCCTGCGCCGCTGGGCCAGGCAGCGCATCACGCGCCTGCACAAAAAGATGAAGCTGGCGCTTGAGGACACCGCACATCTGGAGAGCCAGCACCGCGCGCGCATTCTCTCGAAGCGGCTGCGCTACGGCATCGAAGCCCTGCGCCCCCTGCTGCCCCGGCGGCAGGCCGAGCGCTGGCGCGCCAGGGCGACCGCGCTGCAGACCGGCATCGGGGCGACGCGCGACATGGCGCAGGCGGCGGGGCTGGCGGCCCGCCTCGAAGCCGACCCGGGACTGGCCGAATTCCTGCGCGGCGTGGCCGCCGGGCAGCCAGGCCCGCGTTGACCGGCCAGCCGCTCGAAATCGAGCCACTTTTGCATCATTTCACCTGATTAGCTACCTGGCTCAGACACGCACTCCCCGCGTCATTCCCGCGAAGGCGGGAATCCAGCCGGGCTTGGGCATGTGGCACTGGATTCCCGCCTTCGCGGGAATGACGGTTTTTATTATCTGAGGCAAGTATCTAATCAGGTCATTTCGTGCCCTTGCGCACGTCCAGCTTGCACAATAAGCTATCAAAACAATAGCATCAAGATGACCCGGCAGCAGCGTGTGCCGAACGCTGGTCAGCAGTCCCTGGCGACGGGGCACACGACTGGAATGGCCGGTTTTGTGCATTATTTTGGCGGGCAGCAAAAATCGCCTGGCGGTTCAAGCTCTTGTAAGCGTTTTCATGTTAACTTGACAAAACGCGACATTTTTCGACAGTCTGCTGATGATTTTTCAGACTTTGAACACACGGTTTTTCAAGACGGCACATTTTTGCCAAAATAAAAAAACAGGAATTCCATGTTTTCAAACCTGAGTCGCAGACACTGCCTTCTGGGCGCCGCAGCCTTGCTCCTGGCAGGTTCATCCCATGCGCTGGAGGCCCCCAAAGGAAGGGTTGTTTTGTCCATTAGCGGCAACATCGAGTTCAAAAACGCCGGCGACCACGCCGACTTCGACATGGACATGCTGGCGGCCTTGCCCCAGCACAGCTTCACGACCAGCAACCCCTGGTACAAAGAGGCGAAAAAGTTCACCGGACCGCTGTTGCGTGACGTGCTGGCCGCCGCTGGCGCGCAGGGAACAACCCTCAAGGCCGTGGCGTTGAACAATTTCAAGGTCGAGATTCCCGTCACGGATACACGGCAGTTCACGGTGATCCTGGCGCGCCTGATGAACGACCAGCCCATGGCGATCCGGGACAAGGGGCCGCTGTTCATCATCTACCCGTTCGACACCGACACCGAGCTTCACTCGGCGCGCTACTACAGCCGATCGGCCTGGCAGCTTCGCACCCTTGAAGTCCAGTGACCGAAGCCCGCAGGCGCGCGGTGTCATCGGCCCGCTGGGCGCGGGCCGTGTCAGTCGTTCTGATTGCAGTATTTATGGCGATAGGCTGGGTACAAACGCGCCAGAGCAAACAGATCGACAGCACGATCTTCTACAACGAAGAGAATATTTCCTGGGTTTTCTTCCAGCTTGAACAGGAGTTCCTGGCGCTTCGCGACAGCCTGCGCCAGGCAGAGCGCTACCCCCGGAACATCAAGCCCGAGGCACTGCGCGAGCGCTACGAAATTTTTGTCAGCCGCGTCTCGCTGGTGCAGTCCATGCGGATCAGCCCCTTTGTGGCGCCTCTGCCAGAGCATGGGCGCACCGTGAGGCTGATCAGGCAATTCATCGCTCGCGCCGATGCTTTCCTTTCAGAAAATTCGCACCCGGCCCTGACACCGGAAGTGATCTTGCAGTTGTTGAGCGAGGCGGAGCCGCTTGGCGAACCCATCCATGACATGTCCTTGCTGACCACCGAGGTCATGGTGAAAACCATCAGCAATCGCAACGCCGCCGCGCGCGAACAAGTTCATATCAGCATTGCGTTGACCATCTTTCAGGGCTTGCTGACGCTGGCTTTCGCGGCCCTGCTGATTCGCCAGGTTCGTTCGCTTGAAAAGCGCAGCCATGAGCTGGGACGGGCCACGGACGAAATTCTCCTGCTCAACAGCGAACTTGAAGAACGGGTACGCCGGCGCACCGCCCAGCTTGAAGCGGCGAACCAGGAACTCGAAGCGTTCTCCTATTCGGTTTCGCACGACCTTCGTTCTCCCTTGAAAACGATTGATGGATTCAGCCATTTGCTGGAGCGAATCATCGGGAACAAGGCTGGCGACAAAGGAACGCACTACCTGAACCGGATTCGCACCGGAGTGCGGCAAATGGGCGAACTGATCGATGGCCTGCTTTCCCTGGCCCAGCTGTCGCGCGACAGGCTGCAGATCGACCAGGTCGATCTGACCGCCATCGCCAGGCGCCTGGCGCAGGAGTGCCAGGAACGCGATCCGGACCGCCAGGCGCAAATACGCATCCAGGACGAGATGCTGGTCACTGGCGATGGGCGCCAGCTGCTGGTCGTGATGCAGAACTTGCTGGGCAATGCCTGGAAATTCACGTCCAAGCGCCCACTGGCACAGATCGAAGTTGGCAGCAAGGCGGGAGCCGCCAACGAAACCGTCTATTTCGTCAAGGACAATGGCGCCGGTTTTGACATGGCTTACGCCGAGAAGCTTTTTGGCACCTTTGAGCGGCTGCACTCGCCTTTGGATTTTGCGGGAACCGGCATCGGCCTGGCCACCGTCAAACGTGTCATCGAGCGGCATGGCGGCCGAGTCTGGGCCGAAGGCAAGGAAAGCGAAGGCGCGGTGTTCTATTTCACGTTGAACGCTGATCGTTAGGCGCCGCACAGCCCTGAAATTCGATAGACAACACCCCGATACCCCATGCCTTTGCGATTCCTGGCGCTTCGCGCGATCACCCTCTACCAGCGCCACCTTTCGCCATCCAAGGGCTTTTCCTGCGCCTACCGGGTTCACACCGGATGCCAAAGTTGCTCCGTCCTCGGTTACCGGGCCATTCGCCGCTTTGGAATCTGGCGCGGCCTGGGAACCCTGAGAAGCCGATTCGAGCGTTGCCGCGCCGCCCACAAGCTGCATCCAGCCTTTCCCAAGGTGCCAAAAGGCCAGGCCGGGTTCTGCGATGCGTCCTGCGATCTGCCGTGCGACCTTGAAATGCCTGACTGCGATTGCCCTTGCGATTGCCCTTGCGATTGTCCGGGCGACTGTGGCGACTGGAGTCGGTCCAAAAAATCAGGGAAGGAAGAAAAGCCTGTGTACATTCCGCCCAGGGCGGTGCGCGGAGGCCGGGTTCAATGAAAGGGTGGCGAAGACTCGGGCCGCAATGAATTTCAAGCATCATTCAGGCCTTCCGCGCACACTGCATATGCGCAGACAGCTACTAAATCAATAGCAATCAACCCGCCACAAGCCGCCCATCGACCAGCTCGATGATGCGGTCGCAGCGCGCGGCCAGGCGCGGGTCGTGGGTGACGATCAGGCAGGCGCTGCCGTGGTCGCGGTTGAACTCGCGCAGCAGGCCGAACACCTCGTCGGCCGACACCGTGTCCAGGTTGCCGGTCGGCTCGTCGGCCAGGATCAGGCGCGGCCGCAATGACAGCGCGCGCGCTATCGCCACGCGCTGCTGCATGCCGCCCGAGAGTTCGCCGGGGCGCTTGTATTCGGCGCCCTTGAGGCCGACGCGGGCCAGCAGTTCGCGCGCGTTGGCTTCGGCCTCAGCCGTGGCGGTGCCGTGGGCGATGATGAACGGCAGCAGCACGTTTTCCAGCGCGGTGAAGGCCGGCAGCAAGTGGTGGAACTGGAACACAAAGCCAATGGTCGCGCCGCGCAGCTGCGTCAGGCCCGCGTCGTCGAGCGACTGCGTGAATTGCCCGGCGATTTCCAGCGTGCCGGAAGTCGGCCGCTCCAGCAGGCCGATGATGTTGAGCAGCGTGCTCTTGCCCGAACCCGACGGCCCCTTGAGCGCGACGAACTCGGCGGGCTGTAGGCTCAAGGAGATGCCGTGCAGCACCTCGGTTTCGACCTCCGTGCCGACGTTGTAGCTGCGGCGGATGTCGGCCAGGCGCAGGATGGGGGCGGGTGGGGTGGTCATGCGTCTTGTATTGTGATGGCATGAGTTCTGATGGCTAAGCCTCGACTTGCGGTATCTGAAGCTCGTCGCTGCGGGACTGGGATGGGTCAGAAGCTGGCTTTTGAGCCTTGGGAATCGGAAGGCTGCTTGAGACTACAAGCCGACTTTCAAATTTCCAGACAGTGGTCGTTCAATCGGGATAGGAGAGCATCAAGCAGTATGCGAGAGCGCGACAATGCACTTCTGTAAGGCTCACTCCTTGGGCTTCAGAGAGGCCGGCAAGCTTGCATCGATGTCTCTAGGGTCGTTTTGCATCACATCTTCGTCTCGGCATCTAATGTCTCGCACGAGATGATCTCGACGGTACACGCGAACACCTGCTCTCGGGCCATATGCACCAGTTCGATCTTCATTCATGCTCTCCGTTGATCCAAGTTGCAAAGCTGAGTAGACGGAATACAGGTATTCACCAACTGTGAAGCTAATCGATGATTCATACCCACCGTGGCTCCATAGTTGGAAGTCCTTTACGAACACGCCGATTGGTGCAATTTTCTGTGTTGGAAAAGTCAGGTCTGCTTTCTTTGGCGTGCCGTACTTGTACTGCAAATAACCAAGGTTCTCGCCGAGTTCCTTGGAGCCACACAACGAGATAGTCTTGCTCGCTGCCCGGCAGCTAAAGTAAACGAACTCATCCGACGAGCAGAGGCTTTCGGAAGCTAGTCCGGACTGAGCCAGCCCGAGCGTTAAGAGCGTAAGGCCGGCCAATTTGAGGATGCATGCCATAGGATTTCCCAGCGTTTCATGTTGTTTTACTATAGACAGACCAGTGGACCACGCACCTGAATGTCATTTCTCGCTGCAAGCCGGTTGTCTAGCCGTGTCCCTACCACCGCGCCTTCACGCCCGAATCGCCTGCACCGGGTCCATGCGCGCCGGTATCGCCGCCGCCGCCAGACCCACGCCGCAGGCCACCACCGACGCCAGCAGCACCAGCATCGGGTCCAGCTGCGCCGAAAACAGCGAGCCGCCGTCGGGGCTTTTGAAGACATGCGAAAACACCACCAGCAGGCCGAAGGCCAGCGCCGAGCCAGCACCGAGCCAACACCCAGCTAACGCCAGTCGTTCCCCGGAATGGTCCGCTTCATGAACGCGTCAAACATGGGCACGGTGAACGCCGTGTCGCCGTGATTGGGGCTCCACACCATGCCCTTGGCGATCAGCGAACTGCGCGTCGGGGCCAGTGATGAAACATTCGCGGCATAGCAGGCCGCAATATCGCCTGACCTGTGCGGCCCCTCGCCCAATTCGGCCATTGCACGGAGGTATTTCTTCTCCTTGGGCGTCAGCCGGTCGAAACGTACCCGGAAAAAGCTCTCGTCCATGGCCGCTATCGCCGTCACCGAAGCGGCAGTCACCGCATCCAGATCAATCGGAGAGGCCTTCGCTGCCCGCCAGGTGTGGCTGCCCCACTGTTGTAAAAAATAAGCGTAGCCCTGGGTGATTTGCAGAATCTGGCTCAAGGCCTCGGGCGTGATGCGAACACTTTCGTCACGCAGCGGCTTTTCTATCGCAAGGCCGGCAGCTTGCGGAGGAAGCGGTCCGATGGTCGGAAAATCGAACAGCCGCTCCGCGTAGGACTTGGCATTGCCCATCCGGCCACGCAACTGGGGCAAGCCGGCGCCCACCAATACAACGGGCAACCTGCGCTGCTCGGTGCGGTGCATCGCAGTGATGAGGGCCGCCAGCTGCGGCTCTTCGACATACTGCAACTCGTCGATGAAGATGGCCAATGCAGTGTCAGCCGACTTCGCCGCCAGGCCGACTTGCTCGAACAGCGCCTGCAGATCATGCTCAAGGTCACCGTTGTCTGCCAGGCCGGGTTCGGGGGCGTAGTCGATGCCGACCTCGATGTCGCCGAAAGTGACCTTGAGCTTGCTGGCGAACCCCGCCAATGCACGCAGCCCGCGCACCGCGATCTCCTTGGCGGCCTCAATCTGGCTCAGGCGCAAGAGCGCCTGGCGAAGTTGCGGCGCAAGCAGCGCTGGAAGGGAACGCCCTTCAGGCGCCTCGATTCTGACCGTGTGGATGCCGGCCGCCTCGGCATCTTCACGTACGCGATCAAGCAGTACCGTCTTGCCGACGCCGCGCAGTCCGACCAGCATGGCACTCTTGGCCGGGCGCCCAATCCTGGCGCGCTCAAGTGCTACGCGAAGTGACTCGCGCAATTCATCACGGCCGGCAAGTTCCGGCGGCGGGGTGCCAGCACCGGGGGCAAAAGGGTTTCGAATAGGGTCCATGAAAATAAGTTTATTGCAATATTATGAAAATTACAATAATTTGATAACTTATCAAAACTCACTATAAACCTCACGCCCGAATCGCCTGCACCGGGTCCATCCTCGCCGCACTCCGCGCCGGTATCGCTGCCGCCGCCAGCCCCACGCCGCAGGCCACCACCGACGCCAGCAGCACCAGCATCGGGTCGAGCTGCGCTGAAAACAGCGAGCCGCCGTCGGGGCTCTTGAAGACGTGCGAAAACACCACCAGCAGGCCGAAGGCTAGCGCCGAACCCAGCACCGAGCCGGCCAGCCCGACCAGCCCGCCTTGCAGCAAAAACACCGTCATGATGCGCCGCCGCCCCGCGCCCATCGCCCGCAGAATGCCGATCTCGCGCTGCTTTTGCACCACGCTGACCACCAGCACGCTGGAAATCCCGAGCGCCACGATGATCACGACAAAGCTGCGGATCAGGTTGTTCGACACCGTCTGATTGCTCAGGGCGTTGAGCAGGCCAGAGTTGGTCTGCATCCAGCTGTCCACCGTCAGGCCGGTCTGGGCGCGCAGGGCGTCGGCGACCTGGTTGGCGCCGAACAAATCCTTCACCGTCAGGTCGATGTTGGACACGCCGCCGGGCAGGTCGAGCAGCGTCTGCGCGAGTTTCAGCGTGACGAACACCCAGCGCCGGTTCAGGTCGCGGTTGCCCATGTCGAACAGGCCGGTGATGTCCAGCGTTTCCGTGCGGCCGCTGGCGCTGGTCACGCGCAGCTTGTCGCCCACGGTCACGCCCAGGTCGCTCGCCAGGTCGGTGCCGATCAATGCATTGGTGCCGGTCACGTCGAAGCGGCCGCGCGTCATGTAGTCGTCCATGCGCACCACGCGCCGGTAGGCGTCGGGCTGCACGCCGAGCAGCGCCACGCTCTTGTTGCTGTTGCCGCGCGACGCGAAGGCCGGGCCGCTGACCACCGGCGACACCGCCAGCACGCCGGGCGTGGCGGCGGCCAGGCCGGCGATGCGCTCCCACTGATCGACCGAGCGCAGGCGCTGGTCGCGCGGCTGCACCACGGCGGCCACGGCGCGGTCTTCGCTGGGCGTGACGACGCGCTGCGTAACTTCTTCGAGCGGCCGGATCACCACATGCGCCTGCGATCCCAGCACCCGGTCGATGATGGTCGATTGCAGCTGGTTGATGAGCTGGGTCAAAAATATGATGACCGCCACGCCGCCGGTCACACCGGCCAGGATCAAGACGCTCTGCATGCGGCCTTCGCGCAAGAAGCGCAGCGCCACCAGCAGCTCGAACGGCATCCAGCGGGTCCAGGAACTCAGGGCGGGGCGGTGGCGTGAAAGCATGGTTTTTTACGGTTCAGGTCAGCGTGAGATGAAGGATGGCGTTTCCATGCCCTTGCTAGGGGCCACCACCGGGCCGGGCCGCACGCGGTCGCCGGCGATGGCTTTTTCGGTCTGGGGAATGATGGCGTCGCCCTCTCTCAAGCCCTCGGTGATTTCAATGGAACCGACGCCGCGCAGCCCCAGCTTGACCGGCACGCGCACCGCCAGTCCGTCCTGCAGCGCCAGCACCCACGGCGCTTCGCGGTCGGCGTCGCGCACCGCGCCCGAAGGCAGCACCAGCGCGTCCTTTTTCAGGCCGCCCACCAGTTCGACCGACACCGTCATGTCAGGCCGCAAAAAGGGCGGCGGGCTGAGTACCGCCAGCCGCACCTCGACCGTGCCGCGCTGCGGATCGACCGCCGGGGCGATGTAGTTCAGCTGCGCATCGAAGGACTGGCCGGGGTAGGCGTCGGCCACCGCCCTGGCGGGCATGCCGGGGGTCAGCAGGCGCAGGTTTTTTTCATCGACATTGGCGTCGATGCGCGTGCCGCCCTGCGCGGCCAGCGTCAACAGCACATGGCCGGGCTGGGCCATGGAGCCGGGCTCGACGCTGCGCGTCAGCACGACGGCATCGACCGGGCTGGCGATGCTAAGTCGCGCCAGTCGCGCCTGCGCAATCTCAACGGCGGCGACGGCCTGATCGACGCGCGATGCGGCCAGCGTGCGCTCGACGCCGCTGGGCTGGTTGGCCTGGGCCTGCACCCGGGCCGACTGCAGCGCGCTTCTGGCCGTGTCGAGCGCGCGCCGGGCATCGTCGAGCTTTTGCTGCGAAAAGAAGCCCTGCGCCACCAGTTCGCGGGCGCGCTGATGGTCGCGCTCGGCGGACGTGAACGCGGCTTCGGCCTGCACCACGGCTTGACCAGCGACCGGCGCGGCCACCGTCGCCTGCTGGGTGGCGCGGCCGCGCGCTTCCGTCAGCGCGGCGCTGGCCTGCTGCAAGGCGGCGCGGGCTTCGGCGTCCGACAGGCGCAGCAGCAGCGCGCCGGCCTTGACGCGGTCGCCTTCGCGCACGCGCACTTCGAGCACCGTGGCGGTGACTTCGGCGCCGATGTCCATGCGCGCCGGGGCGTTGAGCCGCCCGGTGGCGACGACCGACTGCACGATGCCGGTGCGCGCCACCGACACCAGTTGCACCGGCGTGCCGCGCCGGCTGGCCAGCACGGCAGCGCCAGCGATGGCCAGCACCAGCAAGGCGCCAACGCCCCATTTGAAAAGAGGTTTCATGCGGTAAGCGTAGCAGTTGACATCCTCCCGGCCCTAAAGAGACCGGGATTCCTGCTGAGTTGACATGAGCGAGATCGTTCGTGTCAAAACTTCGGTGGATTCCTGCTTCACAGAGGCTGCATCGGAGCGCTTGCGCGCTGGCCGACGTCTGACCACCTCTCCACAGGCCGTGGCTGGAGAAGATTCTCCAGCCTGTGCCGCGTGCCCCGCGGCCCATTGTTCCTTCGCTCGCTGCAGGAGCACCTGCGCGGCGTTGATGTCGGCGTTTTCAGCGTGGCCACAGGCCACGCACTTGAACAACGCCTGAGATTTGCGATTCTCCGCCGCCACATGGTCGCATGCGGCACACGTTTGGCTTGAGTAAGCCGGTTCGACCAGCACCAGCTGGCCGCCGCGCCACTGCAGCTTGTACTGGAGTTGCCGGCCGAACTCGCCCCAGGCGGCGTCCAGAATCGAACGGTTCAGGCCTGCCTTCTGGCGGATGTTTTTGCCGGGAGCGTCCTTCGTTCCCTTGGCGCTGGCCGACATGTTCTTGATCCGCAGGTCTTCGATCGCAATGACCGGATGTCGGTCGGCCAACTCCGTCGTCAGCTTGTGCAGCCAGTCTTCGCGCTGGCGCGCAATGCGCCTGTGCAGGTCGCCGAGCTTGCAAATGGCCTTCTTGCGATTGGCCGATCCCTTGACTTTGCGGCTGACTGATTTCTGCGCCCGACGCACATACCGGGCCTGGCGCTTGAGCGCCAGCAATGGCTTGATTTTGACGCCGGCGCTCGTGGCGGCGAACACCGTCAAACCGACGTCAATGGCCAGGCTGGGTTCCAACCCAGCCGCTGGCAAGACATCTGGAAGCTCGACCTGGATGCTTGCAAACCAGCGCGCGCCTTCCTTGCTCAGCGAGAGGTTCTTGGGCGTTCCGTTGATCCCCTGGCTCTGCTTGATGCGCAGCCAGCCCAGCTTCATGACCTTGATGCGCTGGTTGGGCTGGTCGATCTGAAAGTGCGCCGCAGCGGGAAATCGCAGGCCGGGCTCCTCGCCGTGGCGCTTGAAGCTCGGATAGCCCCCAGCCTTGGCAAAGAAGCGCTGGTAGGCCTCATGCAGGCGCTTGAGCGCCTGCTGCTGCGGAGGAATGGGTGCTTCTGACAGCCAAATCGTCTCAGGCGCGTTGCGCCAGGTCGTCAGCCATTTGCACATCTCGGCGTAGCCGGCGTATTTTTCGCCAGCGGCATAGCGCCGGCGCTGCTCGGAGATCGCCTGGTTCCAGATCCAGCGTGCACAACCTGCACTGCGCCGCAAAGCTCTTTCTTGCTCTGGCTTGCAGCGAAGCTGGAATCGATAGGCGCGCAAAGTAGACATTCCACACGAGCGTAAAGGATGAAGCAGAAATCACCAAGCAAAACGGCATCGAACCGTTGTGCTTGGCCCGCTATCCCTCCCAGGCCTGAAGGCCGGGGCTTCTTGTGGAAATTGGTGAAACTTGCCGGCGCGCTACGGCAGGGCGGCGGCGTAAACTGAAGCGACTCTCCTGGAATCCACCATGCCACTACCCTCCCCAGCCGCCCCATCCCCATCTTCGTCCGATCCCGATGACCTCGGGCGCTACCTGGCGCTGATGGTGGCCCATGACGCGTCCGACCTTTTCCTGTCGGCTGAGGTGGCCGCCTCGCTCAAGATCCAGGGCCGGATACGCCGCCTGCCCGAGCCGCCGCTGACGGGAACCCACATCAAGCGACTGGCGTATTCGGTGATGCGCGACAGCCAGGTTCGCGAGTTCGAGGCCGATCTGGAGTGCGACCTGGCGATTGCCATGGATGCGCTGGGCCGCTTTCGCGTCAATGTGTTCCGCCAGCGCGGCGAGGTGGCAGTGGTGGTGCGGCACATCAACAGCACGATTCCGACGCTCGAATCGCTGAAACTGCCGCCGGTTCTGAAAACGCTGGCCATGCTCAAGCGCGGCCTGGTTCTGGTGGTGGGCGCGGCCGGCTCGGGCAAATCGACCACGCTGGCGGCCATGCTGGACTACCGCAACAACATGGCCAGCGACCATATCCTGACGGTGGAAGACCCGATGGAGTTCGAGCACAGCCACAAGAAATGCATCGTTGACCAGCGCGAGGTCGGGCTGGACACGCGCTCTTTCGACGAAGCCCTGCGCCGCGCCATGCGCGAAGCGCCCGACGTGATCATGATCGGCGAAATCCGCGACCGCGAGACCATGCAGCACGCCATGGCCTATGCCGAAACCGGCCACCTGTGCGTCTCGACGCTGCATGCCAACAATGCCAACCAGGCGATCCAGCGCGTGCTGAACTTTTTCCCGGAAACCGCGCAGCGCCAGGTGCTGATGGACCTGTCGCTCAACCTCAAGGGCGTCGTCGGCCAGCGCCTGCTGGCGGGCGCGGCTGGCAAGCGGGTTCCGGCGGTCGAGGTGATGCTGCTGTCGCCCTATGTCGCCGATTTGATCCAGAAGGGCCAGACCGACGAGATCAAGGCGGTGATGGCCAAGAGCGTCGAGCTGGGCATGGCCACCTTCGACCAGTCGCTGTACGAGCTGTATGTGCGCGGCGACATCACGCACGAGCAGGCCATCGAGCATGCCGACTCGAAAACCGACCTGTCGCTGCGCATCCGGCTGGCGTCCGGACGCCGCCCCGACACCGAAGCCCTGCAGGTGCTGCGCGACTGATGCATAGAACGGGCGCCCGCCCGCCGCGCGCCCTTTAGCCTTTAGCATTGCGCCCACTGATACAACGGGAGCGATTGATGGGCATGCTGGACTGGACGGAAAAAAGCAGCGCGGTGCTGCGCCAAGGCGGGGTCATCGGGCCGGACGAGCGGCTGCCCTGGCCGCAAACGGCACTCATGGGCGTGCAGCATGTGATTGCGATGTTCGGCTCGACGGTGCTGGCGCCGCTGCTGATGGGCTTCGATCCCAACATCGCCATCTTGATGAGCGGCATCGGCACGCTGATCTTTTTTGCCGTCACCGGCGGCAAGGTGCCCAGCTACCTCGGGTCGAGCTTTGCCTTCATCGGCGTGGTGATCGCCGCCACCGGCTATGCCGGCAAGGGGTCGAAT
Source organism: Polaromonas hydrogenivorans (assembly GCF_040105105.1). Classification (GTDB taxonomy): domain Bacteria; phylum Pseudomonadota; class Gammaproteobacteria; order Burkholderiales; family Burkholderiaceae_C; genus Polaromonas; species Polaromonas hydrogenivorans. Next base: position 75,512 of record NZ_CP157675.1, on the reverse strand, counting down.
GCGAATATCGGCCTGGCGCTGGGCGGCATCATCGCCTGCGGCGCGGTCTATGCGGCCATCGGCGCGCTGGTGCAGGCGGTCGGCACGCGCTGGATCGAACGCTTCATGCCGCCGGTGGTCACCGGCGCCGTGGTGGCGGTCATCGGCCTGAACCTGGCCAGCGTCCCGGTCAAGAATATGGCGGCCAGCAACTTTGACGCGTGGATGCAGGTCGTCACCTTCGTCAGCGTGGCGCTGGTGGCGGTGCTGGCGCGCGGCATGCTGCAGCGCCTCCTGATTCTGATCGGCCTGATCGCCTCGTCGCTGGTCTATGCGCTGCTGACCAACGGCCTGGGGCTGGGCAAACCGATTGACCTCTCGGGCATGGCGAAGGCGGACTGGTTCGGCATGCCGGGCTTTACCGCCCCGGTGTTCAGCGCCAGCGCCATGCTGCTGATTGTTCCGGTGGTCATCATCCTGGTCGCCGAAAACCTCGGCCACATCAAGGCGGTGACGGCCATGACCGGCAAGAACCTGGACCGCTACATGGGCCGCGCCTTCATCGGCGACGGCGTGGCGACCATGGTGTCGGGCAGCCTGGGCGGCACCGGCGTGACGACCTATGCCGAAAACATCGGCGTGATGGCGGCGACCCGGATTTATTCGACCGCGGTGTTCGTGTTCGCCGCGCTGATCGCGGTGGCGCTGGGTTTCAGCCCCAAGTTCGGCGCGCTGATCCAGGCGATTCCGCTGCCGGTGATGGGCGGCGTGAGCATCGTGGTGTTCGGCCTGATCGCGGTGGCGGGCGCGAAGATCTGGGTGGACAACCGGGTGGATTTTTCGGACAACAAGAACCTGCTGGTGGCCGCCATCACGCTGGTGCTGGGCACCGGCGACTTCACGCTGAAGTTCGGCCAGTTTGCGCTGGGCGGCATTGGCACCGCGACCTTTGGCGCCATCTTGCTGCATGCGCTGCTCAACCGCAGGAAATAAACCGCCTCAAGCGCATGCGCCGGCCGGTCCGGCGGCTGCTTAGCAGGAGGACGAGCGGCCCTGCGCGCCGGCCTGCGCGTTGTTTTGCGCGGAGTTCTGCACCTGGTCCAGCTCGGCCTGGGTCGCGGCCAGCTGGCGCTCCAGGTCGGCGCGCACCTGGATTTCCTCTTTCAGCGCCTGGTTGACCTGCTCCAGGTTCTCGGCGGAGGTTTGAATCCGGCTTTCGAGTTCATCGGTTTTCTGCAGCGCCTGCGCCACATCGCCGGTCTTGACATGCTCCGGCACTTCCTGCTGGAGCACCGCGTTGATCACGCACAACTCGGCGGCCGACTGCTCGACCGTCTCCTGGATGGCTTCATTCTGGTCCAGCGCACGCTCCAGCGAGGTAGGCGTGAACAAGGCGGTCGGGTGCTGTGACATGGTCGGGGTGTTGAATCGTTGAATGAAGGCATAAAGCTTAGCAGAGGCCTGTAAAAACATGCTTTTCAGGGCCTTGTCCGACAGACAGCGGCAAAACCGCAGCGCCGGCGATGGCTGCGTCACTTGTGGCCGGGCGCGGGACGCGGCCTGGCGGCGGGCTCGGGCTCCGAACCGAACAGCTTGCCGATGGCCGCTCCGATGCGCGCGCCTATCGCCGTGCCGATGCCCGGCAGCACGGCGGTTCCGGCGGCGGCGCCCGCCAGGGCGCTGGCCGGCACCGACACCTGGACCTTCTCCAGCGGGCCGCTGAGGGTCAAGGGCACGCCGACCACGCCATCGACCAGGTCAACCGCCAGCTCGGCCTGGATCCGCCGGTCGGCAATGCGCGCCTTGCCCGAGGCGCTGAATGCGCCCGAGCGGGCTTGCAGCCGGTTGATGGTCACCACCATGCCTTGCGGTGTGTTCTGGGTGTCGATCTGGCCGGTGACGGAATCCAGCGGGGTTTGCCCCGCATGCGCCTGGCCGAGGCTGCGGATGGCCTTGTCCAGGTCAAAGCCCAGCAGCGTCGAGCGGCCCATGCTGAACGACGTGGTGGTGTGCAGCGACCGGACCAGCTCATCCGCCGTATCGCCGCTGGCCGAGAGCAGGGTTTCGCCCGACGCCTTGCCCGCGATGATGGCGCTGCGGTTGAAAGCCTGCAAGGCGCTGGCCGCCTCGATATTGCGCGGCTGGAGCTGGCCCGTGAGGCGCAGGCCGCCCTGGTCGCTGGTGTGCAGTTGCAGCTCGCCATCCGCCGTTCCGCCGCCGATGCGGCTGCGCACTTCCCAGCGGTCGTCCCGGCCCTGGCGGACCAGCGTCAGGTCGGCGGGCGGACTGGTTTCCGGGCGGCGGAGCCGGGCCGTGCGCGGCCGCCAGGCGGCATCGAAATCCGCCTCCCCTTCGTACACCACGCGGACGCCGTGGCGCGAAATCCAGGTGACCTCGCCAAACTCGATGCGCGCCAGCGGCACCTCATCCAGCGTGAATGCGCGCGCCGGCCCAGCCCCCGCCCCCGCCCCCGCCGCTGCGGACTTGCGGCCCAGTCCGCCCAGTGAAAGCTGCGGCAGCACGGCGCCCTGCACGACGGCCAGGTCCACCTTCAGGCGGCGCTGCCAGAGCGCGGAGGTGTTGAGGTGGGCGGTGAGCCTTTTGATTTCAATCGCCTGGGACTGGCCGGTGCGACCTCCTCGATGACCACCGTGGGCGTGGGCCTCAGGCGCCAGTGCAGCGCGCCGACATGGACCGGAACGCCCAGCGCCGCCTCCAGTTCGGCGGAAGCGCGACCGGCCAGTTCCTCATCCGAAGGAACCAGGCTGAGCAGCAGCGCCGCCAGCAGGGCCAGCACGCCTGCGCCAACGCCCGCACCCAGCAGCCATTTGCGGGCGCGCGTCATGGAATGGGTGCAGTCACGGGCATAGCCGCCAGCTTAAACCGCCCGGATACGCAACACGCACGCGACAAACCGCCAATCGGCTGTAGGCGCCGGCCTTCCAGTGACCAAAATAATGATCAAATTGGCCTTTTGCGCTTGATGTGTATGCCTAATCAGCTATTAAAAAGTGAGTTGACAGCGTTGCTACCGGAACGCATCCGGCAGGGTTTTGCAAGGGCGCGGCACGGCATCCACGGATGCGAGATCAGGGTTTACCCTTACCTCAAAACGCCGGACTGATAAGATTCGGGCATTCCCCCTGCGCTGACGCGCTGTCGCCACTACCCCGGAGTGCCCCTGATGTCTTTCGCTGATCGCGTGCAGAACCCTGCCCTGAGAACCAAAATCATGTCGGCCGACGAGGCCGCCGCGCTGATTCCCGCCGGCGCCAATGTCGGCATGAGCGGCTTTACCGGCGCCGGCTACCCCAAGGCGGTGCCGCAGGCGCTGGCGCGGCGCATCGAGAGCCTGCACGCGGCGGGCGAGGAATTTCGCATCGGCCTGTGGACCGGCGCCTCGACCGCGCCCGAACTCGACGGCGCGCTGGCCAAGGTGCACGGCATCGAGATGCGCCTGCCCTACCAGTCGGACCCGACCTGCCGCCGGCAGATCAATGCCGGCGAAATGCAGTACACCGACATGCACCTGTCCAATGTGGCGCAGTTTGTCTGGTTCGGCTTCCTGGGCAAGCTCAGTGTCGCCGTCGTCGAGGTGGCGGGCATCCTGCCCGACGGGCGGCTGATTCCGTCGTCGTCGGTCGGCAACAACAAGACCTGGCTGGACCAGGCCGACCAGATCATCCTGGAAGTCAACACGCTGCAAAACCCCGGCCTCGAAGGCATGCACGACATTTATTACGGCACGCGCCTGCCGCCGTATCGCCAGCCGATTCCGCTGACCGGCCCCGGCGACCGCATCGGCGAGCCCTACCTGACGTGCGACCTGGACAAGGTGATCGCCGTGGTGCCGACCAGCCAGCCCGACCGCAATTCGGCCTTTGCCGCGCCGGACGAGAATTCGCAGCGCATCGCCAGCCACATCATTGAGTTCCTGCAGCAGGAAGTGAAGCTGGGCCGCCTGCCGGCCGAGTTGCTGCCGCTGCAGTCGGGCGTGGGCAACATCGCCAACGCCGTGCTGGCCGGCCTGAACGACGGCCCGTTCAAGGACTTGACGGCCTACACCGAGGTGCTGCAGGACGGCATGCTCGACATGCTGCGCTCGGGCACGCTGGCGATGGCGTCGGCCACGGCGCTGTCGTTCAGCCCCGGGGCGCTGGCCGATTTCAACCAGAACATCGATTTTTACCGCGAGCGCATCGTGCTGCGCCCGCAGGAAATCAGCAACCACCCCGAGGTGGTGCGCCGCCTGGGCGTGATCGCCATGAACGCGATGATCGAGGCCGACCTCTACGGCAACGTCAACTCCACGCACATCATGGGGTCGAGCATCATGAACGGCATCGGCGGCTCGGGCGACTTCGCGCGCAATGCGTATCTGTCGTTCTTCATGACGCCATCGGTGGCCAAGGACGGCGCCATTTCCTGCATCGTGCCGATGGCCTCGCATGTGGACCACACCGAGCACGACGTGGAAATCATCGTCACCGAGCAGGGCCTGGCCGATTTGCGCGGCCTGTCGCCGACGCAGCGCGCACGGCTGATCATCGAGAAATGCGCCCATCCCGATTTCCGCCCGGCGCTGCTCGATTACTTTGAACGCTCGCTGAAGACGGCTGCCGGAAAGCACACGCCGCACCTGCTGGATGAAGCCCTGTCCTGGCATTCGCGCTACCTCAAGACTGGCGACATGCGGCCGGTGGCGGCTGTGCCGGAAGCGCTGCACCTGGTCTGAGGCTTGGGGCGAGTTTCGAGTTGCGGGTTGATTCTTCTGGCTTGGGCTGGCCGGGTTTTCGCCCCGGCGGGCGACTCACTTTCTTTGCTTCGCCAAAGAAAGTAAGCAAAGAAAGGCGACCCTGCTGTCCGCGACCCTACGCTTCGCTTCGGGCACCCTGCGGTACTCGCTTCAGGCGGGGTCCGCGCAAACTCGCTGCGCTCAAACAGCGCGCGGCCCTGATCCGCCTGAAGCTCCGTTCCTCAGCGCTGACAGAAGGGGGGCTCGGGGAAAAAACCAATACCAGCAGCCAACAGCCGAATACGCAGAACGCGCAAGCGCGTTCTGCTCCCCGAATCCGAATCCGAATCCGCTTCCGACCCCAACCCGTCCTGGCCGAGCCAGTGCTACGCCGCAAAAGCGGGATCAGGGCCGCGCGCTGTTTGAGCGTAGCGAGTTTGCGCGGACCCCCGCTTTTGCGGCGTAGCGCAGGTTGCCCGAAGCGAAGCGCAGGGACTCGGACTGCGGGTCGCCTTTTCTTTGGTGACTTTCTTTTGGCGAAGCAAAAGAAAGTTACTTGCCGCCGGGCAACCCCCGGCCAGCCCAACCACGCAAAGCCAACCCAGCAGCAGGCCAAGCAACAGCCCAAAGCCACATCAAACCACCCAAGCCCTAAAAAATACAACCATTTAAGCCTTTTTCGCACGTCCCACATGCAGTATAAGCTACTATTTTCATAGCAACTTCAATCCACCCAGGCAGCCGTGGCGCATCCCCGCATCAACGCCTTAAACATTTTTCGCATGTAGAACAAACTAATCAGTCCTTCGAGAAATAAGGTAATGCCGCCACAATCCACTTTTTGACCCCGCACACCCGGCCGCCCCATGAACTTTCAGCAACTGCGCTCCGTGCGCGAAACCGTGCGCTGCGGCTTCAACCTGACCGACGTGGCCCACACACTGCACACCTCGCAGCCCGGCGTGAGCCGGCAGATCCGCGAACTGGAGGAAGAAATCGGCATCGAGCTGTTCGTTCGCGCCGGCAAGCGCCTGACCGGGCTGACCGATCCCGGCGCGCATGTGCTGCCCATCATCGAGCGGCTGCTGCTCGAATGCAGCAACCTGAAAAAAGCCGGCCAGGAATACATGGCCCAGCAAAACGGCCTGCTGTCGATTGCCGCCACCCATTCGCAGGCGCGCTATGCGCTGCCGCCGGCGGTGCAGGAGTTTCGCGCGCAGTTTCCCGATGTGAAGCTGCACCTGCACCAGGGCTCGCCCAAGCAGGTCGCCGAGATGCTGCTGTCGGGCGAGGTCGATGTCGGCATTGCCACCGAAGCGCTCAATGGCTACCCAGAACTGGTCGCCCTGCCCTGCTACCGCTGGACGCATTCGGTGATCGTGCCGCCCGGCCACGCCTTGCTGAGCGGCCCGCTCACGCTGGAGCGGCTGGCGCAGTTTGCCCTGATCACCTACGACAACGGCTTTACCGGCCGCACCCACATCGACAACGCCTTCACCCAGCGCCAGCTGGCGCCCAACATCGTGCTGACGGCGATGGATGCCGATGTCATCAAGACCTATGTCGAACTCGGCATGGGCGTGGGCATCGTGGCGTCGATTGCCTACGAAGCCGAACGCGACACGGCGCTGCGGGCGCTGGATGCTGGCGCGCTGTTCGGCATCAACCTGACCAAGCTGGCGGTGCGGCGCGGCAGCTATCTGCGCAGCTACGTGTATGCCTTCATCGAGTCGTTCGCGCCGACGCTGAACCGGGCCATCGTCGAGCAGACCCTGAGCGGCGCGCCAAGCGGCGACCATTACGACATCTAGCCACCGGCCGGCGCGGCCTCAGGGCTGGCTGTCCTGGTCTTTCTGATCTTCCCGCGCCATGCGCACCATGCGCTCGCTCTTCCAGTACACATCGTCGCCGCCGTTCATGCGGTTGAGCACGCGCGACAGCACGAACAGCAGGTCGCTCAGGCGGTTCAGGTACAGGCGCGGCGCCTCCTTGAGCGTTTCCACCTTGTCCAGCGCCACCACGGCGCGCTCGGCGCGGCGCGCCACGGTGCGACAGACATGCGCCAGCGACGCCGCGCGCGAGCCGGCCGGCAGGATGAACTCGGCCAGGCGCGGCAGCTGGGCGTTGTAGGTTTCCAGCGCCTCGTCGAGCAGCGCGACGGCTTCGGGCTTGAGCAGCTCGAAGCCCGGGATCGACAACTCGCCGCCCAGGTTGAACAGCTGGTGCTGCACCTCGACCAGCACCTCACGCACGCCACCCGGCATGTCTTCGCACAGCAGCACGCCGATGTTCGAGTTCAGCTCATCGACATCGCCCATGGCGTGAACCCGCAGGCTGTCCTTGGAAACGCGGGTGTTGTCGCCCAGCCCGGTGGTGCCGTTGTCGCCGGTACGCGTTGCGATTTGTGAAAGTCTGTTGGCCATGTGAGTAAAAGCGCCTGGGCGCGGCAAGTTGGAAGGTTGTTGAAGCAGGCAGTGAGGTTAGCAAGCTTTTCCCCAAGCCTGAGAAAACCCGGTGCATGGTCATGCCGCCAGCAGGCCATCAGGCTTGACGCCACAGGGCGACCAGGCCGTAAACTCCGGCTTTCCCCCTCAGGAGACACCCCATGAACGCACCGCTGCCAAAGCACCTGCTCCCCGAAATCCTCCAGCGCGAGACGCCGCAGGCACTGATAGACGCGCTGAAAACCCGCTTTGCCGAGCGCTGCTCGACCGCCCTGGTGGTGCGCGAGCAGCACGGCCGCGACGAATCTTCCTTCGCCGCGCCGCCGCCGGCCGCCGTGGTGTTCGCCGAAAGCACGCAGGACGTGGCCGACGCGGTGAAGCTGGCCGGCCAGTACAGCGTGCCGGTGATTCCGTTCGGCGTCGGCACCTCGCTCGAAGGCCACCTGCTGGCCGTGCAGGGCGGCATCAGCATCGACGTGAGCCGCATGAACCGGGTGCTGGCCATCAATCCGGAAGACCTGACGGTGACGGTGCAGGCCGGCGTGACGCGCAAGCAGCTGAATGAAGACATCAAGAGCACCGGCCTGTTTTTCCCCATCGACCCCGGCGCCGACGCCACGCTGGGCGGCATGAGCGCCACCCGCGCCAGCGGCACCAACGCCGTGCGCTACGGCACCATGCGCGAGAACGTGCTGGCGCTGGAAGTCGTCACCGCCAGCGGCAGCGTCATCCGCACCGGCACGCGCGCCAAGAAGTCAGCCGCCGGCTACGATTTGACGCGCCTGATGGTCGGCAGCGAAGGCACGCTGGGCGTGATCACCGAGGTCACGGTCAAGCTCTACCCGCTGCCCGAGGCGATTTCGGCGGCGATCTGCTCGTTCCCGAGCATCGAGGCGGCGGTGCGAACGACCATCGAGATCATCCAGTTGGGCGTGCCGATTGCGCGCGTCGAGCTGATTGACGCCAACACCGTGCGCATGGTCAACGCCCACAGCAAACTCGGCCTGCGCGAGGAGCCGATGCTGCTGATGGAATTCCACGGCACGCCAAACGGCGTGAAGGAGCAGGCCGAGCTGGTGCAGGAACTGGCCAGCGGCCACGGCGGCAATGCCTTTGAATGGGCCAGCACGCCCGAGGAGCGCACGCGGCTGTGGACCGCCCGGCACAACGCCTACTTTGCCGCCATCCAGAGCAAACCCGGCTGCCGGGCGATCTCGACCGACACCTGCGTGCCGATTTCGCGCCTGGCCGACTGCCTGCTCGAATCGGTGGCCGAGGCCGAGGCCAGCGGCATTCCCTATTTCCTGGTCGGCCATGTGGGCGACGGCAATTTCCACTTCGGCTACCTGATCGACCCCGACAAACCCGAAGAGCGCGACGCCGCCGAAGACCTGAACCACAAGCTCGTGGCCAGAGCCCTGAGCCTGGAAGGCACCTGCACCGGCGAGCACGGCGTCGGCCTGGGCAAGATGGACTTCCTGCTGAGCGAGACGGGCAACGGCGCGGTGGACATGATGCGCGCCATCAAACGCGCGCTGGACCCGAAGAACATCATGAATCCGGGGAAGATTTTTACCCTCTGAGCTTGCGCGCCACCAGTCTGTTGAGCGCTGCTTGAAGGTCCGTCAGGCCGTCCGGCGCAGTCGCTCGATCAGTCCGTTGACTTCATCGAGCGAGGCAAACTGAATCGCCAGTTCACCCACATCTTCGCGCTTGCCGTTGCGCTTGACCTGCTTTTTGATGCGCACTTGCACCTCGGCCATCAGCAGGTCGGCCAGTTCTTCTTCCACCCGGCGGGTGTCGCGCGACTTTTCAGGCGGGGCCTTGCTGGGTGTCAGCAAGAACTCGGTGCCCAGCTTCTTGACCAGGCTTTCGGTCTCTCGCACCGACAGCTTTTTGGCCGTGATCTGGTTGGCTGCGCTGATCTGCGTCGCCCGGTCCAGCGCCAGCAGCGCGCGCGCATGGCCCATGTCCAGGTCGCCGGCCATCAGCATGGTCTGCACCGGGTCGGCCAGGTTCAGCAGGCGCAGCAGGTTGGACGCGGCGCTGCGCGAGCGGCCCACGGCCTGTGCCGCCAGCTCGTGGGTCAGGCCGAATTCCTTCACCAGGCGCTGCAGGCCCTGCGCTTCTTCGAGCGGATTGAGGTCTTCGCGCTGGATGTTTTCAATCAGGGACATGGCGGCGGCCGACTCGTCGGGAACGTCGCGGATCAGCACCGGCAGGCTGTCCAGGCCAGCCAGCCGGGCGGCCCGGAAACGCCGTTCGCCGGCGATGATTTCGTACTTGCCGCTGTTGGCGCCGCTCTTGAGGCGCCGCACCAGGATCGGCTGCATGATGCCCTGCACCTTGATCGATTCGGCCAGCTCGTAAAGCGCGCCCTCGTCCATGCGCGTGCGCGGCTGGTACTGGCCGGGCACCAGGTCGTCGAGCAGCAGCGAAGCGGGCAGGCCCGGGCTGCTGGCGGCGATCAGGGCATTGGCGGCTTCGGGCGATTCATCGACCTTGGGGCCGAGCAGCGCTTCGAGCCCGCGGCCCAGGCCTTTTTGTTTTTTGGTGACCATGGAGGTGTCTTGTCTTTCTTTAATCGGGAGGCGCGCCAGGCGCTGTCTGGTGTGGCTCAGGCGGAAGTATCACGCATCACGCATCAGCTGCTGCAGCTGTTCATGCGCGTCCGGCCAGTCGCCTAGGCCGCTTTCGGCATTCAGGTGGCCGCACGGGCCGGCGTCAATGAGGTCCGCGCCCCAGGTCGCGGCAAACTGCCGGGCGCGCTCAGGGCTGCAAAAAGGATCGTTGCTGCTGGCGAACAGGCGCGTTGCAAACGGCAAGCGGCCCAGGGCAACGGGCGACCAGCTGGGCAGCTGGGCGCGCAGCTCCTCGCGCTCGACATCGGGCGGGGCCACGAGCAGCGCCGCCTTCACCAAGTGGGTGTTGCGGCTGTGCGCGGCCCAGGCAGCCACATGCTGGCAGCCCAGGCTGTGCGCGACCAGCACGGCGGGCTCGTCGCACGCCAGCAGCACGTCTTCGAGCCGTGCAATCCAGTCGCCCCGTAGCGGCCGCATCCAGTCGTGCTGCTCGACGCGGCTGTAGCCATGGGCGCGCTCCCAGCGGCTTTGCCAGTGGTCCGGGCCGCTGCCTTGCCAGCCGGGAAGAATCAATACATTGCGGGGGTTCATGCGGGGTTTCCAGGCTTTGGAGCTTCACACCATTGGTGCGCTATGTTTTTGATAGCTGTTTGCGCAGGTGGAGCATGCGCAAACCATCGTTTTGATGCATAAGTGAGGGCTGGCGCGCCTACAGCAGGCGCCCGACCATCTCCTGGGCAAACGCCACGAAGGCCTGCGCGCCCTTGGACGACGGGTCGAAGATCACGCCGGGCAGGCCGTAGCTCGGCGCTTCGGCCAGGCGCACATTGCGCGGAATGACGGTGTTGAACACCTTGTCGCCGAAATGCCCCTTGAGCTGCTCGCTGACCTGCTGCTGCAGCGTGATGCGCGGATCGAACATGACGCGCAGCAGGCCGATGATCTGCAGGTCCTTGTTCAAGTTGGCATGCACCTGCTTGATGGTGTTGACCAGGTCGGTCACGCCTTCGAGCGCGAAGTACTCGCACTGCATCGGAACGATCACGCCATGGGCCGCGCACAGCCCGTTCAGGGTCAGCATGGACAGCGACGGCGGGCAGTCGATCAGGATGAAGTCGTAGTCCTTGTCCACCTTGGCCAGCGCCTGCTTGAGGCGCTTTTCGCGGCGCTCCAGCGGCACCAGTTCAATCTCGGCACCTGAGAGTTCGCGGTTGGCGCCCAGCACGTCGTAGCCGCTTTTCTCGCTATGCACCCGGGCATCGACGATGGATGCGGCTTCGAGCAGCACGTCATAGACCGTCATTTCAAGCTTGCGCTTGTCCACGCCCGAGCCCATGGTGGCATTGCCCTGCGGGTCCAGGTCCACCATCAGCACGCGCTGGCCGATCTGGACCAGGCCGGCGGCCAGGTTGACGGTGGTGGTGGTCTTGCCCACGCCGCCCTTTTGGTTGGCAATGCAGAATATTTTGGCCATAGCGTATTGTTGGTTGTCGTTCCGTTGAGGGAATTCAGGATTGCCGTGTTTGATTTACCGGGAAAGCGCCAGCTTGATGCCAAAGGCGATCAGGAACATGCCGGCCGCTTTTTCGAGCGTGGCCGATATTTTCGGATTGGCCCGCAGGCGAGCGGCCAGCTTCCAGGTCAGCAGCACCGCCATCAGGCCATACAAAAAAGTCAGCACGGCGATGGTCGCGGCCATCACGCCAAATGTTTTAAGGCCCTGATGCTGCGCCGGGTCCACGAACAGCGGAAAAAAGGCCAGGTAAAACACGATGGCCTTGGGATTGAGCAAGGTGATCAGCAATGCCTGCCGAAAATAGTGGCGCGGCTTGATCTGCAAAATGGGTGCGGCGCCGGGCTTGGCCAGCAGCATGCGCAAACCCAGCCAGGCCAGATAGATGGCACCCAGCCACTGGACCGCATGAAAGGCTGCCGGATACGCCGCCATGACGGCCGAAACGCCCGCCACGGCGGCCCACAGCAGCACCTGGTCGCCAGCGATGACGCCCAAGGTGGCACCCATGCCGCCGGCGATGCCGCCCTTGCCGGTCGAGGTGATCAGCGCCAGGTTGCCGGGGCCGGGAATGGCCAGAAAGACCAGAATAGCCACAACAAAAGCGCCATAGTCGGCAACACCAACGAACGAGCCCGGCATGGAATGCTCCAGTAAAAGAGAGCTTGAGTTTACGACACGGGTCGCAGCCAGAGGATGCAGCGCTCGGCATCCAGGCCGGGAACCTTCAATTGTTCCACGTGAAACATTGCAATATTTTCATGCAAAGCCAGCAACTCATCGGCCGGATGCTTGCCCTTCATCGCCATCCAGACACCCTGCGGCGCCAGCGCACCGGCGGACCACTTGGTGAAATCAACCAGCGAAGCAAAGGCCCGGGAACAAATCACATCGAAGGATTCAGTGATGCTTTCGACCCGCGCATGAAGTCCCGTCAGGTTGGGCAGCCTCAATGCCAGCGCCGCCTGCTTGATGAAGGCCGCTTTCTTGGCCACCGTATCAACGCAGGTCACGGCAACCTGCGGGCAGCAGATGGCGATCACCACGCCCGGCAGGCCAGCGCCCGAGCCGACATCGAGCAGGCGACCGCCCTGCTCCAGCCCGGCGCCGTGCAAATAACGCTGCAGCGCCGGAACGGCCGCCAGACTGTCGAGCAAGTGATGCGTCATCATCTCCGCCGGATCGCGCACCGACGTCAGGTTATAGACCTGCGTCCATTTGGCAATCATGGCCTGGTACGCCAGCAACTGGTCGATCTGCTGCTCGTTCAATTGCAGCTGCAGCGCGTCAAGCCCGGCCGTCAGGGTGGAACGCAAGTTCTGTTCAGTGGTCGCCATCAAACTTCTGCCTCGGCGGATTTCAAGGGAGTCGTGTTTTTCCACAGGTTCTTTTTCAGGTGCACCAGCAGCAGCGAGATGGTGGCCGGCGTGATGCCCTGGATGCGCGATGCCAGCCCCAGCGTTTCGGGCCGGTGCCTGGACAGCATCTGGCGCGCTTCAAAGCTCAGCGCCGACACCTGCAGGTAATCCAGGTCAGCCGGCAGCTTGAGATTCTCGTAATGCGACGCGCGTTCGACCTCGACTTTTTGCAGGTCGATATAGCCGGCATATTTTGCCGTGATCTCGATCTGCTCGATCACGCTTTTCACCAAGTCTGCGGGCAGCGTATTTTCAGCCGATGTTTCACGTGAAACATCTTCGTTTCCGGTCGGGATTTCCGGGTTGGCGTATCGGCCACCATCCAGCGACATCAGTCCGGCGTAGTTCACATCGGGCCGGCGCAGCAAGTCGGCCAGGTTGTATTCGCGCTCAATCGCCTTGCCCAGCACGCGCTCGGCTTCGCTGGCCGGCAGGTTGTTCGGGTTGATCCAGAGCGCGCGCAGGCGCTGTGTTTCACGTGAAACAATATCGCGCTTGCGGTTGAAGGCGTCCCAGCGGGCGTCATCGACCAGGCCCAGTTCACGCCCTTTTTCGGTCAGGCGCATGTCGGCATTGTCTTCCCGCAGCATCAGGCGGAACTCGGCCCGGCTGGTGAACATGCGGTAGGGCTCGGTCACGCCCTTGGTGATCAGGTCATCGACCAGCACGCCCAGGTAAGCCTCGTCGCGCTTCGGCAGCCAGGCTTCCTTGCCCTGGCATTGCAGGGCGGCGTTGATGCCCGCGAACATGCCTTGCGCGGCGGCTTCCTCGTAGCCGGTCGTGCCGTTGATCTGCCCGGCAAAGAACAGCCCGCCAATCGCCCGGGTTTCAAAACTGGTCTTCAGCGCGCGCGGGTCGAAGTAGTCGTATTCAATCGCGTAGCCGGGCCGCAGATGTGCGCGTTTTCCATGCCCGCCATCGAGCGCACCAGCGCGTACTGGATGTCGAACGGCAGGCTGGTCGAGATGCCGTTGGGATAAATCTCGTGCGTCGTCAAGCCTTCAGGCTCCAGGAAAATCTGGTGGCTGTCCTTGCCGGCAAAGCGGTTGATCTTGTCCTCGACGCTCGGGCAGTAGCGCGGCCCCACGCCGTCGATCTTGCCGGTGAACATCGGGCTGCGGTCAAAGCCCGAGCGGATGATGTCGTGCGTGCGCTCGTTGGTGTGCGTGATCCAGCACGGCATCTGCTTCGGATGCGGGATATTACCGCCCATGAAGCTGAACACCGGCACCGGGCCGGGCGTGCCGCCGGGCATGCCGTCGCCGGGCTGAACGCCGCACTTGCTGAAGTCAATCGAGCGCCCGTCGATGCGCGGCGGCGTGCCGGTTTTCAGCCGGCCTTGCGGCAGCTTGAGTTCCTTCAGGCGGGCGCTTAAAGACACGGCCGGCGGGTCGCCGGCGCGGCCCGCCGCATAGTTGTTCAGTCCGACATGGATCTTTCCGTCCAGGAAGGTTCCGGCCGTCAGCACCACCGTGCGGGCGCGAAACCGGATTCCGACCTGCGTCACCGCACCGACCACCCGGTCGCCCTCGACCATCAGGTCATCGACCGCCTGCTGGAACAGCCACAGGTTCGGCTGGTTTTCCAGCATCCGGCGAATCGCCGCCTTGTACAAAATCCGGTCGGCCTGCGCCCGCGTGGCGCGCACGGCAGGGCCTTTGGAGCCGTTCAGGATGCGGAACTGGATGCCGCCCTCGTCGGTGGCCAGCGCCATCGCGCCGCCCATGGCATCGACTTCCTTGACCAGATGGCCCTTGCCGATGCCGCCAATCGACGGGTTGCAGCTCATCTGGCCGAGCGTCTCGATGTTGTGCGTTAGCAGCAGCGTCTTGCAGCCCATGCGGGCGGCGGCCAGCGCGGCCTCGGTGCCGGCATGGCCGCCACCGACCACGATCACGTCAAATTCCTGGGGATAAAACATCTCAAGCCTCTATCAGTTCAGTTTTCAGGCCGGCGGCTTGCGCCGCCAAAGCCTGCTTGCGGTCAGCCGTCACAAACAAGTCAACCCGTGCCACCTGGGCGGTGCCGATGTGCAGCGCATCCATGGCGCGCAAGCGGTTTTGCGCCATCACGGCCAGCGCCAGCGCTTCGATCTCGGGGCTGATGGGGCGCACCTCGAAGTCAACAAAATCCTGCGCCACCTCGCCCATTGCATACGCATACTGGTCCATGTCGATCGAATGGTCATGCACCTCGCGGCTCAGGCTCGAAGCAATTTCAACCTTGCAATGCGCCGCCAGCACCACCGTGTCCGCGCCCATCAGCAGGCGCTCCACCGCGTCGTGGCCACTCTCGCGCTTGTAGCGCTTGGCGATGGCCGAAGAATCGAACAGCAGCTTCATGCTTCAGTACCGTGCGCTTTCACGCTCGTCCATGATCAGTTGCGCCAGGGACTTGCCATCGGCACGCTGGTATTCGAGCGGATGGATGGGGCGCTTCCAGCTGGGAAGCTTTTCGGGCGCTGCCGGCTGGACCGGCACCAGTTCGGCGACCGGCTTGCCATGCCGCAAAATGCGCACGGTTTCGCCCTGTTCGACCCGGTCGAGCATGGCCGACGCGTTGGCGCGGAATTCACTTAAGGAGACGGTGTGCATGGGTTATTTGTACAAAATGATGGTTTTGTACATTTTATGGGTTTCGATGTTTGGCAGCGCCTTGGCCGGCGCTCACCCCTGCTGGCGGTGATGAAACTCAGGCTTGTTAATGAAAATCAAGTGCATGCCAGCCAGGCGCCGGCAGCGTGCCATACTGCTATTTGCCGCTCCCGTGTCAGCCGGGCGTAGTCAAGACGGTTCACACTTCAGACGGCTTTTTAAAACCCAGGAGATAGTCATGACCCGTGAAGTTGTAGTTGTCAGCGGTGTGCGCACCGCCATTGGAACCTTTGGTGGCAGCCTGAAGGACACGCCACCCACCGAACTGGCCGCGCTGGTCGTTCGTGAATCGCTCGCGCGCGCCGGCGTCGAAGGCAAGGATGTCGGCCACGTCGTGTTCGGCCATGTGGTCAACACCGAAGCCAAGGACATGTACCTGTCGCGCGTGGCGGCCGTCAACGGCGGCTGCGCCGAAGGCACGCCGGCGTTCAACGTCAACCGCCTGTGCGGCTCGGGCCTGCAGGCCATCATCTCGGCCAGCCAGTCGATTCTGCTGGGCGACGCGGACATCGCGATTGGCGGCGGCGCCGAGAACATGAGCCGCGGCCCCTACGCCAGCCTGGCCACGCGCTTTGGCGCGCGCCTGGGCGACAGCAAGCTGGTTGACATGGTCGTCGGCGCGCTGCATGACCCGTTTCACACCATCCACATGGGCGTGACGGCCGAGAATATCGCCGCCAAGTGGGGCATCAGCCGCGAGGAGCAGGACGCGCTGGCCGTGCAAAGCCACAACCGCGCCCAGAAAGCCATAGAAAGCGGCTACTTCAAGGAGCAGATCGTTCCGGTCATGCTGAAAAGCCGCAAGGGCGAGGTCGCCTACGACACGGACGAGCATTTCCGCCCGAACTGCACGCTGGCCGACATGGCCAAGCTCAAGCCGGTGTTCGTGAAGGAAAACGGCACGGTGACGGCCGGCAATGCCTCGGGCATCAACGACGCCGCTGCGGCCGTGGTGCTGATGGAAGCGGGCGTTGCCGAGGCGCGAGGCCTCAAGCCCCTGGCCCGCCTGGTCGCCTACGCGCATGCCGGCGTCGATCCAAAGTACATGGGCATCGGCCCGGTGCCCGCCACGCAGATGGCGCTGAAGAAAGCCGGCCTCACGGTGAACGATCTGGATGTGATCGAGGCCAACGAAGCATTTGCCGCGCAGGCCTGCGCCGTCACGCGCGACCTGGGGCTGGACCCGGCCAAGGTCAACCCGAACGGCTCGGGCATCTCGCTGGGCCACCCGATTGGCGCGACCGGCGCCTTGATCACCGTCAAGGCGCTGCACGAGTTGCAGCGCATCCAGGGCCGTTACGCGCTGGTGACGATGTGCATCGGCGGCGGCCAGGGCATCGCGGCGATTTTCGAGCGCATGTAATTTAGCGACTCAGGCTGTAACGCTACGCTATTCATAGCGCCTCTCGCCCGTTCAACATGGGCTTGAGGCGCTTTTTTACAGGTAATTCCTTGCCCTATAGCTCTTCGGCACCGCATCGGCACACCCGCCCTTCAGGGTTTGGTTGTAACAATTGCTTTACATCAAGACGCAGCAACAGGGTCGGGCTAGACTGAAAAAATGCATCTGGCCGCAGTCGCCAGAGCCCCCAAGGAGACAAATTTTGCTGCCCGCCTACATCACCCATCCCGATTGCGCCCTCCACGAAATGGGTGCCCACCATCCCGAATGCCCCGAGCGCCTGGGCGCCATCAACGACATGCTGCTGGTCAAGGGCCTGCTCGACTACATGCACCCCTACGATGCGCCGCTGGCCACGCCCGAGCAGTTAGCCCATGCGCATTCCTCGCTGTATGTCAGCGAACTCATGGCGGCCTCCCCGGCGGAGGGTTACCACAAGGTCGATCCCGACACCGACATGAACCCGTTCACCGTGCGGGCCGCATTGCGCGCGGCCGGTTCCGTGGTGCTGGCCACCGACCTGGTGCTGACGGGCGATGCACCGAGCGCTTTTTGCTGCGTGCGCCCGCCCGGCCACCACGCGCAGCGCGACGCCGCCATGGGCTTTTGCTTTTTCAACAACGTCGCCGTCGGCATCCGCCATGCGCTGACCCGGCACGGCCTGCAGCGCGTCGCGCTGATTGATTTCGACGTGCATCACGGCAACGGCAGCGAGGACATCTTTCGCGGCGACGAGCGGGTGCTGATGTGCTCGATCTTCGAGCAGGGCATCTACCCGTTCAGCGGCGAAAACGCCACGGGTCCGAACATGGTCAACGTCGGCCTGCCTTCGCGCTCGGGCAGCGACAAGTTCCGCGAAGCCGTCACCAGCCACTGGCTGCCCGCGCTGGACGCTTTCAAGCCCGAGCTGATCTATGTGTCGGCCGGCTTTGACGGCCACCGCGAGGACGACATGGGCAACCTGGCCCTGGTCGAGGCCGACTACGAATGGGTCACCAAAAAAATCATGGCGGTGGCCGAGCGCCATTGCCGGGGCCGCGTCATCTCGTGCCTGGAAGGCGGTTACGTCCTGAGCCCGCTCGCGCGCAGCGTTGCCGCGCATGTCAAGGTGCTGATTGGCGCCGACTGAAAACCTCTCCCCTTATGGACAAACACTACCTCACCCCGCTTTTCGCCCCCCAGTCCATCGTCGTCTTCGCCGGCCAGGCCGACGACCCGGACAGCCTGACATCGCGCGCCCGGGTGCTGCACCAGGCGCTGCGCGCCCAGCGCTACACCGGCACGCTGCAGTTCCTGGACATCCACACCACCGGCACGCTGGCCGACCTGGCGCAGACCGGGGCCGACCTGGCCATCATCGCCCTGCCGCCGCAGGAAGTGGCCGCCGCGCTGGAGATTGCCGGGCGCATGACCTGCCGCTCGGCGCTGGTAATCACCAGCGGCATCAACGCCGACGGTGCCGCCGAACTCAAGCGGATTGCGCGCCGCGAAAGCATCTTCCTGCTCGGCCCGAATGGCCTGGGCCTGCAGCGCCCGCACCTGCAGCTCAATGCGAGCGCCGCCGGGCCGATGGCCAAGCCGGGCTCGCTGGCGCTGGTGTCGCAGTCCGGCGCGCTGACCGCGTCCATCCTCGACTGGGCCAGCAAGAACGGCGTCGGCTTTTCATCGGTGGTCTCGCTGGGGCCGAACACCTCGGTCGATATTGCGCAGGTGCTCGATTTCCTGGCCAACGACCGCCAGACGCAAAGCATCGTCATCTACCTCGAAGGCATCTCCAGCGCCCGCCGCTTCATGAGCGCGCTGCGCTCGGCGGCCAACGCCAAGCCGGTGGTCGTGCTCAAGGCCGGCCGCAGGCCTGCCGGCAACGAGGCGGCGCAAACCCACAGCGGCGCCATCGTCGGCAGCGACGATGTGTTCGATGCTGCCCTGCGCCGCGCCGGCGCGGTGCGCGTGCGCTCGTTTGTCGAGCTCTTTTCGGCCGCCAAATGCCTGGCCTCGCGCTACCGCCCGGTCGGCAACCGGCTGGCCATCGTCACCAACGGCGGCGGGCCGGGCGTGCTAGCGGCCGACTGGGTCAACGAAATCCACCTGCAACTGGGCAAGCTGTCGCCCGAATCGTCCAGCGCCCTCAAGCCGCTGCTGCCCGAACTGGCGTCGCTGTCCGACCTGATCGACCTGTCGGAAGAAGCCACGCCTGAACACTACAGGGCCGCCATCGAGGCGGCGGGCAATGACCGGCGGATCGACGGCGTGCTGGCGATTTTCTCGCCCAAGGAAGGCGTCGATGCTTCCCAGGTGGCGCGCGCGCTGGCCGATGTCAAGCGCAGCATGGGCAAGCCGCTGCTGTCGTGCTGGATGGGCGATGCCTCGGTCGTGATGGGGCGCGAGATTTTGAACGAAGCGTCGATTCCGACCTTTCGCACGCCCGAGGCGGCCGTCGGCGCCTTTGGCAACATCGCCTCGTTCTACCAGAACCAGCAGCTGCTCCAGCAAACCCCGCCGCCGCTGTCCACGCTGGCCAAGCCCGACATCGAAGGCGCGCGGCTGATCATCGAGCATGTGCTGGCCGAGCGCCGCAAGGTGCTGACCGAGATGGAGTCGAAAACGCTGCTGTCGGCGTTTCACATCCCGGTCACGCAGACCATCCTGGCGCGCAGCGCCAACGAGGCGATGATGATCGCCACGCAACTGGGCTTTCCGGTGGCGCTGAAAATCGACTCGCCCGACATCAGCCACAAATCGGACGTCGAAGGCGTGGCGCTGAACATCCTGAACGCCACCGGCGTGCGCGACACCTTCACCGAGATGATGCAGACCGTCTCGCGCCTCAAGCCCAATGCGCGCATCAACGGCGTCACGGTGCAGACCATGGCGCGCGCCCGGCGCGGCCGCGAGGTCTGCGTCGGCCTGGTCACCGACGACCCGTTCGGGCCGGTGATCGCCTTCGGCGCGGGCGGCACCATGATCGAGCTGATCGACGACCGGGCGATGGAGCTGCCGCCGCTGAACCAGTTTTTGGCGCGCCACCTGATTTCACGCTCGCGCGTGGCCGAAACCCTGGGCCAGTGGCGCGGCGCCAGTCCGGCCGACATGAATGCGCTGGAGCAGATCCTGCTGCGCGTCTCGGAAATGGTCTGCGAGCTGCCCCAGCTGCGCGAGATGGACATCAACCCGATCATCGTCGATGAATCCGGCGCGGTGGCCGTCGATGCGCGCATCGTGATCGACAACGCACCGCAGGCCATCAGCGGCCGGGCCAACACCTACAGCCACCTGTCCATCCTGCCGTATCCGGCGCGCTACGAGCAGGTCTGGCCGCTGCGCGGCGGCGGCGAATACATCGTGCGCCCCATCCACCCGGACGACGCGCAGATGCTGCAGGAAATGATGTCGCACCTGTCGCAGGAAAGCCGCTATTTCCGCTTCATCTCGTCCATCGTCGAACTGCCGCCCAGCATGCTGGCGCGCTTCACGCTGATCGACTACGACCGCGAGATGGCGCTGGTCGCCGTGTTCAAGGAACGCCGTCCCGGCGCCAACGGCGAGGCTCTGGAAACCGAGCGCATCGTGGGCGTTTCACGCTACGTCACCAACCCCGACCAGTCGAGCTGCGAGTTTGCGCTGGTGGTGGCCGACGACTTCAGCGGCAAGGGCCTGGGTTCGCGCCTGATGCTCAGCATCATGGACGTGGCGCGCGAAAAGGGGCTGTCCGAAATCGAGGGCCTGGTGCTGGCGCAAAACCCCGGCATGCTCAAGCTCATGAAGGGCCTGGGCTACACCATCAAGCCGTTTGCCGAAGACCCGGATTTCAAGCTGGTCACGCATACGCTGTGATCTGGCGGCGCGCCAGGCAAGGACAATCGCTATGAATAATATAGCTATATATCCTTATGTCTATTGCGCAAATGGCCTTTTTCATCATAAAAAGGCGCGCAGGCAGTCAGAAGCGGTAAGCCAGCACGGCCGTCGCGCCCAGGTGCCGCTGCACGAAGCGGGGCTGCAAGGCCGCGCCCACGGTCACGCCATTGCGGGTGAGGGCCTGGGCATCACCGGCGCCCGTCTGCTCGCGCCGATACAGCACGCCAGCCCGCCACGACCAGCCCGGCTGGGCTGATGCGCTGCCGTCCAGCTCCAGGCTCAAGGCCAGCAGGCGGCTGCTTCCGAGCGGCAGCGTCACCGGGTCGGCACGCGGCAAATCGACCTTGACATGGCCGCCCGGCCCGCCGCCCAGCCAGCCCGAAGCACTCAGGCGCACCTGCTCGCCCAGCGCAGCCTGGTAGCGCACGCCCAATGCGGCCTGCAGGTAGTCAAAGCGCTCCGGATAACCCAGCGCATTGCCCGCGCTGGCAATGTCGCGCCGGATCTGGCGGTAGCCGAGTTGCGAGCCCACGGCCCAGCCCCCGCTCACCGGCAGCCAGGCAGCGATGCTCAAGGCCTGCGCCCGCAGCTGGCTTTGCGTTTGCAAGGGCGCCTGGGTGCTCGTGATGCCGTCGTAGTCGCGCTGGCCCTGGCTGCGCGTCCATTGCGCCGACCAGTCCACCGCGCCGCAGCGCCCCAAAGCCTGCAAACCCGCGACCTGGAGCGTTCCACGCTCGCGCACCAGGGACTTGCCCTGCGCATCGAACTCTTCCCATTGGCTGCGCTCAACACCGGCCAAGGCACCCAGGGCCGGCGCGCCGCACGGCATGGCGGCGATGGCATTGCCCGACAGGCCGGCCAGCAGCGCGACAGCCACCACCCCATGCAGCCTGCGCCCAAGGCCCGCACACGCAGGATCGGCCCTCAAAGCATGTCGCTCCAGAGCTTGCTCGTGGACGCTTCGTAGCTGCCATTGGCATCCGCATCCAGTTCGATCAGCACCGTGGTGGCGCTGGTGGCGGTGATGCGGACCTTGCCGCCTGCCGCGCCGGTAATGACGAGCTGGCCGCTGCCGGGGTAAGCCTGCGTGCTGGCCCTGACGAAAGGTGCCAGCGTGGCGATGCTGATGGATTTGGACTCGAAGGCCGAGCTGCTCAGCGTTCCGTCCACCGAGGTGGTGGAGGTGAAACCGGTGCCTGCGGGGCGCAACTCCACGGAAGTCGCATAGCTGGTCAGCGTTTTGCTATAGGTGGTGGTGCCGTAAGTCGATGAAAGGCCCAGGCTGGAAGTGCGCAGCCCCAGCGACTGGTTGTTGGCGGCGCGTGCATCGATGGACAAGGCAAGGCTGCCGTTGCCAACGGTGCGCAATGACGAGGATTGAGTCGTCAGATTGTTGAAGCCCAGAGTGACTGACAAACTGTAGGGGTAATGGTCAGGATTGCCGGTCAGGCTGTTGATGGTCAGGGTCAATTGACCGTTCAACAACTGGCCTTCAAACGAGCAGTTGGCTGCCGTCAGGGAGACCGAATCGCCGGCATCAACCAGGCGATTGCCGTTGGCGTCGTTCGCTGAAATGGTCAGCGTGCCGCCGCCTGCACACTTTTCAGTCTGGCTCTGCACGGCGCCAACCGCTTGCACGGGCGCATCGGCCAGCCAGCGCGGCAGCTTGGGAAGCTGGTCCTGGCCAAAGCGGACCAGGGCCTCGGAATCGCTGACTTGAGCGCCTGTGACAAGGCCGGTTGCATCGGCGAGGTAAGCAGAAGACGACAGCGATTCCTGGGCGACCGCCACGTAATTGGCCGAAGTCAGTGTGGCTTGCGTTGCAGCCGGAGTGGGCGTGGCCGCAGGGGCCGAGTCGCTGCCACCACCGCAGGCAACAAGCATGGCAGAGGCAGCAACAAGGGTCAGGACATAGCGCATGGGGAAGTTTCCGTTTATTACAAAAGAAACACTTTAACCAACCCAGCTTACACGGCAATTGCCTTTCGGCCGCTGACTCCCTGTCTCAAAGCAGCTTCATCCTTTTGGCTGCCTCGCGCAATTCCCCGCGAAAGTCCGGGTGCGCGATGGCGATCAGCGCCTCGCAGCGCTGCTGGGCGGTCTTGCCGCGCAGCTGGGCCACGCCGAATTCGGTCACCACGTAGTTGATGTCGTTCTTGCTGGTACTGACATGCGTGCCGGGCGACAGCACCGGCACGATGCGCGAAATCGTGTCGTGCTTGGCGGTCGAGGGCAGCACGATGAAGGCCTTGCCGCCGTTCGAGCGATTCGCCGCGCGAACGAAATCGGTTTGCCCGCCGGTACCCGAATACGGCGTGAACCCCAGGCTTTCCGAGCCGCACTGGCCCATGAAGTCGATCTGCATCGTGGCATTGATGGCGTGCAGGTTGTCGTTCTGGCCGGCCAGGTAGGGGTCGTTGGTGAAACCGACCGGATGCATCTCGACCGCCGGGTTGCGGTGCAGGAACTGATACAGCTTGTTCGAACCCAGGGCGAAGGTCGCCAGCATCTTGCCGGGCAAATAGTTCTTCTTGCGGTTGGTGACGGCGCCGGCCTCGACCAGCGTCATGATGCCGTCGCCGATCATTTCGGTGTGCACGCCCAGGTCGTGCTTGTGGGTCAGCTGCATGACCACCGCATCGGGAATGCCGCCGTAGCCGATCTGCAGCGTCGCGCCGTCCGGGATCATGTCGGCGACGTACTTGCCGATGGCTTCCTGCACCGGGCCGATCTTGGGCAGCCCGACTTCGAGCAGCGCGTCGTCGCTTTCAGTCAGCGCGGTGACCTGCGAGACGTGGATGTGGCAGTTGCCATTGGCAAACGGCACGTTCGGGTTGACTTCCAGCACCACGGCCCTGGCCTGCGCAATCGCGGCCATGGTGTAGTCGGGCGCCAGCGACAGCGAGAAAAAGCCGTGCTCGTCCATTGGCGACGCCATGGAAAACACCACATCGGCCGGAATCAGGCGGCGACTGAGCAGGTCGGGCAGTTCGGAGAAATTGGCCGAAATGAAATCCGTCCAGCCCTCCTGCCCGCCAGCGCGCGAGATGCCGCTGAAAAAGTAGGCGACATGGCGGACATGCCCGGTCGTGTCGGGGTCAAAGTAGCCGTACTTGCGCACCGGCAGGATTTGCGAAACGCTCACGTTGCGGAACTCGCGGCGAGCGTCCGAGAGCGCCGTCAGCAGGGCCGGCGGCTCGCCCACGGCGGTGGGCACCACCACCGTGTCGCCGTTCATGACGACCCCGATGGCGTCGGCGGCCGACATGCGTTTTTGCTGATAAAGGGTCTGTACGGACATGGCTGCTTTCTGTTGGCTTTGATCTGAATAATTATTGATTATGGAATAACACCGGCCCTGAATACCTGACGAAGACACGCGGACACGCCAGAGCCCCGTCTGGCATCAGCCGCCGCCGCGCTGCATGTACACATCGAAGCGTTTCATGAAGGCGTGGCGCTGGCCGTCATCGAGTCCGGCAAAGGCAAAGCGCACCAGCAGGCGCGGAATCCGGGCGCTGCCCAGCACGCGGGGCGCGGCCGGCCGCCAGTCGATCCGCAGGCTGCCCGGGCCGATGCGGGCCTGCACGGATGGCCCGCTCTGCTGCCAGGCGTGGTCGCCCAGCGCGGCGGGCAGCCAGCCCAGCCATTCGGCTTCGGTGCAGCCCATGTCGCGCTCGAAAGTCTCGGCGTAATGCGCCTGCACCGGTTCAGCCGCCGGCAATCGGCGGCCAGATGGCCAGCACGTCGCCCTCGGCCAGGGTGGTGGTCAGGCGCTTTTCGGGCTCGATGTAGCGGCCATTGACCAGCACCAGATGGACGAGTTTGGGCGGCAGGCCGAAGGGCTCGATGATCTGGCTGATGGAAGCATCCGGCGCCACGTCGAGTTCGATGAGGTTGCCGCGCCTCGCGGGCACCGGCAAATAGTCGGTCAGCGTGGCGAACAGCTTGAAGGTGATTTTCATCGGCGGTGCCCGTCGCCGGCGCCGTGCCACTCGCCCTGCCCCTGGGCGCTGGCGAGGTAGGCCTGCATGAGCTGGGTCGGGTCGCTTTTGAGGATCTCCTTCCAGGGGCCGAAGCGGACCGCGCCCTCGACCAGCCCGCGCATCACGCCGACATGCTCGGTCCAGCCGACGCTGTTGCAGCCCACCAGCACGTCGTCCTTGAACTGCAGGCTCAGGTGCCGGCCCTTGCCGCCATCGGCCTGGCGGTCGGTCAACTCAACGTGTTCCCCCTGCTCGCTGCCGGGCACGCCCTGCCAGTTGCCAAAGCTGCTGGAAATCAGCCCCAGCGTGTCGAGCACGTTGATCTGCGTCACGCCCCGCAGCTCCACCCGCTGGCCGACCATGTTGAGCGCCGCCACCCGCGCCTGCTCGGCCGCGTTGGGCTGGATGGCGCTGACGATGGTCGTGCCGCTGACCTTGTCGAAGGCTTCGGCGCAGTCGCCGGCGGCATAAATGCCGGGCACGCTGGTCTGCAAATGCTCGTCGGTCAGCACGCCCTGCAGGCAGGTGATGCCGGAGTTTTCAAGGAAGCCGATGTTGGGCTTGACGCCGGTGGCGCTGATGACCAGGTCGGCCGCCACCGTCTGCCCGTTGGACAGCCGCACCGACAGCGGCGCGCCCGGGTGAATCGCCTCGACCCGGGTGCCGGTGAATACCTGCACGCCCTGGGCCTCGCACCAGTCGCGGATCATGCCGCCGGCCATCGGCCCCATCATGCGCGGCACCATGCGGTCGCCCATCTCGACCACGCTGAGCCGCACGCCGCGCTGCATGAGCGCCTCCATGATGATGCAGCCGATGAAGCCGGCGCCCATCTGCAGCACGCGCGCGCTGGGCTGGGCCAGCGCCATGATCTTTCTCGCATCCTCCAGCGTCCAGCAGGTGTGAACGCCGGCGCTGTCGATGCCCGGAACCGGCGGGCTGGCCGGACGCGAGCCGGTGGCGATCAGGAGCCGGTCGTAAGCCAGCGATTCGCCAGTACTGAGCGCTATGCTTTTTGTAGCTACATCCACTGATGCAGCGTGCGCAAACAGCTGATTTATCTTCAAATCGGCAAAATGCGACGGGCTTTTTCGCAGGTAGGTGCCGGGCTCGTCGATGTTGCCCATCAGCAGGTAGGGAATGGCCATGCGCGAGTATGGCGGCTCGGCTTCATCGCCGACCAGCGTGATGCGGTCGTTCGGCGCCTGCTTGCGGATGGTTTCGGCGGCAATCAAACCGGCCGGGCCGGCGCCCAGGATGACGTGGTGGGTCATGAATCTTGTCTCCAAAAATTAAAAAAGGGGCGGACTTGCGCACGCCCCTTCCCGCCCCCTCCGAGAGAATTTTTTTACAGGCCGAGGCGCTCGCGGGTCTCGGCCGTCGGCACGCCTTCGCTGTCCCAGCCGCGCGCGGCGTAGTACTTGGGCAGCATCTCGGCCAGCATGTTGACCTTGCCCTTGGCCGGGCCGGTCTTGGCCGCTTCCGTGAGCAGGCGCTTGGGCAATGAATCGTCGGCCTTGGTGAAGCCGGCGGCGTTGTTGAACTCGCGCTCCATGTTCCAGATGCGCTCGCCGATTTTCTCCAGTTCCTCGGTGGTGTACTGCTCGCCGCAGGCGGCCTGCAGCTGGGGCGCCACATCGGCCAGGCCCCAGGCGAAGGAGGTGAACACGCAGATCCCGGCGGAGTCGAAGACGGCCGTCGCGTCCTGGAAGGCCTTGACCAGTTCGGGCTTGCCTTCATGCTCCAGCGGATCGGTCTTGACCGGGATGCCCAGCACTTCGGAGGCGACGGTGTAGCCGCGCAAATGGCAGCCGCCCCGGTTGGACGTGGCATAGGCCAGGCCGATGCCCTGGATGGCGCGGCCGTCATAGGCCGGGAACTCCTGGCCCTTGGACGACATCGACAGGTCGGGATGGCCGTACTTGGCCGTCAGGCGCTTGGAGCCCTGGCCAATTTCCTTGCCGAAGCCCCGGCTGTACACCGTTTCCTCGGCCAGAAAGGCCAATGCCGCCGCCGAACCGAACGGCGCCTCGATGCCGAGCTGCTCCTTGCTCAGCACGCCCATTTCGTACAGCTCCATCACCGCGCCCAAGGTGGCGCCAAAGCTGATCGGGTCGATGCCTTCCTCGTTGCACAGCATGGTGGCGTACTGCAGCGCTTCCAGGTCCTTCACGCCGTTGGCCGCGCCCAGCGCCCAGGCGGCTTCGTATTCGAGTCCGCCCGACGCTCCCCAGTACTGCGGCTTGTTCGACACGGTGAAATGGCCGGCGTCCATCTTGCTGATGCGGCCGCAGGCAATCGTGCAGCCGAAGCAGGCCTGGTTGGTGATCAGCTGCGCCTTGCCGTCGGTGGCGCGCGGCGTGGCCATGGCTTCGGCCGAAATGTCCTTGGCGCCCTCGAACTGCACATCCTGGTGGTTGCGGGTGGGCAGCGCGCCGACTTCATTGATCACGTTCATCAGCACCTGCGTGCCGAAGGTCGGCAGGCCCTGGCCGGTGACGGCGTTGTCGCGCAGGATTTTTTTCTTCTCGTAGGTGACCTTCATGAAGGCCCTGGGGTCACGCAGATTGCCAACGCCCTTGGTGCCGCGCACCGCTATCGCCTTGAGGTTCTTGCTGCCCATCACGGCGCCCACGCCCGAGCGGCCTGCGGCGCGGTGCAGGTCGTTGACCACGGCGGCATACAGCACGCCGTTTTCACCCGCCTTGCCGATGCAGGAAACGCGTATCAAGGGGTCCTGCAGGCTCTGCTTGATCAGCGGCTCGGTCTCCCAGACGCTCTTGCCCCAGAGGTGGGCTGCGCCCCGCAGCTCGGCCGTGTCGTCGTTGATGTAGAGGTACACCGGCGTGGGCGATTTGCCCTCGAAAATCACCATGTCCCAGCCGGCCATTTTCAACTCGGCGCCCCAGTAGCCGCCCGAATTGGAGCAGGCGATGGCGCCGGTCAGCGGGCTCTTGGTGATGACGGTGTAGCGCCCGCCGGTCGAGGCCATGGTGCCCGTGAGCGGCCCGGTGGCCCAGATGATCTTGTTCTCTGGCGACAGCGGATCGACTTTGGGATCGACCTCGGACACCAGGTATTTGCTGCCGAGCCCGCGCGAGCCCAGGTAGCCGTGCGCCCAATCCATGTTGAGCGGCTCGGCGGCGACGGTGCCAGCGGTCAGGTTGACGCGGAGGATTTTTCCAGCCCAGGACATGTTGTTGCTCCTTAACTGGCCGAAGGCTGGTTGCCCAGCTTGTCAGCCCATTGCTGCATCCTGTCCAGGCCGGTCCAGTTGGCGTCGATGAAGG
The DNA here is from genome assembly GCF_040105105.1 of Polaromonas hydrogenivorans. Taxonomy (GTDB): domain Bacteria; phylum Pseudomonadota; class Gammaproteobacteria; order Burkholderiales; family Burkholderiaceae_C; genus Polaromonas; species Polaromonas hydrogenivorans. The sequence goes on along the minus strand of NZ_CP157675.1, from coordinate 47,651 downwards.
TGATGGCGCCGGTCGGGCAGGCTTCGGCGCAGGCCGGCTCGCCGCCGCACAGGTCGCACTTTTGCACCTTGCCGGTTTCTTGCACATAGTTGATGGTGCCGAACGGGCAGGCAATGGTGCAGACCTTGCAGCCGACACAGGTGGAGTCGTTGACCACCTTGGCGCCGGTCAGCTTGTCCAGCGTGATGGCTTCCACCGGGCAGGCATGCAGGCACCAGGCCTCGTCGCACTGGGTGCAGGTGTAGGGCACCTTCTTGCCGGTGTCGTGGAAGTCGAAGACCTTGATGCGCGACTTGGCGGGGGCGAAGACGCCGTAGTTATCGAAGGAACAGGCCATTTCGCACTGCAGGCAGCCGGTGCATTTTTCAGGGTTGATGTGCAACACCTTTTGCATGAAAAACTCCTTGAGTCACACCGGCAAGCAGCCAGCGTTGCTATGAATTAATTTGCATAGCCATTGTTGGAGTCACTCCGCTAAAAAGCCCTAGGGCAAACCCGAATACCCGGCGCAGTACGCCGCCGTCATCAATAGTTGGACTCGGTGGCCACCGCGTGGTGGCCTGTGAGCGACTTGCCGATGATGTCCTTGGCCAGCTCCCTGTCGGTTTCGCCATGGGTGCGGACCAGCAGCACCACATTGCCGGCCTTGATGGCGTCCATCACCAGCTCGGAAAACTTGCCTTCCTTGCCCTTCTTGTCGTCCTTGCCTTCAGCACCGACCACGCCACCGACAATGCCACCCACGCCGGCAAACCAGCCCAGCATGGCCAAGGCTGTCAACACAGGGCTGGTTACGAACAGGGTCACGCTGGCGGCCCACAGGATCACGGTGCCGATTGCACCCACGCCCGTTCCCACCGCCGTGCCGATGGCACCGTCCACCAGTATGTCCTTGAGCACTTCGTCATTGCTTTCCTCGTCGGGTGGCAGCGGAAGATCCTGCAGCAACGCCACTTCGCTGGCGGCAATTCCGCCGTCGATCAGGTGCTGGCGAACATGCTCAGCCTCGTCCAGGGTGACATAGATCGCCGACACCTTGTGGCTGCGGCCTGATTCAGGCAACTCGGCGGCCAAGCTTGGGCTAAGGGTGGCATTGGTGGCGTTCTGGTTGATTGGCGTGTTCATAGGAGCCTTTTGATACTTGTTAAAAGTTAGCGTTCCTGATTTTTTTAATTGCCGCATCGAACGCCCGTCACCGCTACGGGTTTGCCGGATAAACCCTTTCGCCTGCTTAAGTGATTAGTCTCAGAGTAATGGGACGGGCCAGGCCGCACCGCCAGTGCATGGCGCGAGGCGACGTGCGTTCGCTCCTACATGATGATTTGTCAGAGTGGTCCATCCGCAAAGGACTGCGCGAACTCGCCAGCGGCATCGTCTGCGTTGATGCCTTTCATTCGCGGAGACGCTGAGCAGTTACCGGATTTCAAGCCAAATCTGGCTTTTGCGCAATAAACACGGGCGCAGGCAGCTACTATTTTTATAGCGATTGAGGCGTTTCAGGTGCTGGCGCGCACCACCAGCTCGTAACCCAGATCGACGCAGGGCGAGGCCACGGTCTCGCCGTTCATCAGCGCCAGCAGCATGCGCGCGGCGGCGTGGCCGATTTCGCTGCGCGGCGTGCGCACCGTGGTCAAGGGCGGCAGCATCTGGTCGCTGCCGGTCAGGTCGTTGAAGCCGGCCACCGCCACGCGCCCCGGCACCGCAACGCCCAGGCGCAGCGCGGCCAGCAAGGCGCCCTGCGCCAGATCGTCATTGCAGAAAAACACCGCGTCAACGTCGGGCTGCTCGCCGATGATGCGCTCGAACATGCGCGCGCCCAGCGCAATCGACGACGGCGCCGGGTCCAGCCATTCGAGCTTTGGGTCATGCAAGCCGGCGGCAAGCAGTTCGCGGCGCCAGCCTTCGAGCCGCTGCAGCGTTCGCGGATCGAGCTGCGCTGCCACAAAGGCGATGCGCCGACGGCCGCGCGCCAGCAGGTGCCGGGTCATCTCGGTCCCCGCATCGGCCTGCGAAAAGCCGACGCTGTACACGCCGGGCGCGCTGGACATTTCCATCACATGCACGCAGGGCACGCCGCTTTGCGCGATCAGCGCGCGCGCGGCGTCGCTGCGTTCAAGCCCGGTCACCACCAAGCCGGCCGGGCGCTGCAGCAGTTGCTCGCGCAGCAGCAGCTCCTCTTCGTCGGCGTCGTAGTGCGTCACGCCCATCAGCGTCTGGTAGCCGGCCGGGCGCAGGCTGCGCTGCACCGCTTCGAGCAGATCGACGAACAAGGCGTTCGACAGCATCGGAATCAGCACCGCGACGTGCGAGCTGCGCTGCGACGCCAGCGCGCGCGCCGCCGGGTCGGGCACATAACCCAGCGTGCGCGCCGCCGCCCGCACGCGCTCGACCAGCGCCGGATCGACGGCACGCTCGCCGCGCAGCGCGCGCGACACGGTGATCGGGCTGACACCGGCGGCTTGCGCCACATCGGTCAGGGTGACGCGGCCGGTGGCGCGGGGGCGAAGGCGGGCTGGTGTCATGAATCCTAGGGAAACTACTGAGTTGTAAGGGGCTGATGCTCGCATAGGATAGCGCTATCCCAAGGCGTGCGCCAGCCGGACAATCCCTAGGCCGTCTTCGCAGGCGGCCTGAAAAAGAAGTTCCCCCGGTCAGCACGCCTTTTATTTCCACCTCAACGGATAGCGCTATCCAAGGTTTTTAGACATGACGGATTCTCTTGTAATCATGGGTGTGGCCGGTTGCGGCAAGTCCAGCCTGGGCGCGGCGGTGGCGCAGGCCACCGGCCTGACGCTGGTCGAAGGCGACGACTTCCACAGCCCGGCCAGCCGCGCCAAGATGAGCCAGGGCATCGCCCTGCTGGATGCCGACCGCGACGGCTGGCTGGGCGTGCTGGGCGAGCAGCTGCGCGCCCACCCCGAAGGCCTGGTGCTGACCTGCTCGGCGCTGAAACTTTCCTACCGCGAGCGCCTGCGCCAGGCCGCGCCCGGCCTGCGCTTCGTATTCCTCGACATCAGCCGCGAACAGGCGCAGGCCCGGGTGGCGGCGCGCGCCGCGCAGCATTTCTTCTCGACCAGCCTGGTGGACAGCCAGTTCGCCACGCTGGAAAGCCCCACCGGCGAGGCCGGCGTGCTGCGCGTCGATGCGCTCAAATCGCTGGACCAGCTGCAGGCCGAAGTCACGGCCTGGCTGAACAACCCCAAGGAGCAGGCATGACGACCGAAACTCTGATCGAAGCGCCCAAGAGCCGCTTCCAGCGCATCAGCAACCTGCTGCTGGCCATCTGCCTGGGCGTGATGGCCGTGGCGGTGTTTGTCAACGTCGTGCTGCGCTACGGCTTTGGCAGCGGCGTTCCGGCCAGTGAAGAGCTGTCGCGCCTGCTGTTTGTCTGGATGGTGTTCATCGGCGCGACCGCCGCCTACCCGGCCGGCGAACACATGGCTTTCACCAGCCTGGTGGGCCTGCTGCAAAACCAGCCCCGCCTGATGCTGGCGATGACGATTTTCATCCGGCTGCTGGTGCTGCTGGGCTGCGCGCTGATCGGCTGGGGCGCCTGGCAACAGGTCGTCGTTGGGCTGGACAGCCATTCGGTGGTGCTGAACTACCCGACCGCGCTGCTGCCGCTGCCGGCCTTTTTGTGCGCCACGGCCATCGGCCTGATGGCACTTTTCGAGATCATCAAACGCACGCCGCTGGACCTCGGCCACGGCGCGGAAGTGGAGTAAACATCATGAGCAACGAAGGTCTCGCATTCATCGTTTTTTCAGCCGGCATGCTGCTGCTCATGGGCATCGGCATGAACATGGGCCTGGCACTGGTCCTGACCGGCGCCGGCATGGCCTGGGTGCTCGGCTTCTGGGACACCCAGCTGCTGGCGCAGAACCTGGTCGCTGGCGTGGACAGCTTTCCGCTGCTGGCCGTGCCGTTTTTCATCCTGGCCGGCGAACTCATGAACTCGGGCGGCATCAGCAGCCGCATCATCGCCATGGCGCAGGCCTGGGTCGGCCACATTCGCGGCGGGCTGGGCTTCGTGGCGATTGCCGCTGCCGTGATGATGGCCAGCATGAGCGGCTCGGCGCTGGCCGACACCGCCGCGCTGGCGACCATCCTGCTGCCGATGATGCGCCAGCAGGGCTACCCGATGCACACCTCGGCCGGCCTGATTGCCTCGGGCGGCATCATCGCGCCGATTATTCCGCCGTCGATGCCCTTCGTGATCTACGGCGTGACCACCAACACGTCGATTTCCGCGCTGTTCATCTCGGGCATCGTGCCGGGCATCATCATGGGCGTCGGCCTGATCATTGCGTGGAAACTGGTGCTGCGCAAAATGGACCTGCCGCAAGGCCAGCCGCTGCCGATGAAGGAACGGCTGCGCGCCACCGCCAGGGCCTTCTGGGCCATGCTGATGCCGATCATCATCATCGGCGGCATGAAATCCGGCGTGTTCACGCCGACCGAAGCGGCCGTGGTGGCCGCGTTCTACGCGCTGTTCGTTGCCCTGTTCGTGCACCGCGAGATGAAACTGGCCGAGATCCACGGCGTGCTGGTGCGCGCGGGCAAGACCACCGCCATCGTCATGTTTTTGTGCGCCGGCGCCCAGGTGGCCAGCTACATGATCACGCTGGCCGACCTGCCGGGCACGCTCACCGGCTGGCTCGGCCCGCTGGTCGAAAGCCCCAAGCTCTTGATGGCGGTGATGATGCTGGTGCTGGTCATCGTCGGCACGGCGCTGGACCTGACGCCGACGATTTTGATCTTCGCGCCGGTGATGCTGCCGATTGCGGTCAAGGCCGGCATCGACCCGGTGTACTTCGGCCTGATGTTCGTGCTCAACGGCGCGATTGGCCTGATCACGCCGCCCGTGGGCACGGTGCTCAACGTGGTGGCCGGCGTCGGCCGCCTGCCGCTGCACCGGGTGATCCAGGGGGTCAATCCTTTTCTCATCACCTATGTGCTGATCCTTGTCATGTTCGTCATCTTTCCCCAGATCGTCACCGCGCCTGTCGCGTGGATGCGCTGAAATCCGTTCACTTTCCCCCACAACTCCAGGAGACTTTTCCATGACTTTTCTTCGCAGAACCGTGATTGCCGCCGCCGCTGCCGCGGCCTTGTCCGCTTCGTTTTCCGCGCTGGCGCAGGACATCAAGCCGCGCCTGATCCGCTTCGGCTACGGCCTGAACGAAGCCAGCAACCAGGGCCGCGCCGCCAAGGTGTTCGCCGACGAGGTCGCCAAGGCATCGGGCGGCAAGATGAAGGTGCGCGCCATCGGCGCCGCCGCGCTTGGCCCCGACACGCAGATGCAGCAGGCGCTGATCGGCGGCGCGCAGGAAATGATGGTCGGCTCGACCGCCACGCTGGTCGGCATCACCAAGGAAATGGCGCTCTGGGACACGCCCTTCCTGATCAACAACACCAAGGAAGCCGACGCCCTGCTCGACGGCCCGATTGGCGACAAGATCAAGGACAAGCTGCAGGAAAAAGGCCTGGTCGGCCTGGTGTACTGGGAAAACGGCTTTCGCAACCTGACCAACAGCAAGCGCCCGGTGACCAAGGTCGAAGACCTGGACGGCATCAAGCTGCGCGTGATGCAGAACAACGTGTTCCTGAGCAGCTTCAAGACGCTGGGCGCCAACGCGATTCCGATGGCGTTTTCCGAGCTGTTCGGCGCGCTGGAAACCAACACCGTCGATGGCCAGGAAAACCCGTTCAACACCATCCTGTCGAGCAAGTTCTACGAGGTGCAGAAGTACCTGACCGTCACCAACCACGTGTACAGCCCGTGGATCGTGCTGGTCAGCAAGAAGTGGTGGGACCAGCTCTCAAAGACCGAGCAGAAGGTGCTGATGGATGCCGCCAAGACCAGCCGCGACTTCGAGCGCAAGGACACGCGCGAGGAAGCCTCCAAGGCCATGGCCGACCTCAAGGCCAAGGGCATGCTGGTCAATGAGCTGGCGCCCGCAGAAGCCGACCGCATGCGCAACAAGCTGACCCGCGTGTATGCCGAAATCGGCACTGAAGTCGGCATGGACGTGTGGATTGCCACCCAGAACGAACTGCTGAAGATTCGCGGCAAGAAATGATGACCCGCGCGCCCGTGACTCGGTATAGTGGGTATTTTTGCCCATGAAAATCGCCCTCATTGCCCATGACCGGAAAAAAGACGACATCGTCCTGCTCGCCCGGGAGTTCGCGCCCTTCCTTTCGGCTTGCCAACTGATGGCGACCGGCACCACCGGGCGCCGGCTCCATGACGAGGCGGGCCTGACGGTCGAGTGCCTGTTGAGCGGCCCGTTCGGCGGCGACCTGCAGATCGGCGCGCGGCTGGCCGTCGGCGACGTGGACGTGGTGGTCTTTCTGCGCGACCCGATGACCGCCCAGCCGCACGAGCCGGACATCAATGCGCTGGTTCGCGCCTGCGACGTGCACAACGTGCCCTGCGCCACCAACCTGGCCGGCGCGCGCATCCTGCTCAGAGGACTGATCCTGCAGGGTTGCGTTCACCCCTGAAGCTGGCGGGCCTGCCTGACGGTCGCTTGACGATTTTTGCAACCGTTTTCACGGACATAATGCAAAAAACCCATAACGCCCATGGACATGACCCCGATCACCGACGCCCTCAAGCACGACGCCGCCTGGGTCGTGTTTGCCAATGTGCTGCTGCAGCAGCTGGGGCTGCCGGTTCCGGCTGTGCCGACCCTGCTGGTCGCCGGCAGCCTGGCCGCCTCTTCGGGCCAGGCCGGACAACTGCTGGCGGCCGCCGTGCTGGCCTCCGTCATCGCTGATTGCATCTGGTATCTGGCGGGGCGCGCGTTTGGCTATCGCGTGCTGTCCGGCCTGTGCAAACTGTCCATCAACCCGGGCTCCTGCGTCTCGGAGACGGAAGGGCGCTTTGTCCGCTGGGGCGCGTGGTCGCTGGTGGTCGCCAAATTCGTTCCGGGTTTTTCCATCGTGGCGCCTCCGATTGCCGGCTCGCTTCGCATGGCGCTGCCCAGTTTCCTGGCCGCGGCCGGTCTGGGCGCTGCCCTGTGGGCGGGGGCGGCCATTTTCCTGGGCTGGTTGTTGCGCGGGGAAGTTCAAGCCGCCCTGGAAACCTTGAGCCGCCATGGTGGCACGGCGCTGGCCATTGTTGCGATGTTCCTGGGGGCCTGGCTGTTGTGGAAAATGTGGCAAAAGTACCGTTTCGAGAAAATGGCGGCGATTCCCCACATCACGCCAGCCGAACTGCTCAAGGCCCTGGCGTCAAGCCAGCCGCCGTTGCTGCTGGATTTTCGCGGCGCGGCCCTGATTGCCCAGGACGGCCCCCTCGAACACGCCACGCCCGCGCAGCTGGACAGCCTGCATCAAGCGGTCGGCGACTGGCCCAGGGAGCACCCTATCGTGACCCTGTGCGCCTGCCCTCACGATGCGACAGCCGTGCATGCGGCACGCGCCTTGATGAAACTGGGCTACACCTGCGTTTCCCCGCTCAAGGGCGGGTACGAAGCCTGGTTGAAACTGGAAAGAGAAGCCGGCAACATGGCCCTCATGGCGGGCAAGCGCTGATCGGAATCAGAGCCCGGCCGTGCCGGCAGCCAGCGGCTGCGCGGCTTCGCTGTCGTCGGCCGGCGGCATATCGCCCTCCTCGACCGTGATGTCCTTGCGCAGCATCTTCACATCGCCAAAAATCGTCGCAAAGGCCACGTCCTTGGCGTCGCGTCCGGTGCCGATGCGCACCAGCCGGTCGATGGGCGCCGACCGGGTGGCGTCGAACAGCACCCAGCGGCCATCCAGCCAGGCCTCGAACACGGCGTGAAAGTCCTGCGGCGGCTCGGCAAAATGCACATAGCCCACCACCAGCCGCGCCGGAATGTTCAGCGCCCGGCACAGCGTGATGCCCAGGTGCGCAAAATCGCGGCACACGCCGACGCGCTGCACGAACACATCCTGCGCCGTGGTGGTGGACTGGGTAAAGCCGGGCTGGTATTCAATCGATTCGTGAATCCAGCTTTCAACTGCGCGCACCCGGCCCATGCCCTGCGGCAGGTGGCCAAACAGCTGCAGCGCAATGCGGCGCATCGAGTCCGATTCGCAATAGCGGCTGGGCATCAGGTCATGCAGCACCTCGTCGGGCAGGGCAGTCACCGGCGATTCATCCAGGTGCAGCGGCACCGGCGCCGAATGCAGCTGCACCCGGGCGTGGTAGTTGACCGACAGGATGCCCTTGGGCGCATCCAGCCGGATGAAGCGGTTGCCGCTGCGCTCGTTGCAAAAGTGGCGCACCTTCATGCTCGGCGTGATGGTGAGCCGCTCCTCGACAACCTCCTGGCCCTCGTGAAAGGCCGCCTCGATGTTGAACAGGAAATGAGCCGGGCCGCTGACCTCGTACTCCAGCAGGCAGTCAAGCAAAGAGGTATGCATGGGGTGGGGGCTTCCTAGGGGAATAACAAAAAAACAGCCGGGCCGTGCGACCCTCTGCAACTGCCCGCCTAATCATGCCTGCGCGGCTTGGCGTGATGGGAATCGGCGCCTGAAAACCAGTTCTTGCAGGTCACGAACACCACGCGCACGGCGCGCTCCAGAATGTCGGCGGAGAGTAGCGAACGGCGGCGCGCCTTGAGGCGAAACACCAGCAGGAACTCGGCAATGCTGGACGGAAATCCCACCTCGCGCTGTGGCTTGATCGCCGGCAAATGGGTGGTGGGCTCGTCCTTGGGGTCGTCGCGATGGGACCAGTTCTGAAAAAGCCGTTCCTTGATGCGTGACATGGCCGTGCCTGGCGCTGCCTTGACAGGAGGTTTCATTTATTTATTTCATCATTTTCTTGGCGGCGCCCACGCCCAGCGCGGCCAGCACGATAAAGATCACGGCCAGAATCAGGAACAGGCCGAACAGCACCTTGGCAATGCCCGCCGCACCCGCCGCCACGCCGCTAAAGCCCAGGGCACCGGCAATCAGCGAAATCACGGCAAAAATAATCGCATATTTAATCATTGTTGTCTCCCTTCAACGCCATCGGCCACAAGGACGAGGCGCTTATTCATCAGCGACCACGCTTCGTAAGGCGATGACCTGAATCATAGAAGACCCAGGCCGCTTTACGGAATAAGCACCGCCCCTTGCGCCGTGTAGGACAGTGCCCTGCCGACAAGAAAAGAAGTGCCAGAATTCAGGGCGCCACGCGGCTATCCTGTCACGATTCGGCATCGGCGTGATGACTATTTTTTCATGCCATCGCAGCCCGATGGTCAAACCGGTCTTGTCTGGCAAAGGCCGTCCGCTGCGGCTAGCATGAAAGGTTTTATGCATCCCGCATTTCAAGCCCCCGGTTCATAATCCGAAGACATTTTGATGAGGATTCACGCTTTCGGCGCCTGTTGCCTGTCACCGTGATCATGCGCCAGCCGCCGGCCCATCCCAACCTGACCCAGGATATTCCAAATGCCCTCTTTATTCGACCCCGTCCAGGCCGGCGACCTGCAGCTTGCCAACCGCATCGTCATGGCGCCGCTGACGCGCAACCGCGCGCCCGATGCCATTCCCACGCCGCTGATGGCCGAGTATTACGCCCAGCGCGCCACGGCCGGCCTGCTCATCACCGAAGCCACGGCCATCAGCCACCAGGCGCAGGGCTATGCCGATGTGCCCGGCCTGTACGGCACCGAGCAGCTCGACGGCTGGAAGCGCGTGACCGGGGCGGTGCATGATGCGGGCGGAAAAATCGTGGTGCAGCTCTGGCATGTGGGCCGCGTCTCGCACAATGAACTGCAGCCGGGCGGTGGCAAGCCGGTCGCGCCCTCGGCCATCACCGCCAGGACCAAGACCGTGCTGATCAAGGACGGCGCGCCGGTCTTCGTGCCCACGTCGGAGCCGCGCGCGCTCGACGCCGAAGAACTGCCCGAGATCGTCCACACCTACCGGGCTGCCGCGCTCAATGCGGTCGAAACCACCGGCTTTGACGGCGTCGAGATCCACGGCGCCAACGGCTACCTGCTCGACCAGTTCCTCAAAAACGGCTCCAACCAGCGCACCGACGACTACGGCGGCCCCATCCGCAACCGCGCCCGCCTGCTGCTCGAAGTCACGCGCGCCATCGTCGATGCGATTGGCGGCGGCCGCACCGGCATTCGCCTGTCGCCGGTCACGCTGGCCAACGATGCGTTCGACAGCGACCCGCAGCCGCTGTTCGAGCATGTGGTCAAGCAGCTGGCCAGGCTGGACCTGGCCTACCTCCACATCATCGAAGGCGCCACCGGCGGCGCGCGCGACCTGCCCGAGCGTCCGTTCGACTACGCAGCGCTGAAGGCGGCTTACCGCGCCGCCGGCGGCAAGGGCGCCTGGATGGTGAACAACGGCTACGACAAGGCCATGGCCGAGCAGGCCGTGAAGGACGGCGCCGACCTGGTCGCCTTCGGCAAACCGTTCATCGCCAACCCGGACCTGGTGCAGCGCCTGCGCAGCAACGCGCCGCTCAACCAGCCCGATCCGGCGACGTTTTACGGCGGCGGCGCCGAAGGCTACACCGACTACCCGGACCACGAAGAGCTGGTGAACTGAGCGCTTCCTCAAGGCCCTGAAAAAGCTGCCCGGCATGGCTGCCCGGCAGCTTTTTTTATGCCTTCGTCAACGCCCCGACACGCGGGCGGCGCGACATGCAAGCGCTACCATAGCGGCCATGCTCAACAAGCCCCGCATCCTGGTCGTCGAAGACGAATCCGGCATCGCCGACACGCTGCAATATGTCCTGGCGACCGATGGCTTCGCGCCGGTCTGGTGCAGCACCGCCGGGCAGGCGCTGCGCGAATTTTCGGCCGGGTTGCCGGCCTTGGTCATCCTCGATATCGGCCTGCCCGACCTCAACGGCTTCGAGCTGTTCAAGCGCCTGCAAGCCTTGCCCGGCGGCGCACAGGTGCCAATGCTGTTCTTGACCGCGCGCAGCGACGAGATCGACCGCGTGGTGGGGCTGGAGCTGGGCGCCGACGACTACATCGCCAAACCCTTTTCGCCGCGCGAGCTGGTGGCTAGAGTGCGCGGCATCCTGCGCCGCAGCGTGCGCCCGCCGCCCGCCGCGCCACTGCTTGACGCGCCACCGCCAGCGCCGGGCGCCGCCCCCCTGACCCTGCGCGCCGCGCCCGCCGCCACGCCGTTCGCGCTCGACGAGGAGCGCCGCCAGATCCGCTTTTACGGCCGGGTGCTGGAGCTGTCGCGCTACGAATACGGCATCTTGCGGCTGCTGGTGCTCAGGCCCGGCCGCGTCTTCACGCGCGACGAGCTGTTCGACCAGGTGTGGACCGAGCGCAGCGGCAGCCTGGACCGCACGATTGACGCGCACATCAAGACCCTGCGCGCCAAGCTCAAGGCCGTGGCGCCGCACACCGAGCCGATACGCACCTCGCGCGGCACGGGCTACGCGCTGAGCGAAGCGCTGCCGGCGCAGAAGCATTGAATGCCACCAACGGTGGCAAATCCGTGCAAGTTCCGGCCGCAGGACCGGCTTTGCCGGACTGCAGGCGGGGCGGCCCCCTCGGGGGGCAGCGAACCACACGCAGTGGGGAGCGTGGGGGCTAATTGACCAAGCGCAACCGCATCTTCATCGGCATCCTGCTGATTTACGCGGCGGGCATCGCCCTGATGCTCTACAGCGTCGTGGCCGACATCGACCCGCGCTACCGCGAGTCGGCCGAGGAGTCGCTGGTCGAAACCTCGCACCTGCTGGCCGGCCTGGTCGAGCAGGACGTGCGCGCCGGCGCCATCGACACGGCGCGGCTGGAGCCGCTGTTCAAGGCGCTGTATGCGCGCGAGTTTCACGCGCGGATCTATTCAGTCAGCAAGACCCGCGTCGAGATGCGCGCCTACGTCACCGACCGGCAGGGCCGGGTGCTGTTCGACTCGCTGGGCAAGTCGGCCGGCGCCGATTTTTCGCAATGGCACGATGTCGGCCTGACGCTCGAAGGCCGCTACGGCGCGCGCTCCACGCGCGATGTGAAGGACGACCCGCGCACCTCGGTGATGTACGTGGGCGCGCCGATCCGCTGGAACAACGAGATCATCGGCGTCGCCAGCGTCGGCAAGCCGGTCACCAGCTTCGGCCAGTTCGTCTCGGCGGCGCGCGAGAAAACCCTGTACGTCGGGCTGGTGTCGGTGCTGGCGGTGCTGCTGCTGGCGGTGATCGTCTCGGTCTGGCTGGTGCGCCCGTTCGGTTTGATCTCGGACTACGTGCGCTATGTGCGCGCCCAGCGCTCGTTCAGTTTTCCCCGGCTGGGGCGGCGCGCGCTCGGCGCGCTCGGCGCGGCCTACGACGAGATGCGCGACGCGCTGGCCGGGCGCAACTACGTCGCCGACTATGTGCAGACGCTGACGCACGAGGTCAAAAGCCCGCTGTCGGCGATTCGCGGCGCGGCCGAGCTGCTGCAGGAGCCCGGCATGCCACAGGCCGAGCGCCAGCGTTTCCTGGCCAACATCACGCGCGAGGCCGGCCGCATCCAGGAAATGGTGGACCGCATGATGGAGCTGACCGCGCTGGAGACGCGCCGCTCGCTCGACAGCGTGCAGCCCGTGGCCTTGAAACCGCTGCTGGAAGAACTCGCCAGCGCCGCGCAGGACGTCGCCCGGCTGCGCAACATTCGCATCGAGGTCGATGCGCCCGAAGACGCGGCGGTCGAGGGCGATGCCTTCCTGCTGCGCCGCGCCGTCAGCAACTTGCTGGACAACGCTGTGGACTTTTCACCGGAGGGCAGCCAGGTCGTGCTGTCGCTGCACCTGGCCGCGCGCACCGTGCGCGTGCAGGTGCGCGACCGGGGGCCGGGCATTCCCGACTACGCGCAGGACAAGGTGTTCGAGAAGTTCTACTCGCTGGCCCGCCCGCATTCACGCAAGAAAAGCACCGGACTGGGACTGGCGTTCGTGAAGGAAATCGCGTCGCTGCACCATGGGCGCATCGAGCTGGTCAATGCGGACGGCGGCGGGGCGCTGGCTACGCTGTCGCTGCCGCGCCTGGCGGGGTAGGTGGGGTAGGCGGTAAGAAAGACTTTTGACGCTCAGGTGCCTGCGCTGAAAAGTCTCATTTGATGCAGGATGATGCTTTTATTGATGCAAAAGCAAGGAACACCATGCGCACGACGCTCACCATCGATGACCATCTTTTTGCCAAGGCGCTTGCCCTGGCCGAGCCTGGAATGGAGAAGTCCGAGCTGATTCGTGAATGCGTCAAGGCGTTCATCCAGCGCCAGATCGCTCGCCGGCTGGCAGCCCTGGGCGGCCAGGCGCCTGACATTGAGTTGGCGCCCCGTCGCCGTGAAGAGGCTATCTGAACCCTGAACAAGCGGCTTGAATTGCTCGCAACCGAGTCAAGCAAAGGCTACCGGCCAGCGTTGCACTCCTGAAAGTCAGGACTGGCCTGCCCGCTGGGTCGCAACCCAGCGCAATGACTCCTGATTTCATAGCTGCTTGCGCATATACAGCTTGCGCCAGAGTCACTTTTTACCCTTGAAAAGTGCTTCAAAGCCAGCATTCCGAGGTGCAAAAGGCGCGCAAAGACCTGATTCCAGCCGCCCCGACACCTGTTTTCACCATAAAATCAGCCTCCAGCGCAATGAATACGGGCGCAAGCAGCTATTAAATAAATAGCAAATTGAAGATCTGAGCCTGTGCCGGCGCCAGCGCTTCACGCCGACTTCACACAAGCTGCCCGCAGGCTTCAAACCGCCTTCCCATGCGGCCGCGATGCTTGGGGTTCATGCACTGTCGCATGCGCCCCAAGGAGTCCCGCATGGAGCCCACACTTTCCCCGAATACCCGCGCCGCGCGCTGGCTCTGGCTTGCCACCGCCAGCCTGGCGACGGTCTGTTTCATCGCGCTGTCGGCCAGCAGCGCGCAGGCGCAGGACAACGCCAGCGCGCCCCGGCTGAAAACCGAAAGCCCGTACTTCTTCGTCAAGAGCGACACGCCCGGCGTGGACGCGCTGCCGCTCAAATCCACCTCGGTCGATGTGCAGATTTCCGGCGTGATTGCCGATGTCACCGTCACCCAGCGTTACAAGAACGAAGGCCAGCGCGCCATCGAGGCGCGCTATGTCTTTCCCGCTTCGACGCGCGCCGCCGTCTATGGCATGAACGTGCGGCTGGCCGACCGGCTGATCACCGCCGACATCCGCGAAAAGCAGCAGGCGCGCATCGAATACGACGCCGCCAAAAAGGAAGGCAAGACCGCCGCCTTGCTGGAGCAGCACCTGCCCAATGTGTTCGAGATGAACGTCGCCAACATCCTGCCCGGCGACGACGTGAAGGTCGAGCTGCGCTACACCGAACTCTTGATTCCGCAGTCGGGCAACTACCAGTTCGTGTTTCCTACCGTGGTCGGCCCGCGCTACAACAGCGCGCAATCCAGCCAGGCGCAGGCGAAATGGGTAGCCCAGCCCTACCTGCCGGCGGGGCAGGCGTCGGCGACGGCGTTTGACATCAAGGTCAAGCTGGCCACGCCCATAGCCATCAAGGAAGTGTCTTCCGGCTCGCACAGCATCGACGTGACCAAAGACGGCGACGAGCGCGCAGCCGTGTCCCTGCGCAGCGGCGGCCAGCCCGGCAACAACCGCGACTTCATCCTCGACTACCGGCTGGCCGGCGAGCGCATCGAGTCGGGCGTGATGCTCTACAAGGGGCAGGGCGCCGAGGGCGCCAGCGGCGAGAACTTCTTCCTCGCCATGATCGAGCCGCCCAAGCAGGTGGCGACGCAGGCCATCAACCCGCGCGACTACATCTTCGTAGTCGATATCTCGGGCTCGATGCACGGCTTTCCGCTGGACACGGCCAAGACCTTGATGCGCGAGCTGATCGGCAAGCTGCGCCCCAGCGACACCTTCAACGTGCTGCTGTTCTCGGGCAGCAACCGCTTTCTGAGCCCCGCATCGGTCCCGGCCACGCAGGCCAATATCGAGCAGGCGGTGCGCACCATCGACGAGATGGGCGGCGGTGGCGGCACCGAGCTGATTCCGGCGCTCAAGCGCGTGTATGCCGAACCCAAGGCGGCCGACGTGTCGCGCACCGTGGTCGTGGTGACCGACGGCTTCGTCACGGTCGAGCGCGAAGCCTTCGAGCTGGTGCGCCGCAACCTGTCGCAGGCCAATTTGTTTTCGTTCGGCATCGGCTCGTCGGTCAATCGCCATCTGATGGAAGGCCTGGCGCGCGCCGGCATGGGCGAGCCCTTCATCATCACCCAGCCGTCGGAGGCCAAAGCCCAGGCCGAGCGCTTTCGCAAGCTGATCGAGTCGCCGGTGCTGACCAGCGTGAAGCTGCGCTTCGAGGGCCTGGACGTGTATGACGTGGAGCCCGCGCAGTTGCCCGACGTGCTGGGCGAGCGCCCGGTGGTGGTGTTCGGCAAATGGCGCGGCGATATCAACGGTAAAGCGCAAGGTCAGGTCATCATTGACGGCCAGAGCGCCAGCGGCCCGTACCGCAACGCGGTGACCGTGCCAGCGCAAAACGGCCAGAACACGGCCGCGCTGCGCTACCTGTGGGCGCGCCACCGCATCGCCAGCCTGTCGGACCAGGAAGCGCTGGAAGGCGGCGACGCGCAGCGCCAGCGCATCACCGCGCTGGGCCTGCAGTACAACCTGCTGACGCAGTACACGAGTTTCCTGGCGGTTGACCAGCTGGTGCGCAACCTGCAGCCGCAGGACGTCACCGGCGTGAACCAGCCTTCGCCGCTGCCGCAGGGCGTGAGCAACCTGGCGGTGGGCGAAGTGTCCATCGGCGCCGAAGTGCCCGGAACGCCCGAGCCCGCCACCTGGGGCGCGGTGATCGTGCTGCTGTCGGTGCTGGCCCTGCTGGCGCGGCGCGAGCGCAGGGCAGCGCGCGGCAACAGCCGCCAGAACGCTGCCCGGTTCACGGCCTGATCGCGCCCTGCGACTGCCTTTACCCAGGAGATTGGTGATGCCCTTGACGCAAACCCGCAAGCTGCCCGGTTACTCCGGTCTGCCCGCATCGCCCGGCTTCGTGCGCTTGGGCATCCGCATCGACACCGCGCCGGCCTGGCTTTGGCTGGCGCTGCTGGCAGCCACGCTCTGGCCGACCTGGCTGTGGATGGGCAGGCGCATGCTGGACCATTCCGACGACCCGCTGGGCCTGCTGGCGCTGGCGGCGCTCGGGCTGCTGGTGGCACGCCACCGGCTGCGGCTGCGCTCGTCACCGCGCCTGGCATGGTTTGCGCTGGCGCTTGCTGGCGCCGTTGCCGCCACCGCCGCGCAGGGCCTGCTGCCGGCGCTGGTGGTGTCGCTGCTGGCCCTGCTGGCGCTGGCCGCCGGGCTGGCCGCCTTTTTGCCGGCGGGCGTGGCGAGCGCGCCGGTCGTCGGCCTGTCGGTGCTGGCGCTGCCGCTGCTGGCATCGCTGCAGTTCTACGCGGGTTTTCCGCTGCGGGTCATCACGGCGGAAGCCAGCCGCTGGCTGCTGCTGGCCAGCCATGAAGTCGAGCGCAGCGGCGCCAGCCTGCGGGTGGACGGCCACCCGGTCATCGTCGATGCGCCGTGCTCGGGCGTGCAGATGGCCTGGCTGGGCTACTTCACGGCCTGCGTGGTGACGCTGTACCTGGGGCGCGCCAACCGCAGCTTCTTTACCCGCCTGCCCGCCGTCGGCGTGCTGGTGCTGGCGGGCAACATCGTTCGCAACACGCTGCTGGTGGCCGCCGAAGCCTCGGGTAATCACCTGCCCGGCTGGGCGCATGAAAGCGTAGGCTTGGTGGCGCTGGCGGCCGTCTGCGGCGCGATTGCCTTTGTGATGAGCCGCCCCGAAGGAGGCCTTCGTGCTTGAAAACACCTTCATCAACCGCGTGCTGCACAAGACGCTGTGGGCCGTGCTGCTGCTGGCCTGCATGCTGTGGTCGGTCACCGTCGCCAGCCGCCAGCCGGACGCCCTGCGGCCCACGCCAGAAATCGTCAGCGAGTTGCCCTCGCAATGGCAGGGCCGGGCGCTGCGGCCGCTGGCGCTCAGCGATGTCGAACAGCGTTTTGCCCGCAATTTCCCCGGCACGCTGAGCCGCATGACCGACGGCCGGCAGGTGCTGGTGCTGCGCAGTGTCAACCAGCCGACGCGCATGCTGCACCCGGCCATCGACTGCTACCAGGGGCTGGGTTACCGCATCGCCGCGCAGCAGCTCGAACTCGACCGCGAAGGCACGCTGTGGCGCTGCTTCGAAGCCCTGCAGCCCGGCGGCGGCCAGCGCCTGCGGGTCTGCGAGCGCATCGTCGATGCAGGCGGCCAGGGCTTCACCGACACCTCGGCCTGGTACTGGGCCGCCGTCATGGGCCAGTCGCCGGGGCCGTGGCAGGCGATCACCGTGGCGAGGCCGCTGTGACCGCCCGGCGCACCTTCGCCCGGGTCATGGCGGGTTTGCTGGCGCTGTCGGCGGCCCTGGTGGTGGCGCTGTACCTGGTCGTCAAAACCCTGCTCGCGCCGCTGCCCGGCGAATGGGCCACGTCGATTCGCCTCGGCCCGGTGCGGCTTCAGGCGAGCGTTCCCGCGCTGCTCCGCCTGGCCACCGCGCCCTGGCTGGCGCCCCTGCTTGATGGCCGGACGGTGGCGGCGTACAACGGGCCGGTGCATCTGGCCTGGCAGGAGGACAGCCAGACGCTGGCGGCGCGTTGCGCGCCCTGCGCCGTGCAGGCGCCAGGACTGGGCGGCGAGCCGGTTGAGGTCGATGAACTCCGGCTCACGGTCCAGCGCCACGGCGAGCAGCTGAACGGCGAAGTCTCGTCAGGCCAAGTGAAGGCCATCTTGCACGGCGATTTGAGCAAGGGCGGCTTGCGCCTGCGCCTGCAGTTGCCCATGACCCCCATGGCCGATGCGTATGCGCTGTTCGGCGCGTCGATTCCCGAAGTCGCGCGGGCGCGCATCGAAGGCCGGCTGGCATTGAGCGCCACGCTGGCCCTGCCGGGCGGCGAGTTCAGCATGACACCGCAGATCGAAGCCTTCCAGGTCAGCGGACTGGGCACCGAAGCGCTGGTCAATGCGCGCTCGGCCTGCAGCGAAGTTACCTCGCGCCTGACGCCTGAAAGCTGGCTGGCGCGCGCCGTGATCGCCGCCGAGGACCAGCGCTTTTACGAGCACGGCGGCTACGACTTGGCCGAACTCGGCGCCGCGCTGGCGCAGAACCAGAACATCCGTGAAGAAGGCAGGGCCGGGCGCGGCGCCAGCACGCTGACCCAGCAGCTGGCCAAGCTGCTGGTCACCGGCGACGAGCGCAGCCCGGTGCGCAAGCTGCGCGAGTTGCTGTATGCGGTGGAAATGGAGCAGACCCTGGGCAAGAACCGCATCCTGCGGCTCTACCTGGCGCATGCGCCGTGGGGAAATGGGATTTGCGGCGCCGAGGCCGCATCAAGACGCTACTTCGGCCGCCCGGCGACTGCGCTGAATCCGTCGCAGGCCGCCTGGCTGGCCGCCATGCTGCACAACCCGGCGCTGGAAGCCGAACGCTGGGCGAGTACCGGCCAGATCAACGTGACGCGCACGCAGTGGGTGCTGATGGGGATGCGCGCCCTGCCGCGCAGGCAGCGCATGCGGCTGGCGCAGGAGCTGGAAAAGCCGGCGCCAGACACATGGAAGCCGCCAGCGGTCGGGCCGTGAGGGTGGCAGTCCGTGTTGGCGCTATAAAAATAGTAGCTGAGTGCGCAGGTGATGATTGCGCCAGAAGGCGATTTGACAGTCAAAATCGCTGCCAATGAAAGGAATCATTCGGACTGGTTTAACTCGCGTAACTCGACCATTGCCTGCGCTTGCGGAACAGCGCTGAAACCAAAACCGACCGGAACGTAGGCCACGTTCGGCAGGACGATGGGACTACCGGTGATGGAAGGTTCAAATCGAAGGAACTTGCGCTCCCCGGCAAGCAACACCACTTCGGCAGTCCTTGCCTTCATGAAAAAATCCTGAAGTCCAGCCTTCATCAGAACCACATGCGTTCCGGGCGTTGTGCGCAATGCAACAAAGCCGGCATTTTTCAGCATGCCCACCTCTTTCCCATCCAGATGCACGTAGTAAGCGACGCCGCCCCGAACCAACCGGTCTGGCCGATAGACCACGATTTCGCCAGCGTCCGAATCTGGTTTTTCCAAGCCTTGAAACTTGGCGCCCGTGGCGCTGCAACCGGACAGCAACAGACAGCCCAAGGCCAATGCCCACAAAGTGAAATGCCGGTTCCGTGGAGTGGAAAAGCCTGAAAGTCGCTGGAGATTCATGGGGTATTCGCTTTCATAAACACGGTTGCTGTCAGTAAAGCTAGCCCATGGAATGCATGGGTCAACTCGCATCGCTATTAAATGCATAGCTAGCTGCGCACGCGCTTCATGCGCTGCAAGCCAATTTGACCATTAAAACTGAACTTCAGCGTTTTCCGACCAGCGCAAGTCCTGCCAGCGCCGCCAGTTCCGGGTCAACGGCAAGCGTCACCGCGCTGACCACCGCCACGCCATCGACGCCGCAGGCCAGCACGCCGGGCAGGCGCTCCAGCGAAATGCCACCAATCGCCACCACCGGATACGGCACGGCCAGCGTGGCCCATTCTTTCAATTGCGTCAGCCCGACCGGCGCGTAGGGCATGACTTTCAGCGTGGTCGGGTAGATCGGCCCAATCGCCAGATAGGACGGCTGCACCGCATGGGCGCGCGCCAGTTCGGCCGGCGTGTGGGTGCTCAGGCCCAGCCGCAGGCCCGCGCGGCGCAGGGCCTCGATGTCGGCCGTGTCCAGGTCTTCCTGACCCAGGTGCACGCCGTAGGCGCCGGCCGCCAGGGCGAGTTGCCAGTGGTCGTTGATGAACACCTGCGCGCCCGGCACTTTTTTGCCGGCTTCGACAGCGGCGTTCACTTCCCGTTCAATGTCGGCCGGCGTGTGGCCGGCCGCCTTGAAGCGCAGCTGCACCGTGCGCACGCCCCAGCCGAGCAGGCGCTGGACCCAGGCGGCGTCATGCACCACGGGGTAAAAGCCGATGGGGCCGGTCAGGGGGGCGAAAGGCGCGGAAGCAGTCATGGCGGTCACCGGGTTAAAGAATTCTTCGTATGGCTCCTTCCCCCAGCGGGGGAAGGAGCAAGTCAGGTCGCATGCCAGAACGGCACGCCGACGGTGGAGGTAGAGGCCTGCGCGGCGGCGCGTTCCGGCATCGGCGTCGATTCATACGCCGCGCGCCCAGCCGCCACGCCATCGGCAAAGGCACGCGCCATGCGCACCGGATCGCCCGCCTGCGCGACGGCGGTGTTCAGCAGCACGGCGTCAAAGCCCAGCTCCATCACCTGCGCGGCATGCGACGGCCGGCCCAGTCCGGCATCGACGATCAGCACCGCGTCCGGCAGGCGGCGGCGCATGGTTTCCAGCGCGTAAGGGTTGAGCGGCCCGCGCCCGGTGCCAATCGGCGCGGCCCACGGCATCACCGCCGCGCAGCCCGCCGCGTGCAGGCGCTGCGCCATCACCAGGTCGTCGGTGGTGTAGGCAAACACCGCAAAGCCGTCTTTCGCCAAGGTCGTAGCGGCTTCGAGCGTGGCCACGGTGTCGGGCTGCAGCGTGTAGTCGTCGCCGATCACTTCGAGCTTGATCCAGGTCGTGCCGAAAATCTCGCGCGCCATCTGCGCCAGCGTGATGGCTTCACTGGCGCTGTGGCAGCCGGCCGTGTTGGGCAAAATGTGGCAGCCCAGCGCCTGGATGCGCTGCCAGAAGCTGCTGCCGCCGCCGGTTTCGGGCTGCAGCCGGCGCAGGCCGACGGTCAGCACCTCGGTCCCGCTGGCGCGCACCGCATCGCCGAGCACCTGCGGCGACGGGTAATGCGAGGTGCCGAGGAAAAAGCGGCTGGAAAGCGTCGTTCCGGCAACGCTCCACGGGCTGCCGTGGGCGATGGAACTGTTCATGGGATTGCTCATGCTCAGCCTCCGGTGATCGGCGTGACCACATCGATGCGGTCGCCGCCCTGCAAGCTGCGCTCGGGCCACTGCGGGCGCGGCACGAAGCCGCTGTTGATGGCGCAGGCAAAGGCGCTTTTCAAATCGTAGCCGCGCTCCAGCAGCAGGCCCTGCAGGGTAGCCGCCTGCGTGGCGATGCGCTCGCCGTTCAGGGAAATTTCAAAATCGGTCATGTCATCTCCTTGCTGTCCGTAGTCTCATATCGCCAACAGTTTATGGGCCAGTTCATCGACCACCGCCGGCGCGCACAAATAGCCATGGCGGTACAGGCCATTGATGTGCCAGACCCCATCGCGCAAGGCCACGGCCGGCCGGTGGTCGTCCAGCGCCGGGCGCAGCGCGGCCGACAGCCGCAGCACGCGCGCCTCGCCAAAAGCGGGGTGCAGGCTGTAGAGCGCGCTGCCCAGCTCCAGCGTCGAGCGCAGCGTGACCGGCCCCATGTCTTCCGATTCGAGTTCGGTCGCGCCGACGACGAACTGGTGATCCGGCCGGGGCGCGACGTACAGCGCGTAGCGCGGATGCATCAGGCGCACCGGGCGCTGCAAAGTCACGCCGGGGCATTCGACGCGCAGCACCTCGCCGCGCACGCCGCGCAACTGCGGCCACTGCGCCTTGCTGCCCACGCCGCGCGCATCGACGGCCACATCGACGGCATGCGTTTCATGGGCGCAAATGATGCGGCCTTCTTCCACCCGCTCCACCGCCTGGCCTTCATGCCAGGTCACGCCGAGCCGGTCGATTTCAAGCGCCAGCGCGGCCATCCACTGGTCATTGGCCAGCTGGCCTTCGCTCTCCAGGAACAGGCCGCCGCCAAAGCGCCCGGCCAGCGCCGGCTCGCGCTGCGCCAGCGCGGCTGCGTCCAGCGTGTGCACCTCGGCGCGGCAGGCCTCGGGCAGCCGGTGGTGCAGCAGCCCGCTGAAGTGGTCGAGCGAACTCTGGTCCGGCGCATGCGCCACGACCAGCGTGCCTTTCTGGCGAAAGTAAATCGACTCGCCGCTGCTTGCTTCCAGCTCGGCGACCCAGCGCGGCCATAACTCCATCGAGCGCCGGCCCAACTGAAAAACCACCTCGTCCGATACCGACAGTTCGGCCAGCGGCGACAGCATGGCCGCTGCGGTCATCGAAGCGGTGTCCAGCTCGGCGCGCTGGCGCGAATCGAACAAAGTGACGCGGCAGCCCGCGCGCAGCAGCCGCCAGGCCAGCGTGCGGCCGGCCAGGCCGGCGCCGGCGATGCCGATGTGAAGGGAGTTCATGGGTGGATTCATTGCAATTAATCAAACCAGATCAAAAAACCTTTCGCCGCAGAGAAACGCCCACTTCGTCATTCCCGCGCAGGCGGGAATCCAGGGTTTCATGCGGCGATGGATTCCCGCCTGCGCGGGAATGACGGCGACAGTGAATCGAGATCAGGAATAAATCTCGCTGCCGCCCTTGCGGAATTCCTCGGCCTTGGCTTCAAAGCCGATTTCCACCTCGGCCGGAACCGGCTTGATGGCAATCACGCCCGGCGCCTTGGCCAGCGTCGTGGTTTCCGGGTTCAACCGCGCAAACTCGCGCACTTCCTGCGAAATCTTCATTGAGCAGAATTTCGGCCCGCACATCGAGCAGAAATGCGCCACCTTGGCATTCTCTTTCGGCAGCGTTTCGTCGTGGTAGGCCATCGCCGTGTCCGGGTCGATGGCCAGGCGGAACTGGTCTTCCCAGCGGAATTCAAACCGCGCCTTGGAAACGGCGTTGTCCCACATCTGCGCGCCCGGATAGCCCTTGGCCAGGTCGCCCGCGTGCGCGGCGATCTTGTAGGCGATCAGGCCCTGCTTCACGTCGTCGCGGTTCGGGAGGCCCAGATGCTCCTTCGGCGTCACGTAGCACAGCATCGCCGTTCCGTACCAGCCGATATTCGCCGCGCCCATGGCCGACGAAATATGGTCGTAGCCGGGCGAGATGTCGGTGATCAGGGGGCCAAGCGTGTAGAACGGCGCTTCAAAACAGGCCTCTAGCTGCTTCTCGACGTTTTCCTTGACCAGTTGCAGCGGCACATGGCCGGGGCCTTCGATCATCACCTGCACGTCGTGCTTCCAGGCGATCTGCGTGAGTTCGCCGAGCGTGTGCAGTTCGGCGAACTGCGCTTCGTCGTTGGCGTCGGCAATCGAGCCGGGGCGCAGGCCGTCGCCGAGCGAGAAGCACACGTCGTAGGCCTTCATGATTTCGCAAATCTCCTCGAAATGCTCATACAGAAAGCTTTCCTTGTGGTGCGACAGGCACCATTTCGCCATGATCGAGCCGCCGCGCGAGACGATGCCGGTCAGGCGATTGGCCGTCAGCGGCACATAGGCCAGGCGCACGCCGGCGTGGATGGTGAAATAGTCCACGCCCTGCTCGGCCTGCTCGATCAGCGTGTCGCGGAAGATTTCCCAGGTCAGGTCTTCGGCCTTGCCGTTGACTTTTTCCAGCGCCTGGTAAATCGGCACCGTGCCAATCGGCACCGGCGAGTTGCGCAAAATCCATTCGCGCGTTTCGTGGATGTTCTCGCCGGTGGATAAATCCATCACAGTGTCGGCGCCCCAGCGGATCGACCAGGCCAGCTTGTCCACTTCCTCTTCAATCGACGAGGTGACGGCCGAGTTGCCGATGTTGGCGTTGACCTTGATCAGGAAGTTGCGGCCGATGATCATGGGCTCGGTTTCGGGATGGTTGATGTTGTTCGGAATCACGGCGCGGCCGCGCGCCACTTCATCGCGAACGAATTCGGCGGTGATGTCCTTGGGGATGGCCGCGCCGAACGAGTGGCCGGTCTTGGGCATGCGCTCGGTCGCCAGGCGTTCGGCCAGTTGCGCGCGCACCAGGTTTTCGCGGATCGCGATGTATTCCATCTCGGGGGTGATGATGCCTTGGCGCGCGTAATGCATCTGCGACACATTGGCGCCAGCCTTGGCGCGGCGCGGCACGGGTGCATGGGCCATGCGCAGCGCGGAAAGTAGCGGGTCGTTCAGGCGCTCGCGGCCGTAGGCGCTGCTGATGCCGGGCAAGGCTTCGGTGTCCTGGCGCTCGTTGATCCAGGCGCCGCGCAGGGGCGCCAGGCCGCGCGTGATGTCGATGGCCGCCGCCGGGTCGGTGTACACGCCCGACGAGTCGAACAGGCGCAGCGGCGGATTGGCTTCGCGGCGGGTTTCGCTGCCCTCGGCCACCAGCGTGTCGGTCAGCGTGACTTCGCGAAACGGCACGCGGATGTCGGGGCGCGAGCCTTCGATGTAGATCTTGCGCGAACCCGGAAAAGGCGTGCGGGTAATGCGGCTGGTCAGGTCCGCTGCATCGACGGAAAGATTGGTTTTGGCCATGGCTGTCTCCAGAAAAAGGTGGTGTGCCTGCCTGGGGAGCCGGAAGAATGTCGCCGTCAAAAAACCCTCTGCAGGAGGAATGACGGATTTCCGGAGCCAAAGTGCCTTGTTTCCTACGCGGGCATGATCCCGATCAGGTTCAGCGGGTCTCGCATTTTTGCGATCTCAGCCCCGGATGTGAACATCCCGGGCACCCCGACAAGCTGCGGCGATTGTAAGCACACCGGCCGCCGGCCCGCAAGGCCGCGCCGGTAACCGGATGCGCTTTTTAGCCGAAACGGCTGGGCTGGCCGACCAGCTTCTTGGCCAGCTCATCAAGCAGCCTGGGCGTGACCTGCGCCCCCGGATAGCTGGTGTTGAGCACGCCAAAGCCGCCCACGTTGCTCACGCGAAAGGCGATGCAGCCGGTGTCATGGTCGGGCGTCAGCGTGATGAAGGCGCGCGACTCGGTCTGGTAGTCGAATACATAGGCCAGCAGCTTGTTGGTCTCGGGGTGGCGCTGGTCCTTGCGTTCGTGCTGGATCTGCCCGACGGACAGGCGCTGCGTCACGCGTTCCAGGTCGGGCGGAAAGTTGACCGTGACCGTGTGGGTGGCCACCAGTCCGGTGGCGGGCAACAAGTCCCAGCCGACGCCGATGTAGTCGAAAACCTCCGCATTGCGTAGCATCTTGCGGCGCGCGTCGCAGCGAAAGTTGCGCTGCACCAGCGCCGGAAACGGCGCCTTGCCGTCCAGGCTGTAGGCCCCTGGCGCGGGCGGCTGGATGACGTTGAGCTGGGCGCACAGATCCTGCAAATACACCAGCGCCATCCGGCAGGCCACTTCGCAGGCCTGGGTGCCGGCCACGAGGTCGCGCTGCGCGCCGAGTTGCAGGCCCTGCAGCGCATTGGCCCGGCTTTTCAGTTCCGACAGAAAACTCATGGCAACCCCGGTTCCTCTTGCATTTTGAATGCCAAAAGCATAGCGCAAGCGGCCACCGGCCAGCAGCCTGAATTTGCCGAAGCCGCGCGCCCGGCAACGCGGTTTTCACGCAACTTTACAAACCGTCACGCCCGCGCAATGGCCGCTATACACAGGCGCGCCAAACTAGCCTCCAGCCTGCCGCCAATTCCTGGTGCAGACCATCTCCTCACCGAAAGGAAGTTTTCCATGAAATTCGCGCTCAAATCCCTGAATGGCCTTGTCCTTGCCGGCCTGCTGGCCACCGCTGGCGCCGGCGCCATGGCCCAAGGCACCGACGCGGCCCCGGCGGCCCTGAACCCCGGCACGTCAAGCACTGCCACCCACAACGCCAAGCCGCATCATGGCGAGCACCGCATGGGACGCCACGACCCGGCCCAGATGCAGGCCCGCATGGCCAAGCACCAGGCCGAGCTGAAAGCCAAGCTCAAGATCACGCCAGCGCAGGAAGGCGCCTGGACCGCCTTCACCGCCGCCATGCAGCCGCCGGCCCGCATGATGGGCCAGCGCCCCACGCCCGAGCAGCGCGCCGAGTTCGACAAGCTGACCACGCCCGAGCGCATCGACAAGATGCGTGCGCTGCGGACCCAGCGCATGACCGAAATGAATGCCGAGATGGACAAGCGCGGCGAAGCCACCAAGGCCTTTTACGCCGCCCTGAGCCTTGAGCAGCAAAAAACCTTTGATGCCGAGCACAAGAAAATGGGCCGGCAAGGCGGGCGCGGCCACCATGAAGGCGGCATGATGCATCCCAAAGGCTGAACAGGGCCGGCAAGACCCAACGCCTTCGCGGCGCCCAGGCCTTGAAGCACCTGCACCGGTTGCGCTTTCAAGCGTGGCGGTGCAGGTTTTTTTGTGCCTGCAAGGCCTGACAGATTACTATGTTTTTAATAGCTGTTGGTGCCCGCAGCTATTGCGCAAAAGGCGTTTTTCATGCTCATTTTCCTGTCGCGGCAGAAATTCTCAAGCCGGTGTAGGACAGCATCCAGACCCGGCACGGAAATAACGCCGCCTGACTAAACTGGCGTGATGACTGAAGTCCGCAAAGGCCAGGCGCCAGCCACGTTGTCGCGCACCGAATTTCATGAACGCTTCATGCAGTCCTTCATGGACCCGGCCTTCCGGGCCGAAGACCATGCCCTCTCGCGCGTCGAGGCGATTGCCTGGGACGCCTACCAGAAAGGCCGCAAGGCGCCGCTCACGCGCAAGGCCGGTGCTGGCCATGCCGACCCGGACTACGCGCTGTCGGTGGAATGGCTGCAGACGCGCGAGCGGCTGCAACAAGCCCAGGCCACCTGGAAAGACCCGGCCACGCCGTCCCGCGTGCTGCTGGTCTGCGGCTCATCGCGCAACGACGGCACCTGCCCCGGCGAAATCTCCAAGACCTTTCGCATGGTGCAGTGGGCCGAAGAAACGCTGCAACAGGCGAAGCTGGAAGTCGATAGGCTGGACCTGAGCCTGCTGACTTCGAGCTACCGGCTCAACATCCACCCCTGCAAGGGCTGCGTCTCGACCGCCATGCCGCTGTGCCACTGGCCGTGCAGCTGCTACCCCAACCATTCGCTGGGGCAGACCAGCGACTGGATGGCCGAAATCTACGAACGCTGGACCGCCGCGCACGCCGTCATCATCGTCACGCCGGTGTACTGGTACCAGTCGCCCAGCCCGCTCAAGCTCATGATCGACCGCCTGGTCTGCGCCGACGGCGGCAACCCGGACCCGACCTCCACCCATGGCAAAAATCCAGAGGAAGCCAAGGCGCTCGAACTCAGCGGCTGGGATTACCCCAAGCACCTGGCCGGCCGCGTCTATGGGCTGGTGGTGCATGGCGACGTGGCGGGCGTTGAAGACTCGCGGCGCAACCTGTCGGACTGGCTCGACTGGATGGGCTTCATCGACGCCGGCAGCAAGGCGCGGCTGGACCGCTACATCGGCTATTACGAGCCCTATGCCACCAGCCATGGCGTGCTCGATGCCGATACGGCCCTGCAGACCGAAGTCCGCAATGTGGCCCGCGCGGTGGGCCAGGCCGTCGCGGAACTGCGCGCCGGCAGCCTTTCGCAGCCCGGCAGGGGGCTGGCCCCGCCACGGCCCAAATGAATGCGCGGGACTGCGGCGAAGCTGGCTGCATTCACTTCATTTTGCGCGGGGCCTTCTCGACATAGGCCCCTTTGACCTCGTCAAAGGTATGCGTGGCCAGAAACTGCTTGGTCTCGGCCGCCAGCTGCGCGCGCGTCATCGTTCCAAGGTCGCGCGGACCCGTCTTGATCGGCACCCAGGTGCTGGAATCGTTCTGCCACTTGTTGGCGCGCAGGAACGCGTCGCGCTCGGCCTTCACTTCAGCACGCGGTTTCACGCCGGCCGGGGCGTCGACGCCCGACTTCATCACCCAGAGACTCATGTCATCGTCCCAGCGGTGGGTCTTGAGGAAATCGGCGGTCTCCATCTTGACCTCGGCGCGTGTCGGCGATGCAGCGGTTGTGGCTGCAGCGGTTTGCGCATGCGCCGCGGCACCGAACATCAGCGCGGCGGTCATCGCCGCTGCCAGGGGAATCGTTTTTATGGCGGATTTTATGAGCATGGTGATGCACTCCTTTATTGGCCCGCAAAGGCTTGTTGGTTAACAGCTTCCCCATTCAACTTAATCAGCCCCGCCTGCGCAGACTGTCGGAGAGCGTCCTTGAAGCATGTAGGACAGGTCTTGATGGCGCCGGTGCAGAATCAGGCGCTGGCTAGGGTGCGCGCCTGACTTTTAAAGCCAGGCGGGCATGGCGACTCAGCGCAAATAAGCCAATGTCCTACAGTTCACCCACCCTTGCAGACCAACAATGAGTTCATGGGCTTTTCAGTCCCGTTTTTCTGGTGCCCTTATTTCTTATGCAGCCCTTCATTCCCGCCCCTGCTTCCCGTCCAGCGCATCCCGAGGCCACCCAGGCTGACCAGCCCGCGCCCGAGGTCCACACGCCTTATTCCTTCAAGGTGCTCACGGTCAATATCCACAAGGGCTTCACCTTTTTCAACCGCAAGTTCATCCTGTCCGAATTGCGCGATGCGGTGCGCACGGTGGGCGCGGACGTGGTGTTTTTGCAGGAGGTGGCCGGCAGCCATCTCAAGCATGCCGAGAAGTTCGACAACTACCCCGAAGAGCCGCATTACGAATACCTGGCCGACAGCATCTGGGAGCAGTTTGCCTACGGGCGCAACGCGGTCTATACCCACGGCCACCACGGCAACGCGGTGCTGTCCAAGTTCCCGATTGTCCGGTTTGAAAACCGCGACATCTCCATCAGCGGCCCCGAGCGGCGCGGCATGCTGCATTGCGAGTTGCAGGTGCCCGGCCAGAGCCGCAATGTGCATGCGATCTGCGTGCACCTGGGGCTGGTCGAAAACCACCGCACGCAGCAGATGAAGCTGCTGTGCGACCTGGTGCGCAAGGAGATTCCCGTGCGCGCCCCGGTGGTGGTGGCCGGCGACTTCAACGACTGGCGGCGCCGCGCCCATGCCCAGATGGCCAAGGGCGCGAACCTGCACGAGGTGTTCGTGCAGGCCAACGGCCAGGCGGCGCGGACCTTTCCGGCGCGCCTGCCGCTGCTGCAGCTGGACCGCATCTATGTGCGCAATGCCATCGGCCATTCGCCCATCGTGCTGCCCAGCCACCCGTGGTCGCACCTGTCCGACCATGCGCCGCTGGCGGCGGAAATCCGCCTGTAAAGCCGCGCGCAGCATGAACCGGCCCGGCATTGTTTCTGGATTCATGCAGCGCCCGGCGAACTTTGCAGGCACGCCATGACGCGCTGGGTCAGCGGCAACTCGTTTCAGTTGCTGGAAAACGGCGAGGCATTTTTTCCGCGCGTTTTTGAATGCATCGCCGCCGCCCGGCACGAGGTGGTGCTCGAAACCTTCATTTGGTTTGAAGACAAGGTCGGCCTGGCGCTGCATGCGGCGCTGCTGCAGGCGGCTTCGCGCGGCGTGCGGATCGATGTCACGGTGGACGGCTTCGGCTCGCCCGACCTGTCGCCCGGCTTCATCTCGGCCCTGACGCAGGCCGGCGTGCGCGTGCATGTGTTCGACCCCGCCCCCCGGCTCTGGGGCTGGCGCACGAATGTCTTTAGGCGCATGCACCGCAAGATCGTGGTGGTCGATGGCCAGCGCGCCTTTGTCGGCGGCATCAATTATTCAGCCGACCACCTGGCCGACTTCGGCCCCGAGGCCAAGCAGGACTACGCGGTCGAAGTCCTTGGCCCCATCGTTGCGGAAATTCACGCGTTCGTGCACCAGGCGCTGGCCGCCGGGCAGCAGGGCGCGGCCAAAAGCCTGGGCGGCCAGCTGCGCGAGCGCCTGGCCGACCGCGCGCACCGGCTGGCGCAACGCTGGCGCCTGGCCCCCGGGCCGGCAGGCGATGCAGCCGCGATTTTCGTCACCCGCGACAACCGCCTGCACACCACCGACATCGAGCGGCATTACCGCATCGCCATTCGCGCCGCCAGGCAGCGCGTGGTGATTGCCAACGCCTATTTTTTTCCCGGTTTCCAGCTGCTCAAGGAAATGCGCAAGGCGGCGCGGCGCGGCGTCGAGGTCAAGCTGATCCTGCAGGGCGAGCCCGACATGGCGATTGTCAAGACGGCGGCCAACATGCTGTACCACCACCTGCTGTCGGCCGGCGTGCAGATCTTTGAATACTGCGAGCGGCCGCTGCACGGCAAGGTGGCGGTGTCCGACGACGAATGGGCCACCGTTGGCTCCAGCAACCTGGACCCGCTCAGCCTGTCGCTGAACCTGGAGGCCAACGTCATCATCAAGGACCGCGCCTTCAACCAGCATTTAAGCGCGCGGCTGGCCCACCTGATGGACAACAGCTGCAAGCAGATCAGGCAGGGCGACCTGGAGGAGTCCACCTGGTGGCGCGTGGTGCGCAGCTTCTTTGTGTTTCACCTGCTCAGCCGCTTTCCGGCCTGGGCCGGCTGGCTGCCCGCGCACACGCCGCGCCTGATGCTGGCAACGGTGCCCATCGACACCGCTGAAAGCGCCGGCGCCGACCGCGTCAGCCAGGCCGACCCGGTGTGAGCCGCTTGACGCCCGACAGCCGCATCCTGCCGCGACCGGCGCCTTCTGGCAGCGAGCCCGGCGCCCGGCGCAAACTCACCGACAGGCCCTGGTGGCCCTGGCTCAGACGCGGCGCCACGACGGTTTTTTTCGGGCTGGTCGGCTACCTGCTGGTGTCGCAGGCGCGCACCATCGAATGGGGCCGGGTGCTGTCATCGCTGCAGGACTATCCCTTGAGCGCCTCGTGGGGCGCGGTGGCGCTGGCCGCCGCCAGTTATCTGCTCTACAGCTGCTTTGACCTGCTGGGCCGGCACTACACCGGCCACACGCTGCGCGCGCCCACGGTGATGCTGCTGACCTTTGTCAGCTATGCCTTCAACCTCAACCTCGGCTCGGTGGTCGGCGGCATTGCCTTTCGCTATCGGCTGTATTCGCGGCTCGGGCTGGCGCTGGGCACCATCACCCGCGTCACGTCCTTCAGCATGCTGGCCAACTGGATGGGCTACCTGCTGCTGGCCGGGCTGGTGTTCAGCCTCAAGCCGCCGGCCCTGCCGGGCAGCTGGCAAATCGACGCTTCGCAGTTGCGCCTGACCGGCCTGGCGCTGCTGGCGCTGGCGCTGGCCTACCTGGGCGCCTGTGCCTTTTCACGCCAGCGCACCTTGCGCCTGCGCGGCCACGACATCGAGCTGCCTTCGCTCAAGCTGGCCAGCCTGCAGATGGGCATGGGCGCGGGCAACTGGCTGCTGATGTCGGGCATCGTGTTCATCCTGCTGCTGCAGCGCATCGACTTTTTCAGCGTCGCCAGCGTGCTGCTGCTGGCCGCGATTGCCGGCGTGATCACCCACATTCCCGGCAACCTGGGCGTGCTCGAAGCGGTGTTCGTGGCCCTGCTGTCGCAGCGCATGCCACGGCACGAGCTGCTGGCAGGGCTGGTGGCCTACCGCGTCGTCTATTACCTGCTGCCACTGCTCGTTGCCGCCGTGATTTACCTGGTGATGGAAGCCCGGGCCAAGAAACCAGGCAGGCCTGGCGCTGCCTTGAAACCATGATTTTGATAGCACTCCATACCCGCTGGCCGTGCGCCAGAGCCCAATTCAGTCTGAATGTTTGGTGCTGGCGGGCGTTGCCACCAGTTCCATGAAGCCGGTCCGGGCATCGTGCGCGCGGCTGAACGCCCAGCCCGGCAGCAGCGCCAGCACGATTTCAGCCGTGGTGCGAACGCTGCAGCCCGGCATGACGTGGCCGCCGCGCATCCGGCCCCGGGCATCGGCGACGCTGGCATGCAGGTGCATGCC
The DNA here is from genome assembly GCF_040105105.1 of Polaromonas hydrogenivorans. Taxonomy (GTDB): domain Bacteria; phylum Pseudomonadota; class Gammaproteobacteria; order Burkholderiales; family Burkholderiaceae_C; genus Polaromonas; species Polaromonas hydrogenivorans. Next base: position 16,112 of record NZ_CP157675.1, on the reverse strand, counting down.
GTCCGGGCTCAGCGTGCCCGACAGGGTGATGAGTTCCAGCGGCTCGTCCAGCACGCTTCCATGCGCCTCGGCCGCATAACGCAGCACGGCGCGCGACAGGCTGCCGACGGCCGAGATGACGCAGGCGGCCCGGCAGCCCCGGGCCTGCAGCGCGTTGAAGGCCGATTGCAGTTCGGCGCGCAGGTCGTCGCCGGGGTTCAGCCTCAGGACATGGATGGCGGGATCGTTGTTCATGGGGTTTCCATCGGGTTTTGCGGGCTGTTGGCAAGCCGGCAGAATGCTATGAATTAAATAGCTTAGTATGCTGATGGGACATGCGAAAACCAGTGATTTTGCCTGATTAGATACATAGCTCAGACTAAAACCGCTTGTCATTCCCGCGAAGGCGGGAATCCAGGGTTCTCAAGGCGCTTGGCTACTGGATTCCCGCCTTCGCGGGAATGACGGCTTTCATACTTGTCTGAGGCAGGTAGCTAATCAGGTGATTTTGCTTGCAAATCAAGCCGCCACCAGCCGCACGCAGGTGATTTCGGAAGGCGCGCCGAAGCGCTTGGGCGGCCCCCAGTAGCCCGTGCCCCGGCTGGTGTACACCCACAGCGTGCCCCATTGGTGCAGGCCGGCCGTGAACGGCTGCTGCAAGCGCACGAACCAGGTCCACGGGTAAAACTGCCCGCCATGCGTGTGGCCCGAAAGCTGCAGGTCAAAACCGGCTTCGGCGGCGGCCGCCGCACTGCGCGGCTGGTGCGCCAGCAGCACCCGCACCGCGTCAGCCGGCGCGCCCAGCAGCGCGGCGGCCGGGTCGCTGCGCTGCGCCGGGTCAAAATGCCCGGCGCTGAAATCGGTCACGCCGGCCAGCACCAGCGGCCTGCCGGCGTCTCCTGCTGCCGCCTGCGCGATCACCACATGCTCATTGAGCAGCACCGTCAGCCCCAGGCGCCGCAACTCGTCGATCCAGGCCTGCGCGCCCGAATAATATTCATGGTTGCCGGTGACAAAAAACGTGCCGTGGCGCGAGCGTAAATCCGCCAGCGGCGCGACATGCGCGGCCAGCTCGCTGACCCGGCCATCGACCAGGTCCCCGGTGATCGCCACCACGTCGGCGCCCAGCGTATTGACGCGCTCGACGATGCGGCGCAAATAATGCTGGCGGATGGTCGGCCCGACATGGATGTCGCTGATCTGCGCCACGGTAAAGCCATGCCAGGCGGCCGGCAGATCTTGAATCGGCACATCGACCCGCACCACCGCCGCCGTGCGCCTGGCGTTCCAGAACCCCAGCAGCGTGGCCAGCCCGCCCAGCAAGGGCACGGCCTGCGCCGAGGCGCCGCGCCACTCGGCCAGCGCCAGCCCATCGGGCGCCAGGAAATGCACGCCCCACAGCACGGCCGACGCCGCATCGCGCAGCAGCGTCAGCACCATCAGTGACGAAAACAGCCCCATGCACAGCAGGCCGGCCCAGCTCAGGCGGTCGGCCAGCGGCGGCGCGGCCAGGCGGCGGGCCATCAGCCCCAGGGGAATCAGCAGGGCTGAAGCGATCAACACGCCGCCCAGCACCAGCCGGGCTGCAGGAAACGCCGCCAGATCTGGAATCAGGCGAAAGGCCACATAGCCATGAAGCAGGGCGCTCAGCCCGGAAAGCATCAGGAAGTTCATCGAGTTCCGGGATAATGTCCCTTTTTGTTTTCAATGTTTCCAGATGGGCGCAATCCGCATGCATTCAATGCCTGACGCTGTTCAAACGCCGAGCCTCCGGGAAGGCCGGGCGTCCTGCGCTACCCTGGGGTCCTCAGCCGGCATGGGCGCTGCCACCCCATCAGGGTCTGCCTCCTTTTGTTCACCAAGAAGCCCCGCACGCCCATGACCATGACTGCTGCCACCTTGACCACCTTTGAAATCAAAAGCGCCAATTTCCCCCTGGTCGCGCTGCTGCTCAAGTCCACCGACCTGGCGGCGCTGGCGCGCGAGATGACGCTGCGCTTCGGCGACATTCCTGATTTTTTCGACCAGGACGCGCTGGTCATCGACCTGTCGCCGCTGCAAAATGCCGGCCAGGCCGATGCGGCCGAGATTGATTTCCGCGCCCTGATCAGCCTGCTGCGCAGCTACCGGCTGGTGCCGATTGCCGTCAAGGGCGGCAACCCCGCGCAAATGACCGCTGCCCAGAAAGCCGGACTGGTTCCCGGGCAGGATGCCCACCTGCTGACGCCCCGCCCGGCCGCCGCATCGGCCGAGCAGCCCGCGCCGCAGACCCAGCAGCAGCAACCGCAACTGCATGCGCCGCCGCTGGGCGCGCTGGTCATCGACAAGCCCTTGCGCTCGGGCCAGCAGGTGTATGCGCGTGGCCGCGACCTGGTCGTGCTGGCCATGGTCAATGCCGGCGCCGAAGTCATTGCCGACGGCCACATCCATGTGTATGCGCCCTTGCGCGGCCGGGCCATTGCCGGCGCGCGCGGCAACACCGAGGCGCGCATTTTCGCGCTGACGCTGGAGGCCGAACTGCTGTCGATTGCCGGCATCTACCGCACCAGCGAAAACCCGCTGCCGCCCGAAGTGACCGGCCATCCCGCGCAAGTGCGGCTGGTGGACGGCCCGGACGGCGAACGGCTGGTCATGACCCCGATGCAGTGAACATGACCCCCAGGCCTCCTACACATCAATCAGCCTATTTCACTTCCCTGTCGAGCAGGGTTTGATGCATGATTCTGCATTCGCGCCCTGCTGACCTGACTGACCTACCTACCGTTTTCAAAAGGACTTTTTCGAATGGCAAAAATCATTGTGGTCACCTCCGGCAAGGGCGGCGTCGGCAAAACCACCACCAGCGCCAGCTTTGCAACCGGCCTGGCCCTGCGTGGCCACAAAACCGCCGTGATCGACTTTGACGTCGGCCTGCGCAACCTGGACCTGATCATGGGCTGCGAGCGCCGCGTGGTGTACGACCTGATCAACGTCATCCAGGGCGAAGCCACGCTCAACCAGGCCCTCATCAAGGACAAGCAGTGCCCCGAACTGTTCGTGCTGGCCGCCTCGCAAACCCGCGACAAGGACGCGCTGACCATCGACGGCGTCAAGAAAGTGCTCGATGACCTGGCGGCGATGGACTTCGAGTACATCGTCTGCGACTCGCCCGCCGGCATCGAGACCGGCGCGCTGATGGCGATGCATTTCGCCGACGAAGCGCTGGTCGTCACCAACCCCGAAGTGTCCTCGGTGCGCGACTCCGACCGCATCCTGGGCATGCTGTCGAGCAAGACCCAGCGCGCCATCGACGGCGGCGAGGCGATCAAGGAGCACCTGCTCATCACCCGCTACAACCCCAGCCGCGTGGACCAGGGCCAGATGCTGTCGCTCGAAGACATCCAGGACATCCTGCGCATCAAGCTGATCGGCGTCATTCCCGAATCCGAAACCGTGCTGCAGGCGTCCAACCAGGGCGTGGCGGCGGTACACATGCAGGGCACCGACGTGTCCGAAGCCTACAAGGACGTGATCGACCGTTTTATGGGCGAGGACAAGCCAATGCGCTTCATCGACGCGCAAAAGCCCGGTTTCTTCAAACGCCTGTTCGGGGGAAAGTAAAAAACCATGGCCTCATTTTTCTCCTTCCTGCTTGGCGAAAAGAAAAAAACGGCTAATGTTGCCAAGGAGCGGCTTCAAATCATCCTGGCGCATGAGCGCTCGGGGCGCAACAGCCACGAGCCCGACTACCTGCCGGCGCTGCAGCGCGACCTGATTGCCGTGATTGCCAAGTACATCAACATCAATCCCAACGACATCAAGCTCAACCTTGAACGGCAGGAAAACCTCGATGTGCTTGAAGTCAAGATTGAATTGCCCGACAAGTAGCCAGGCCGGGCCGATATTCTTTTCCCCAAAAAAAGCAGCAGCGGCGCAAAGGCCGCTGCTGCTTTTTTGTTCCAGCGCTTTCAGGGGCGCGCCGGAGGTGCAGGGCGCGGCACTGCATTGCCCCGCCTGCGGGCTTGAACGGAGTTAACGCGCCGGTATCACGCCCTTGAGGCCGGCCCCCGCATCGGCATCCACGCCGGCGCCGATTCTGGCGCCTGCGGCACCGGACTTGCCAGTGCCCGGCATGCCGGTCCTGGCGCCGCTGGCGGCGCTGGTGGCGGCATTCGCGCCGCCCTTCAAGCCCCCCGAAGCCTCGGACCTGACGCCCTGGGTCGCGCGCTGGCCGGTCCGCGCCGCAGCGCCGCCGACGGATTCGCCCATGCCACGCACACCGCCTGCCGTGCGGCCCACGCCTTCAGCGGCCGCCTTGACCGCGCCGCCTGGAGCCTCAACGCCAGCGGCGCCCTGCGCATTCGCATCGCCACCCACCGCAGCCATGGCCGCCATGCGCTGCTCATCCGTGATATTGCGGTTGGCGCCAGAACCGGCGCTGCCTGCGGCATCGACTCCGGCCATGCCGCTGGCGCCCTTCACGCCGGCACTGGCGTCCACGCCCACGCCGGCACTCACGCCAGCGTCCAGAGCGGGGCCGGCGGCAACATTCACGCCATTGCGCAGGGCGCCATCAAGGGCCAGTCCGCCGGCATGCGATGCAGTGCCCCAGGCGATGGCCGTGGTCAGCACCATCAGGGAAGGAATGGCCCGCAAGAAGCGCTGCTGCTTCCACGGGGAAGGGAGGGAAGAGGTTGGGATGGATAGGGTGCGGGAATGGTTGAAACCGTGCATTGAAGCTCCTGTGTTGAAGAAGCATTCATCTTCGCCCGGCAAAATGTGCGCCGGGTGTCGGCTTCGTGAAGTATGTAAGTCGATGCGCAATGCCCCGCTCATGGCGCTTTTTCAGCCATCGGCCGCCAGCGGCTGGCGCGATATTCACCATGTGACATGCACATGGCGTTATTTTGTAACGCATGTCAGCAGCCGAAACGCGAAAACGCGGCCCATCAGGGCTTTTTACACCGGCCGAATGCCGATCAGTAGCCCATGCGCCCAGAACGCAAACACGGCCCAGGCGGCCATGCCGGCCAGCACGGCCATCAGCGTGCCCGCAGCCGTGCCCGCCGTGCCCGCCGGGTACACGGCCAGCGCGGCCCGGTCGCGTGCCCGTGCCGAGCGAAAGCTCAGCCCCGCCCACACCAGGAAACTGCCAAACAGCAGCACATGCGCCCGGTTGCCGTTGGCCAGCAGATGCGCCACGGCCCAGCACATCACGCCCAGCACCATCGGATGGTGCAGCCGTGCCTTGATGGCGTTGCGCGGCACATAGGCGGCCGCCAGCAAAATGAAAGCCAGCGCCGTCAGCAGCCAGGCCAGATGGCGCGTGGCAAACGGCGGCGCCCACCACTGCACCGGCTGCTGCCGCGCCAGGCCAAAACCCCACACCACCAGCCCGAAACCGACCAGCGAGACCAGCGCGTACAGGCCCTTCCAGCGCTTTTCGCCCAAACGCCCGATCATGGCCGTGCGCCAGCCTTCGGCGACGATGCGCGTCGAATGCACGCCCAGAAAAAGAACCAGCCCCAGAATCAGCATGCCCATGGTGTTGCCTTCGCATCAGAAGAAAAAGTGAAAAGCTGCCATCGGTAGTAGCGGCCCGGCCTTATTGCCCGGCCGAACGTCAGCGCTTGGGCGAGCCCACCGGCCCGCGGCGCGACTGCGACTGGTTGTTGCCGCCCACATGCGCCTCGCGGTCGCTGCGGCTGTCCGGCGTGCGCTGGCCCTGGTTCAACTGCGTGGGCTCCTGATCGCCCTGCTTGTTGCTGTCGTTTTCGACCTTGCCGGTGTGCGGCGTCTGTTTGTCTTGCGGGTTTTGTTTGCTCGTCATGATGGTTTCCGTTGGATAAGTGGATAAGCAGAAGCGAAAAGCGCCTTGAAGGCACGTTCCGCACAAGCAGGACGAGAGGCCGGGGTTCAAAAACAGCGTCATTCCGCCTGCCCCATTGTTGGATCAAGCGAAGGCTTGCGGTGTCGGACAGCGCCGCTTTCCCCGCAGCCCGCGCCCATGCATCCCAGTGCAATCGCTACTTATTTAATAGCTTCTCATGCTTGTGGCTATTGCGCAAAAGGCCTATTTGATGCTTAAAAAGGTCAAACATCGGCGCTTCTGATGCGCCGATTCGGCCGGCGCTCAACTCATAATCAGCTTGTTGGCTGCGGGAGGTTCCGCAAGCCTGGCAAGGCGGGCAATACGGCTTCTAAAAGCACAAGGAACTGCAGCATGGGACTGATGGACCGGGATTACATGCATGAAAAATCCCGGCGTCAACGGCCGTTCAGCCCGCCGCCCGAGCGGTTCAAGCTGGGCACCTTGGGCATGGCGCTTGTCTTTGTGGCGCTGCTGTTTTTTCTCTACAAGGCAGCCGACTGGAAACTGAACCAACGCCCAGCACCTCAGCCTGTTGCCGAGTCAATGCCCCAGCCAGCCCGGCATCCAATCCCCGCACCAACGTCGGCCCTTCCAACGCAACCCGCCTACCCAAACAGTTCCAACGCGGCAGCGGGCATTTCCCAAGTGACCAAGTGCGTGGTGAACGGCCGCACCAGCTACGGCGACGCCGCATGCCCGCAAGGATCAGTCAGCAGCCAGGTCACCACGCGAGCCAATCACAACCTGATGGCGGCCGTCCGGCCAACAGCCGCCGGCCCAGCCGAAGCGACGGCAACCGCCCAACACATCGTTGAAGTGCAAGCCAGTTCCATCAGCGATGCGGCAGCCAAAAAAACGGAATGCGAGTGGCTCGATTCGCAAATCAAGCACGGGGATTCCATGGCGCGCCAACCGCAAGGCGCGCAAACGCAAGACTGGATCAGGGAGCAGCGCAAGCAGGCGCGCGACCGGCAGTTTCGGCTTCGTTGCCGGTAATGGATGTTCCCCCCTCTTTAAAAAGTACCCAATGCCATCGCCCTCAGTCAAATGGACACAGTCCCACACACTCGCAGCCTTTCACCTGTACACCTTGCTGCCGTTTGGGAAGCTGCACCGTGGCACGCCTGAAGTTCAACAGCTTGCGGCATGGCAGGGGCGAACGCCCAGTTCGGTCGCGATGAAGCTGGTCAATTTTGCAAGCCTTGATCCGCAAATCATTGCCAGCGGCCGGGCCGGCTTAAGCGGCGCATCAAACCAGGACCGCGCTCTTTGGGCAGCGCTTCAAAACAACTGGGATGCGGTTGCTGAAGAAGCTGCGAATGCCTATTCAACGCTGGCGCTGAACCACGGCGTTGCAGCAGACAGCGCACTCATTGAAGAGATCGAGGAAGCGCCGTTTGCGGGTGAGGAAGGGCGAATGCGCAGCGCCTGGGTGCAAGTTCGCATCAACCAAGCGCGGTTCAGAAAATCAGTGCTGGCCAGCTATGACGCGACTTGCTGCATCAGTGGCTTGCAGCATGAAAAATTGGTGATTGCCAGCCATATCGTGCCGTGGCGCATGGACAGAAAAAACCGCTTGAATCCCCAAAACGGCCTTTGCCTTTCCGCGCTGCACGACAAAGCCTACGACCAGGGTTTGATCACGGTGATGCCTGATTTCACGGTTCGTGTTGCACCGGCTTTCAAGGCTCAACAGGAGGACCGCTTCATGGCCGATGCTTTGCTGCGGTTTAACGGCCAGGCCATCCGCTTGCCGGAGCGGTTTCGTCCTGCACCCGAGTTTTTGGCGTTTCATGCGCGGATGTTTGGATTCATGGCATAAGCTTGGAGTCCGGCAAGCAATTCAAGGAAAAAAATCCAATGGGCATGCAAGATCGGGACTGGTGGAAGGAAGCGCAGAAAGAGCGCACCAGAAAAGAAAGTCGTTCAAATAACACCGCACTTCCAGCCAGTCTCAAGCGGGGGTCGGCAGCAATTGCCGTCTTTTGGCTTGTGGTCATGGGCTTGCTGTATGCAGGCATGGCCCACTACCTGAAACCCAGAGCCGTTTCGATATCGGCAAGCGGTGATTTGGTGATTCCACGAGCAAGAGACGGTCACTTCTATGCCGCCGGCCTGGTCAACGGAAAACCCGTCAACTTCATGGTCGATACCGGCGCATCGCTCGTGACCGTCAGCGAAAAATTTTCGCGCACGGCCGATATTTCGGCGGGCGTGCCTACTGTGTTCAAGACCGCCAATGGAGACTTTCGCGGGCGAATCGTGTCTGACGTTCCCGTCGCGCTCGGGCCGGTGAGTATATCGAGCGTGCGCATCGGTGTCGGGCTTGTGGGCGACAACGCCAACGACGCCTTGCTGGGTCAAAGCTTTCTGTCCAAGTTTGAAATCGTTCTTTCAAAAGAGCAAATGATCTTGCGCCAAAGGTAGCAGCCCTGTTCAGTGAATGGCATGAAGACGGATTTCAATCGTCATGCGCAGTTTTTTGCGGCGCTGGGTATCGGCCAGTTTCTCAACGCCTTTCAAAATTTCGCCCAGCGTCAAGACGTCAAAAACAGGGCCTTGTCCGGTGTAGTGGCAAACCAGTCCAGCACGGCTTGGCATCGGGTTTGAAGCGCACCAGCTCCGCGCTCACGCAAGTGTCAATCAGGCAGCTCACAACTCGGTCTCGCGTGTCAGGCCCGGTTGCCGCTCGGTCTCCAGGTCCAGCCCGACCAGTGGAGACTGGCGCATGAACTCAACAAACCCAATTTTGGGATGCGCCAGGCGGAGATATTCGGTGCGTGAAATCAGCACAGCCACCGACTCGCCCCGTACCGTGATTTCCTGCGGCCCTTCACTCAGAGCACGCTTCACAACCTCGCTGAATTTTCCTTTGGCGTCCTGCAGTTGCCATGTGGACATGATGGCCTCCATTTGGTCAGTCTAGACAGGGGAAATCGAAGAAAGGTTTATGCCAGGCGCCGCGCCCGCACCGCCGCCGCCAGCCCTTGCAGCACCGGCACGGTCTGCGCAAAACTGATGCAGGCATCGGTCACCGACACGCCGTGCTTCAAGGGCTGGCCGGGAACGATGTCCTGCCGGCCTTCATTCAGGTGGCTTTCAATCATCAGGCCCATGATGCGGTGGTCGCCCGCCGCCACCTGGCCCGCCACGTCGGCGGCGACTTCGATCTGGCGCTGGTGCTGCTTGCTGCTGTTGGCGTGCGACACGTCGATCATCACCTGCTCGCGCAGGCCGGCGGCCTTGAGCTGCGCGCAGGTCGCGTCCACGTCGGCCTTCGAATAATTGGTCTGCCTGCCGCCGCGCAGAATCACATGGCAGTCGTCATTGCCCCGGGTTTCAAAAATCGCCGCCTGGCCCATCTTGGTCATGCCCATGAAGGCATGCGTGGCCTGCGCCGCCTGGATGGCGTCGGCCGCCACCTTCACGCCGCCATCGGTGCCGTTCTTGAAGCCGACCGGGCACGACAGGCCGCTGGCGAGCTGGCGGTGGCTCTGGCTTTCGGTGGTGCGCGCGCCAATCGCGCCCCAGCTCACCAGGTCGCTGATGAACTGCGGGCTCAGCAAATCAAGGAATTCGGTGCCCACCGGCAGGCTAAGGGCCAGCACGTCGAGCAGCAGCTGGCGCGCCATTTCCAGCCCTTCGTTGATGGCAAAGCTGCCGTCCAGGTGCGGGTCGTTGATGTAGCCTTTCCAGCCAACGGTGGTGCGCGGCTTTTCAAAATACACGCGCATCACGATCAGCAAATCGTCCTTGAGCGCATCGGCCTGCGCCTTGAGTTGGCGGGCGTAGTCCATGGCCTGCGCATGGTCGTGGATGGAACACGGCCCGACCACGACCACCAGCCGGTCGTCGGCGCCATGCAGCACCTTTGAGATCGCGGCGCGGCTGTCCGCCACCAGCGCCTGGACGCTGACCGGCGTGGGCAGCCACTCCTGCAGCAGCGCGGGCGTGATCAGCGGACGCACCGCGCCGATGCGCAGGTCGTCGATGCGGGTGCTGTCTTGGGTAGAAGGCGGCGTAACGGGTCGGACGTGGGTGTTCATGGTGATTTTTATGAGTGTTTATGGGCTCTAGCGCAAGCCAGCCATGCGCAAGCAGCTATTTATTTAATAGCATCTGAACAAGACTCACGCGCTGGCATGCCTGGCCATCAACGCGCCGACAGCCAACTTGGCGCAGCGCTGCAAGGCCATCAGCAGCGCATGGTCGGGCTGGGCCACGCGGTGGCGGGTACGCAGGTCGTGCTGGATCTGGCCCAGCAGTTCGGCCGCCATTTCGGCATCGGCCAGCGCCCGGTGCGCCTGCCCGGTGCGCGGCAGGCCGTGAAAATCGACCAGCGAACCCAGCTTGTGGTTGGGCGCTTGCGGATACAGGCGCCGCGACAGCAGCAGGGTGCAGATGAAGGGCTGCGGCGCGGCCAGCCCGGCGCGGTCCAGTTCGGCCTGCCAGAACTTGCGGTCAAACGCGGCGTTGTGCGCCACCAGCGGCGCATCGCCGACAAAGCGGCTGGCCTGCGTCATGACCTGCGCGGCGTCGGGCGCGCCGGCCACCATGGCGTTGGTGATGCCGGTCAGCTGGGTGATGAAGGAAGGAATGCGAACACCGGCATTCATCAGGCTCTGGAAACGGTCCACCACCCGGCCACCCTCCAGCAGCACAATCGCCACCTCGGTGGCGCGGTCGCCGCAGCCCGGTGAAATGCCGGTGGTTTCGAAGTCGATGACGGCAGTGAGTTTCATGTGGAGCGCATCGGATCGTCAGGCCAGTCGTGTGCCCTTAAATATCAATATTTCCGGCGCGCAAGGCATTTTGCTCAATGAACTCGCGGCGCGGCTCGACCTCGTCGCCCATCAGCATGGTGAACACCCGGTCGGCCTCGATGGCGTCGTCGATCTGCACCTTGAGCAGGCGGCGAACCTTGGGGTCGAGCGTGGTTTCCCAGAGCTGGGCCGGGTTCATCTCGCCCAGCCCCTTGTAGCGCTGGCGCGCCGTGCCGTGTTCAGCCTGGCCGATCAGCCAGCGCATGGCCTGGCGGAAGTCGCTGATCTTTTCTTCCTTGCGCCGCTCGCCTTCGCCGCGCATCACCCTGGCGCCGTCACCGATCAGGCCGTGGAAAGTGCTGGCCGCTTCGGCCAGCACGGCATAGTCGGCGCCGACCACGAAGTCCTGCGTCAGCACGCTGCTTTTGACATTGCCGTGGTGGCGGCGGCTGATGCGCAGAATCGGTTTGTCGCTGCGCACGTCGAATTCGCCGGCCACCTCGGCCGGTGCACCTGTCGTGTTCAGTTCGCGCAGCTTGGCCTGCAGCGCAACAGCGGACACTTCGGCATCGGCCACCGTGTCCAGGTTGAGCGACACGCCATCGGCAATCGCGCGCAGCGCCTCGGCGTCCATGAAACCCATCAGGCGATGAATCACCGATTCGGCCTGCTGGTGCTTGCGCGCCAGTTCGCCCAGCGCATCGCCGGTCAGCACGGAGCTGTCGTCGGCGCCGGTTTGCACCGATGCATCCTTCAGCGCAATCCGCAGCAGGAAGCCGTCGAGTGCGGCCGTGTCCTTCAGGTACTGCTCTTCCTTGCCGGCCTTGACCTTGTACAGCGGCGGCTGGGCAATGTAGATGTGGCCGCGCTCGATCAGCTCGGGCATCTGGCGGTAGAAAAAGGTCAGCAGCAGCGTGCGGATGTGCGCGCCGTCCACGTCGGCATCGGTCATGATGATGATGCGGTGGTAGCGCAGCTTGGCGACATTGAAGTCGTCGGTGCCGGGCGTGCCGCCCACGCCGCCGCCCTTGCCGATGCCGGTGCCCAAAGCGGTGATCAAAATCAGGATTTCGTTGCTGGTCAGCAGCTTTTCGTAGCGGGCTTTTTCAACATTCAGGATCTTGCCCTTGAGCGGCAAAATCGCCTGGAACTTGCGGTCGCGGCCCTGCTTGGCCGAACCGCCGGCGGAGTCGCCCTCGACCAGGTAAATCTCGCACATCGCCGGGTCTTTTTCCTGGCAGTCGGCCAGCTTGCCGGGCAGGCCCATGCCGTCGAGCACGCCCTTGCGGCGCGTCATGTCGCGCGCCTTGCGGGCGGCTTCTCTAGCCCGGGCGGCTTCGATGATCTTGCCGACGATGATCTTCGCGTCGTTCGGCCGTTCCTGAAGGTAGTCGTTCAACAGGCGGCTGACGATGTCCTCAACCGGGCCGCGCACTTCGCTGGACACCAGCTTGTCCTTGGTCTGGCTCGAAAACTTGGGCTCGGGCACCTTCACGCTCAGCACGCAGCACAGGCCTTCGCGCATGTCGTCGCCGGTGACCTCGACCTTGGCTTTCTTGGCCAGTTCGGTGTCATCGATGTATTTGTTGATGACCCGCGTCATGGCGGCGCGCAGGCCGGTCAGGTGGGTGCCGCCGTCGCGCTGGGGAATGTTGTTGGTGAAACACAGCACCTGCTCGCTGTAGCCGCTGTTCCACTGCATCGCCACTTCGACGCCGATGTTGGTGCCCTGGTCGCTCTGGCGGTCGCCCATGGCATTGAACACGTTGGGGTGCAATACCGTTTTGCCCTTGTTGATGAATTCCACAAAGCCCTTGACGCCGCCGGTGCCGGAAAAATCATCCTCCTTGCCGCTGCGTTCGTCCTTCAGGCGAATGCGCACGCCGTTGTTCAAAAAGCTCAACTCGCGCAGGCGCTTGCTCAAAATCTCGTAATGGAAATCGTTGTTTTCCTTGAAGATTTCGGTGTCGGGCAAAAAGTGGACTTCGGTGCCGCGCTTGTCGGTCGGCCCCATCACCTTCATCGGTGAAACCTCGACGCCATTGACCGACTCCGAGATTCGGTTTTGCACAAAGCCCCGGGAGAACTCCATGACATGCACCTTGCCGTCGCGGCGAATCGTCAGCCGCAGCATTTTTGACAAGGCATTCACGCAGCTCACGCCCACGCCGTGCAGGCCGCCCGACACCTTGTAGCTGTTCTGGTTGAACTTGCCGCCGGCATGCAGTTCGGTCAGCGCAATTTCAGCGGCCGAGCGTTTCGGCTCGTGCTTGTCGTCCATCTTCACGCCGGTGGGAATGCCCCGGCCGTTATCGACCACGCTGACCGAGTTGTCGGTGTGGATGGTCACCAGGATGTCATCGCAGTGGCCCGCCAGGGACTCGTCGATGGAGTTGTCCACCACCTCGAACACCAGGTGATGCAGTCCGGTGCCGTCCGAGGTGTCGCCGATGTACATGCCGGGGCGCTTGCGCACAGCTTCCAGGCCCTCCAGGATCTGGATCGAGCCTTCGCCGTAGGCCTCCGAGGCGCCCGCCTGGTTGGTGTCGATTTTGGGCTGGAAATTGGAGCTTCCTTCGCCCGCCAAGCCGTCAGACACGTGTACTTGGTCGGCTTCGTTCAGTTTATTTTCTTCAGTCATGGACAGCAGTTCCCAATTTCTTCAATCTCTTGAATGACCAAACCCGCGAAGCTTCGCGGGTCTGTCTTTCGCTTCAGGCGTTTTGCGCTTGAATTCGCCTTAAATTCGCATCGGCATCACGACGTATTTGAAAGCCGCATTGTCGGGAATGGTGAGCAGGGCCGAGCTGTTGGAGTCCGCCAGTTCGATTTTCACCATGTCCTGGTTCATGTTGTTCAGGGCATCGATCAGGTAGGTCACGTTGAAGCCGATTTCGATGGCGTCGCCGTCGTAGTCGATGTCGAGTTCATCGACCGCTTCTTCCTGCTCGGCATTGTTTGATGCCACGCGCAGGGTGCCGGGCTCGATGTTCAGGCGCACACCCTTGAACTTTTCGCTGGTCAGGATGGCGGTGCGCTGCAGGCTGGCCAGCAAAGGGGCGCGGCCCAGCGTGATGATGTTTTTGTGGTTCTTCGGGATCACCCGGTTGTAGTCGGGGAATTTGCCTTCGACCAGCTTGGTCACGAATTCCATGCCTTCAAAGCTGAACTTGGCCTGGTTGCCGGCAAACTGCATCTCGATCGCGCCTTCCTTGTCGCTGAGCAGGCGCTGCATTTCCAGCACCGTCTTGCGCGGCAAGATCACTTCCTGCTTGGGCACTTCGACATCGAGCGTTGCCGACGAAAACGCCAGCCGGTGACCGTCGGTCGCGACCAGGCTCAGCTGCTTGCCTTCGGCCACGAACAGGATGCCGTTGAGGTAGTAGCGGATGTCATGCACCGCCATGGCAAACGACACCTGGTTGAGCAGCTCCTTCAGCACCTTTTGCGGCACGGAGAACACCGGGCCAAAGCTGGCCGCCTCCTGCACCAGCGGAAAGTCCTCCGCCGGCAGGGTTTGCAGCGTGAAACGGCTTTTGCCGCCTTTCAAAATCAGCTTGTTCTGCGCCGATTCGAGCGACACGGTCTGGTCGCTGGGCATGGAACGCAGCACATCGATCAGCTTGCGGGCGCCGACCGTGGTGGTGAAATCGCCTTCATCGCCATCGAGTTCGGCGGTGGTGCGGATCTGGATTTCCAGATCGCTCGTCGTGAGCTGCAGTTGCGCACCGGTCTTGCGGATCAGCACGTTGGCCAGAATGGGCAAGGTATGCCTGCGTTCCACGATTCCCGCAACCGATTGCAGCACGCCTAAAAACTTATCTTGAGTGGCTTTCAGAACAATCATCTTTTCCTTTTGTCTTTATCTTTAATTCTTAAATATAAATTAGTAGTAGTAGTAGAGGGAGGGCTTTTTTGTGGACAACGGCTTTTTTTTCTTTTAAATCAAGTACTTGAGCATCGCTAAACCTTGTGCATAAGCACACTGAAAACAGTGTGTTAAATATGAATAACTTTTCATTTTCGCCTGTTCCTGTGGATAAGTCATAAGTTATTAGAAAGTTATCCCCAGGGTTTGCGGGGCGTCCCGACAAGCCTGAAACGTAAAAAATTCCTTGTTTTCAACCCTTGAGCGTTTGCTCCAGTACATGCAGTTGCTGGTTGAGTTCAGTCATCAATTGCCGCTCGGCCGCCATTTTTCGTACGGCATGCAACACGGTGGTATGGTCGCGGCCGCCAAACAACTCGCCAATCTCGGGCAGGCTTTTTTGCGTCAATTCCTTGGCCAGGTACATGGCGATCTGGCGCGGTCGGGCAATGTTGGCGGGCCGCTTCTTTGAGTACATGTCGGCAACCTTGATCTTGTAATAGTTGGCCACCGTCTTTTGGATGTTTTCCACCGAAATCTGTCGATTCTGGATCGACAGCAGGTCGCGCAGTGCTTCCCGGGCCAACTGGATGGAAATTTCCTTGTGACTAAACCGGGAATAAGCCTGTATTTTGCGCAACGCACCTTCGAGTTCGCGCACATTCGAACGGACATTTTTGGCGACAAAAAATGCCACTTCTTCCGGGAGGACTGCACCATCGGCATCAGCCTTGCGGATCAGGATAGCTACGCGCATCTCCAATTCTGGCGGCTCAATAGCCACTGTCAGGCCGGAGTCAAAACGCGACACCAGGCGCTCATGGATGTCCGCCAAGCCTTTCGGATAGGTATCACTGGTCATCACAATGTGTGATTTTTTTGTCAGCAAAGCCTCAAAGGCGTTGAAGAACTCTTCCTGGGTGCGATCCTTGTTGGCCAGAAACTGCACATCGTCGATCAGCAGCAGATCGAGCGAGTGATAACGCTCCTTGAAATCGTCAAACGTCTTGCGCTGGTAGGCTTTGACCACATCCGAGACAAACTGCTCGGCGTGGATGTACAGAACCTTGGCCGCCGGGTTGTCGGCCATCAGTTTGTTGCCGATCGCGTGCATCAGGTGGGTTTTGCCCAGACCGACGCCGCCGTAAATAAACAGCGGGTTGTACAGCTGACCCAGACTGCTGGCGACGTGAAGCGCCGCAGCTCGGCCCATGCGGTTGGCCGTGCCTTCAATCAGGGTGTCAAACGTCAAGGCGGAATTGAGCCGGTTTTTGAAGGCAGAACCGGCTGCCTCTTCAGGCGTTCCGACGCTGGCCAGCTCGGCAACCCCTGCAGCACGTTCAAATTTGCGAACCACGAGTTCTGATTTGACAGGTGCCTCACGTGGCGCGAGTGCCAGTTCAATCGGGATTCTCTGGCCGGAGAGTTGTTCAAATAGTGCCGCAATCCGGGCGGCGTACTGGGCTCGAACCCAGTCCAGCTTGAAGCGATTGCCCACCTGGACCGTCGCTTTGGACAAATCGGGTGCAACAATCACAACCAGCGGGCGGATCCAGGTATTGAATTGCTGCTCAGGCAACTCCTGAGCCAGATGGTCAACGCAAATTTGCCACAAGTCATCATTTTGACCAGACACGGACGCCGCGCTCAT